>JBLIOL010000014.1:0-33409 GCA_047639615.1 Planctomycetota bacterium | reverse complement strand
AGCCGCCGGGGGCGGGGGCGTTGTTGCCGCAAGGGCAAGGGCCGTCGCCGAAGCAGGAGTTGGTGCCTAGGCCTTGACGGTCGAGGTCGAGGCGCCAGAGGGCGCCCTCGTCCGGGCCGCTGGTGTCGTCGCCGGGGGCGCCGACGAGCAGGTCGGGGAGGCCGTCGCTGTCGAGGTCGCCAGCTATGGCGAAGCTGCGGCCGAAGGTGTCGCCGGGGGCGGTGGGACCCGTGAAACCGGCGCTGCCGGCGGCGATCAGGTGCGCTTCTTGAGCGGCGCCGCCAGCGTCTAGGCCTAGGAGCCAGAGCTCGCCGCCCGTGGCCGATTGCGCGCCGGCGACTAGGGCCGGGGCACCGCCGAGGGCAGAGCTCGGAGCTGCGGCCAGGCCGGAGCCAAGGGCGGCGCCATCGAGAACGGAGGGGCCGCCGCCGAGGCTGGAGTGGATGCGGCTGACGGCTTGGGCTTGGCTCGGGCTGCTTAGGGAGAGGCTCCAGAGTTCGCCGCGGGCGTTGCCGCCGCCGCTGGCGCCGGGGGCGGAGACGACCAAGTCCCCCATGCCGTTGCCATCCCAATCGCCCGGGGTGGCGAGGCCGGCTCCGAAGGCGCTTTGGTTGCTGAGGGCACCGGGGATGCCGGCGCTGCCGGGGCTCAAGCGCGTGGCGCTGGCAGCGCTGCCGTCAGTGTTGAGGGAGAGGCTCCAAACGGCGCCACGTTGGGACCAGATGCCCGCGCCGCCGTCGTCATGGGGCGCGCCCACGAAGAGCTCGGGGGTGCCGTTGCCGTCGAGGTCACCAGCGGCGGCGAGACTGAAGCCGAAGGCGTCGCCGGCGGCCAGCGCGGCGGGCATGCCGCCGGAGCCGTGGCCGAGGCGCAGTTGGGTGCGCACGCTGCCGTCGGCTTCCAGGAAGAGGATCCAAACCGAGCCGCGGCCCCAGAGTTCGCCGCTGGTGTCGCAACCAGCGGGGAAGTCGTCGAAGCGCGATATGGGGCCTAGGTCCTCGGCGATCATCAGGCGCCCGCCGGGGGCCGGGCAATGGGGCAAGAGTGCGATGCCTTCTTGCTCGCCCAGGGGCAAGAGCCGGGCGCGGCGCAGGACGCCGTCCAAGGTGGCTTCCACCAGCAGGTCGTCCGGATCGTAGAGCGCGTAGAGCAGGCCGGATTCAGGCGAGTAGTGCAGGCCCGAAATATCGTCGCGGCCGCTGATGGGCGGCAGGGTGCCTAGGTGCGTGACGGCGCCGTTCGCGCCGAAGGTGAAGCGGTAGATCTGGCCCGTGCGTTGCAAGCCGGCGTAGAAGACGCCGTCTACGAAGGTCATGGCTTCGAGTCCTTGACCCAAGCCATTCATCCACGGAGTGAGATCGTAGGAGAGGCCGACGATGCTGCCGGTGGAGAGGTCGAAGGCGACCACTTCGGCGGGCTCTTCGCGGCCCACGTGCACGATGGTGCTGGTGGGGTCCGAGACGCAGACGGCTTCCAGGTCGCCGCCGACCACAAACAGACCGGTCACCTGACCATCGGCCGTGATCAAAGCCATCAGGCCACCGTCGTCGACGACCACCAGGCGCTCGAGGCCCGCGTGCCAGGCGCAGCCGCTGGGCTCGAAGCCGCCGGGGATGCCGCCGCCTATGTTCGTAGCAGCAGCCATGGGCCAGCCGGCGCCCGTGTCCGTGCGGCCCGGTTGGCCCACGGCGAGTTCGTCGCGGCCGTCACCATCCAGGTCCCCCACATTGGCCAGGGAAAAGCCAAAGCGGTCGCCGTCGAAGAGCGTGCCGCTGAAGCTGCCGGCCAGATCGGAGAGCTTGGTCGTGCTCGGGTTCGGGCCGCCGAAACGGATCCAAACGGCGCCACGATCGCGGCCGCCGTCGTCGTCGCCCGGAGCGCCAAGAGCGAAGTCCAAAAATCCGTCTCCATCCAGGTCACCAATGCCGACCACAGAACTTCCTAGGCGGTCCCCGTTCGAGACAGAAGGAATCCCGGTTTGACCACCGGCGAGCCAATGATCCTCGCCATCGACCTCGATGGATTGGGCCAGTACGGGTCCAACCAGCAGGAGAGCGGCCAGGGGAGCAGTCATTTGGCGTATCAGGAGCATGCACATGAAGAGTAGCCCACGACCGATGGCCCGGGGCGGGCTATCCTTTGCGGAGCCTCTCCAAGCTACGGATTCTCTCCCATGTACCGACGTCTAGCAGCCTCCGCCCTCCTCGCCCTGTTCGCCACAACGAACCCCGTCAGTGCCCTGCACGGCGCGGGCACTCCCCAGATCCGCATCACCGAGTTCATGTACAGCGGTGTAGGCGGCGAGTTCGTAGAGCTCACCAACCTGGGCGCCTCGGCCGTGGACCTGACCGGCTGGAGCTTGGCGGATGAGCTAGCCCTGCCCTTCGACATCGACCTGACGCCGCTGGGTCTGATCCAGCCGGGCCAGTCGGTGATCATCACGGAGGTCCTCATCAGCAGCTTCGCAGCCGACTGGAACCTGTCGGGCGTGAGCCTGATGCAAAACGTGACCCTGACGCGCTTCAGCCGTAACGATGCCGTGGTGCTCTTCAATGACCTCGGCGGCTTGCACGACTTCATCATCTACGGGGACGAGGCCTTCCCCGGCACGATCCGCACCCTGGGCAAGTCCGGCTTGGGCTGCACAGAAACTCTCGGAACGAACAACATCTACGACTGGGCCCTGGCCGACTTGGGCGACGCCCACGGCAGCGTGCAATCCGTGGGCGGCGACCTGGGCAGCCCGGGTAGTTACACGCCGGTCAGCTGCCTGCCGAGCTATGACGCGGAGCTCTCGGAAGTGCGCATCGCCGAGCCGGGCATCGACGCCAACGAGTACTTCGAATTGGCGGGCTCCGGTTCCTTGGCTGGCCTCTCCTACGTAGTGCTCTCGAGCACGGGCGACGTGCAACACATCACGGACCTCTCGAGCCTCTCCATCCCCGGCAGCGGATTCCTCTTGGCGGCGGAAGCTAGCTTCAGCCTGGGTGCGCCCGACCTGGTAACCGTGCTCGACTTCGACGACACAGACTCCGTCACGCACATGCTGCTGGCGGACTTCACCGGCATGCTCGGCGACGACCTCGACAACAACGACGACGGGATCCTCGAGCTCACGCCTTGGAGCGTGCTGGTGGACAGCCTCGGCTTCCAAGGACCCCTCGGCTTCGGTCCGGTCTACAGCCCAAATATCGTAGGGCCCGACGGCATGGGCGTGGCCTCCTTGGCGATCCTCTGCCCCACCGGTTGGCGCGTGGGTCCGGCCGATCTCAATGGCTTGGAAGACACGCCTGGCCAGGCCAACGACTGCCCGCCGCCGACCTTCGACGCGCTGCTCTCCGAGATTCGCACCGACAGTCCTGGCACGGACGTGGAGGAGTACTTCGAGCTCAGCGGCAGCGGCTCCCTCGAGGGCGTTTGGTATGTGGTACTCGGCGACTTCGGCTTCACCGATCCCTCGGGCGTGGTGGAGATGGCCCTCGACCTGAGCGGCCGTGGATTCGGAGCTAGCGGCCTGTTCGTCGCCGCCGAAGGCACCTTCAGCCTGGGCGCGCCGGACCTGATCGCCGACATCCACTTCGAGAACGACAACAACGTGACCCACATGCTGGTGCGCGAGTTCACGGGCGTGCTCGGCCAGGACCTTGATGTGAACAACGACGGCGTGCTCGACAGCATGCCCTGGACCAGCGTGCTCGACGCGGTGGGCTTCATCGACGATCCTAACTTCCTAATCGGCGGCCACATCTACACCGGCACCACCGTCGGCCCGGGCATGCTCGGCGCACCCGCGCACCTGGTCAAGTGCCCCAGCGGCGGCAACTGGCTAGCCGGCCACAAGGACGCCCTGGTGGTCGACACGCCCGGCGCGCCCAACCCCTGCGGCGGACTCGGCGTGCGCTACTGCGCGGCCAACCCCAACTCCACGGGCATGCCCGCGCGCATGTCGGCCTCCGGCTCCACCAGCGTGTCGGCCAACAACTTCACCCTGGAGTGCTTCGACCTGCCGACGGTGCTGCCGAATAGCATCTTCAACTACTTCGTGATCGGCAGCGGCACGGGCTTCATCCCGAACGTCATCGGCCAGGGCAACCTGTGCCTAGGCGGCGCTCTGGCGCGTTACCGCGGACCGGGTCAGGTAACGAACGCCGGTCTGACCGGTAACTCCATGGTCACGATCGATCTGAACGATCTGCCCACACCGCTCATGGGCGGCATCGTCGCGGGCCAGACCTGGTTCTTCCAGAACTTCTACCGCGACTCGAACCCGGGCATCACCAGCAACCTATCCGACGCCCTGGCGGTGACCTTCACCCCCTGAGCGCCGAACGGGCGCGTGCATTACTCGCCCTTGAAGGCCGGCTTGCGCTTCTCAGCGAAGGCCGCCAAAGCTTCCAAGCGATCGGTGGTGGGCAGCACCTTTTGGTAGCAGCTAGCCTCGATCGCAAGGCCTTGATCCAAGGGCACGTCGCAGCCCTTGTCGATCGCTTCCTTGGCCGCGCGCACGGCAACGGGGCCGTTGCTCGCGATTTGCGCGGCGAGCTCTAGGGCCACGGCCTGCAACTCGGCACGCGGCGCCGTGCGGTTCACCAACCCGAAGGAGAGCGCCTCGGCGGCGCTCAACTTGCGGCCAGTGAGAATCAGGTCCTTCGCGCGGCTCTTGCCGATCAAGCGCGGCAAGCGCTGAGTTCCGCCGGCGCCGGGAATGATCGCCAGGGTGGTCTCGGTCAGACCCACGCTGGCCTCTTCCGCCGCCACGCGCAGGTCGCACGCGATCATCAGTTCCGTACCGCCGCCGAAAGCGAACCCGTTGACCACAGCGATGGTCGGCTGGGGCAGATTCTCCACGTCATCCATCAGCGCACGGATGTTGCGCACGAACTCCGGCACGCGCTCAGGATCCATGCTCTTGCGTTCTTTCAGGTCGGCACCCGCGCAGAAAGCGCGCTCGCCGGCCCCTGTGATCAGCACGCAACGCACCGACAGGTCCCCTGCCAGCTCCTCGAGCACCATCCGAAAGCGACGCAGGGTCGGGAAGGACAGGCAGTTCATGACCTCCTGGCGCTCGATACGAAGGGTCACGAGCCCTCCCTCGCCACGGGTGATGGACACCAGCTCGGGCTGGTCGGGAACGTCGCTGGGGAACTGGTCGGCTACGGTGGACATGCGCTACTGGAAATGGACGGTCAAGCCGTCGGTGAAGTTCGAGGTGTTGACCTGGACCAAGTCGCGGTACCAGGCCTGGAAGTGCCAGGTCTCGCCGGGCAGGATCTGTCCGGCGGGATCCGGCATCTGCCCGAGGTCCAGAGCCAGGGCAAAGCTGCCGCTGAATCCGGAGTTAAGCACACTGCCGTTGAGGCGGGTAATTTGGCCGCCCAGGCAGAGGTTACCCATGCTGCCCCCGGCCATGGGCACGAAGCCCGTGGTAGTGCTCAGTAGAAAGTAGCCCAGCTTGAAATTGGGCAGGTCGCTGGCCGAGAGAGCAAAACTATTGCTGCTCACCAGGTCGGACCCGATGCCTGCGATCGTCGCCGAAAGCCCCGCGGAGTTGAGTTCAGCTGGCCCGCAGTAGTTACTGCCCACCCCGGTTCCATTTGGCGCCGCCAGGGCCTGGACCGGACTGCTGAGCAGGTTGGCGCCTAGGATGCCTGCCGCTCCCAAGAGGCCGGCCATCAAGGCTCGTGTCATTGCGGAGGCGTGTTGAGGTCGGTTCGATCGATCGTGGCGAGTCATTGGCTTTCCCTTTTGCTGAATAGGTGTGCCGGCGCTGGTGCACCGAGGACTGCCAGGTCCGGGCGAGCGATCCGGACCGTAGCAAACTACGGGCCGCCGGGCTGGGGTAGACTGCGGGCCTCCCCCCCCGCGTCCCCTACCAAGTCCCATGCAGCGCTCCATTCTCCTCGCCGGTCTCGTGTCCCTGCTCCCTTTGATCATTCTCGGGATCCCCCTCGGGGCCGCCCTCGAGGCCTCCCAGGACGGCAAGTCGGTCACCTACGACGATACGCCCATGCTCCCCGGCCAACCCTACAAGGTGCACGGCCCGCGTCCCGAGCCGCGTGTAGTCGCCCCTGGGGCTGAGAACGGCCGGCCCGCCGACGCCATCTCCCTCTTCGACGGCTCCGACCTGTCCGAGTGGCGTAGCGGCGACAAGGATGCCGGCTGGAAGGTCGTCGGTGACTACATGGAGGTCAACGGCACGGGCTCGATACAATCCCGCCGCGAATTCGGCGACGTGCAGCTGCACGTCGAATTCGCCACCCCGGCCGAGGTCAAAGGCGCCAGTCAGGGCCGCGGCAACAGCGGCGTGTTCTTCTTCGGGCGCTACGAAATACAGGTGCTGGACTCCTACGAGAACCCCAGCTACCCCGACGGCCAATGCGCGTCCATCTACGGCCAATACCCGCCGCGCGTCAACGCCTGCCGTGCCCCGGGCGTGTGGCAGACCTACGACATCGTCTTCCGCGCCCCGCGCTTCGCCGAAGACGGCAGCGTCAGCGAGCCCGCCCGCGTGACCGTCATGCACAACGGCATCTTCGTGCACGTGGACCAGCCCATGATCGGATCCACTGCCCACCGCAACGTCGGCAAGTACTCCAAGCACGCCGACAAGGGCTCCATCCAACTCCAAGACCACGGCAACCCCGTGCGCTACCGCAACATCTGGATCCGCCCCCTGGGCGAATACGACAAGTAGGTCATCCAATAGCAGCCCGAGCCATCCTCACTGGGGATGACCTAGGGTTCGCGAAGCCGGACGCTAGAGGCCGACGGCGCCCGGCCTCAGGCCGGTGGCTGGAGATGGGGGTGTCGGGCTGGGAGCGGAGCGGGAGGGCGCTCCGCTGGTACTGAGGCTCGGGCGCGCCGGAGCCGGCCTCTGGCCGGGGGGGACGTTTGCTGCCGAATCAAGATCTACGCTCGTCTTCCCCAGCTAAGGCGCGAAGGTGACGTCGACTGCGTTGGTGGTGCCGTTGCCGGAGCCGCAAGGGCCGGCGGGGTCGCGGAACCAGACTTGAAAGTTCCAACTAGGGGCGGCGTATTGCGCGAGGTGGTCGATATTCCAGGCTTCGATGGATTTGGACTTGTCTGCGGTATCGGCGTAGCCGATACTTATCCTAGAGGCATGGATCCGACTCAAACACTCACCGCATTCGATCGCTATTTGGCCAGCACCGGGCTGCAATTCGAGGCCGTCGTGATTGGTGGCGCAGCGCTCGCACTGCTCGGCATTACGACCCGCCAGACGCGCGACTGTGACGTCCTCGACCCGGTCCTCCCGAAAGACATCGCTCGCGCCGCGCGCGAGTTTGCCGCCCAGCAACGGGCAGCAGGCAACGAGCTCATGGATGACTGGCTAAACAATGGGCCCAGAGACTTGGTCAATGTGCTGCCACACGGCTGGCCCGAGCGTGTCGTGGATCTGCTTGCCGGAGAAGCACTCCTGCTCCGAACGCTCGGGCGTGAAGACTTGCTGTGTACGAAGCTGTTCGCTCTCTCTGACCGTGGGCTTGACCTGGCGGACTGCCTGGCTCTGAAGCCTACGCCCCGTGAACTAGCTAAGCTCCAACCGTGGGTCGAGTGTCAGGACGTGAACCCCGATTGGCCTGCTCACGTTCGCGCGACCCTGGAAGATCTTGGGCGGAGGTTGGGACATGGCCTATAGCCGACCTCCTGGGCTGGACGCGCGACCGAGCGCAGGTGAACTGACGGCGCGCATGGCGGGGATCGGAATGAAGTTCGCTGCCGAGCCCGAGCCCAACGCGGACATCGAGTTGACCTTAGTTCATGCTGCCGAAGTCGGTATGGACGACGGTGACCTGCGCGTGCTCTCGATCCTGACCACATGGCTTGGCGTACATCACCGCTACGTCAACGTCGACCGGCTCCTGCGTGCCGCCAAGAACCATGACTCCAATCGTGTAAAGGCCTATTGGTCTGCGATCGGGAGCTGGCTTGCGCCAGACCGCCGGTTCGCACGCCTCGAGAAACTGCGCAAGCGGACGAGGATCCATGTGTTGACCTCAGGGAGTGAGTTCCAGCTGAAACGACGTGGCGAGGATGAGCGCTTCGCTGGCTCTGCACTTCGAGTCCCCGCGGGCGTCCTCCGCGACCGCTCCCAGGACGTGCTCTCCCCCACGCGGCTCGCCGAAGTGCACTGCGGCTACAGCAATCGAGTACAGCAGGGCCCGAGCTGGAGGGCAGATGTCTGGACCGTTCTCGAGGCAGAGCCCGAGACCAGCGTTTCAGACGCGGCCCGGATCGTGCGCTGCTCTTTCGCAGTGGCCTGGGAGGTGGTCCGAGACTTCACCTTGCTCAACCCAGCAGGATCCGGGGCAGCCCCTATACCCAGCTAGCTCCACTAAGAGGACATGGTGGTCGGTGCCCAGCTAAGGCGCGAAGGTGACGGCGACTGCGTTGGTGGTGCCGTTGCCGGAGCCGCAAGGGCCGGCGGGGTCGCGGAACCAGACTTGGAAGTTCCAGGTGGCGCCGGCGCTTAGCATGGCGCCTGCGGGTAGGGAGCTGGCGGCGTAGGCGCTTAGGCCGGGGCCCCAGACGAGCTCGCCGCTAGGGCCGGAGTGATCGACGTTAAAGCGGTAGAGGCCCTGGGAGCCGGCGTTGACGCACAGCTGGCCGTCGCCGAGCGGGGATTGGTGCTCGGCGCCGCCCATGAACATCAGGCCGAACTGGTTGGCGGGTACGCCGCTGGCGGTGAGAACGAGATCGTCCGCAGCTAGGCTGGCTGAGCCACAGCCGGCGAGGACGGCGCCGGCGCCGGCGCTGGTGGTGCAACCGCTGAAGGACTCGTCGTTGCCGCAGGGGCCTGCGTCGCAATAGCAGTAAGAAACGAAGGCCGTGGGCAGCTCGAACACGTAGGCCGCGCCAGAGTCCGCGCCCAGGTCGTCGCACTTGAGGCCGGCGGCGGCCAGACGGCCGGCGGAGAGCGAGATGTAGCGGCCGAACTGATCGCCGGGCAAGCCATCGGAAGCGGTCAGCTTGTGGGTCACGCTGAAGGCGCCGGCGTGCTCCTCGAGCATGTAGATCGAGCCGCTGCTGGAACCCATGTCGTCGTCGAGGAAGGAGCTGACGAGCATGCGCGTGCCTTCGATGGCGACCGAGGTGCCGGCGCGGTCGAAGGTCTCACCGTCGGCGGCGAGGAACTTGAGGCGCTCCGACCAGGTGCCGGCGCTGTGCTCGTAGAGGTAGCCCGCGCCCGAGCGCTGGCCGTAGAAGGCGTCCGCGGGAGCGCCCACGGCGAGCAGGTCCCCGTCCAGGGAGAGGTCCCAGCCAAATTCGCCGGTGGCGTCGGCGGGCACGAGCTTGGCGCTCTCGCTAAAGCTGCCGGCGACGAGGTCGAAGACGTAGACAGCGCCGCGGTCCGTACTGCCGGCGTCGTGCAGGTAGGCGCCGACCACGAGGCGGTCCCCGTCCAGGTCGAGGCCCCAGCCGAAGCGATCCTCGGCGGCGCCGTCGGAGGCGAAGAGCTGTTGGACTTGGGCCCAAGTGCCAGCGCTGCGCTCGAAGACATAGACGCAGCCCGCGTTGGTGCCGGCGCTGTCCTGCTGGGGCGCGCCGACCACCAGATAGTCGCCGGAGACGGCCACGGCGCGGCCGAAGAAGTCCTGGGCGGCTGCGTCGGCGGCTTCGAGACCTTGGGTTTCGGTCCAGCTTCCGGCGCTGCGCTCAAATGCGTAAACCTTGCCGGAGTTGGTACCGGCGCCGTCGTGCAGGGTGGCGCCGACGACCCAGTCGTCGCCGTTTAGGTGCGAAGCCCAGCCGAAGAGCGCGCCGGCTTGGGCATCGCTGGCCGCCAGGCGCTGGCTTTCGATCCAGGCGCTGCCGTTCCAGTCAAAGACGTAGGCGGTGCCCTGATCTGCGAGCGGGAACTCGTCGTGCTTGGCGGGCACGATCATCGTGTCGCCGTCGATTCCGATGGAGTAGCCGAAGCGGTCCAGGGTGTCGCCGTCGGAGGCCAGGAGTTTGACCTCGGAGCACTGGGCCTGGAGCTGGGTGGCGAGGGCGGAGCAGACGAGCAGGCTATGGGCCAGGCGCATGGGTCTATCAGTGAGGGTTGAGAGCTCCCCTAGGGTACCTGGTAGCGCGGCAGGTGGGCGGCGATGCGGCGCCGGAATGCCTCGGCCCGAACTGCCAGCAGGCGCAACTGGTCGGAATCCGTGATCCCGCGGGCCCGGCCGTAGAGCACCAGGCCGCGCAGGCGCGCGCGTAGGCCCAGCTCGGCGGGCGCGGAGTGCAGCAGCGCGCCCAGGTCCTTGTGCAGCCAGCGCGCCCTGGGCTGCCGCTCACAGCGTGCCCGGCCCAGGTCCAGGAGCATGAGTTCCGGCTGCGCTTCGGAACCGGCCAAGACCAGGTGCTCCAGATAGAGGTCGCGGTGGTACCAGCCCTGCGCATGGAGCCGGGCCACGAGCGGCGCCAGGCGCTCGACCCAGCGGCGCAGATCGGCCTGGGAGGCTCCGTCCAAGTGCTGGCGCAGGGTCTCGCCGTGGGGCACGAAGGCCATGACCACCAGGGATTCCTGGCCACACGCGTACCAGCCCAGGGCCTCGGGCACGGGCAGGCCGGCGGCTCGCAGGCCCACCAGGTTTTCGTACTCGCGCTGGCCCGGGCTGCGACGGCGCCCGCGCAGGTATTCGTACCAGCGATCCCGGCGCAGATCGCCCACGAAGCGCTTGACCACCACCCGCGGCGAGCCGGGCTCGGGCCAGGGGAAGGTCAGGCGCCCGGGCACCTGCCTATAGCAGCGCTCAGGCTTGGCCCAAAGCAGTGGCCGGAGCTCCTCCAGGGACCCAAATCCATGGCCCCTAGCGGCCTCTCCCAGGGCCCCGCGACCCTCCGATCCGTGGGACTCACCGCCCAACGAATTTGTCTCGTCTCGAAAAAGCCGAGACTCGGGGTTCCACCGGGGCGAGTTCATGGCACCAATATGCAGCAGAGGCCACCGCCACGGCACCGGCCCCTCCCTGGTTTCATCTCCTACCCCCACCCAATCGTGCTCCGGCACGGTACTGCCGACCCCTTACCGGGCCGGTTCCGGCGTCATGTCTTCCGGCTCCGCCACAGCTGCCCCCGAGGCTCTCGCAGACGAGTTCAACCCCTTCCTCTCCATGGCGAAGGGGTTCGACACTGCAGCGAACCATCTTGGTCTTGACGAGGGAGTGCGCGAAGTTCTGCGCCAGCCCGAACGTGAATTGAAAGTCAGCCTGCCCGTCCTCATGGACGACGGCAGCCTGAAAGTCTTCACCGGTTACCGCGTCCAGCACAACTTCCTACGCGGCCCCTGCAAAGGCGGCATTCGCTTCGACCCCAACGTCAACCTCGATGAGGTGCGCGCGCTCGCGGCCTGGATGACGTGGAAGTGTTCCGTGGTGAACATTCCCTTCGGCGGTGGCAAGGGTGGTGTGATCTGCGACCCGCGCAACATGTCGACGGGCGAGCTCGAACGACTGACGCGCCGCTACACCGTCGCGATCATGGACATCCTCGGTCCCGACCGAGACGTGCCTGCACCGGACATGAACACCGGCGAGCAGACCATGGCGTGGATCATGGACACGTACTCCATGCACGTGCGCAAGACCACGACCGCCATCGTCACCGGCAAGCCGCTCAACTTGGGTGGCAGCCGAGGGCGGCGCGAAGCCACCGGACGCGGGGTCATGATCTCCGCCAACGAGGTGCTCAAGATCGCCGGCCGCCGCCCCGAGAACACCTCCGTGGTTGTTCAGGGTTCTGGCAACGTTGGCGGTATTGGCGCGCTCCTGCTGCACCGCGAGGGTTATCGCGTGTGCTCCATCAGCGACATGTACGGCTCGATTTACAACGAGAAGGGCCTCGATGTGACCTCGGTCATGGCGCACCTGGAAGAGCACAAGCGCTTGGCCGGCTACACGGAAGCCGACCACCTGCCCAACGCCGAGCAGCTCGAGCTGCCCTGCGACCTGCTCGTTCCGGCCGCCACCGAGAACCAGATCACCTCCCAGAACGCGGATCGCATCAAGGCCAAGATGATCGTGGAGGGCGCCAACGGCCCCACCACCGCCGTGGCCAGCAAGATCCTCGACGACAAGGGTGTGCTGATCGTGCCCGACATCCTGGCCAACGCCGGCGGCGTGACCGTCTCCTACTTCGAGTGGGTGCAGGATCGCATGGGCTACTTCTGGACCGAGGAGATCGTCAACAGTCGCCTCGAACAGATCATGGTGCAGGCCTTCGGCGAGGTCGCCGAGACCGCCAAGCAGTACGACGTGTCCTTGCGCACCGCGGCTTACATCCTGTCGATCGACAAGGTGGCCACGGTCTATCGCATGCGCGGTATCTTCGCCTAAGCTGACCATGACTTCAGAAACCGAAGCAGGCCAGATCGGCGCTGATCCCGACGTCCCGCACGATGATGCCTTGCCGGCCTCTCCGCTGATGGCGGACGAGACGCCGTTCGAGACCATGATGAAGAGCTTCGATGAGGCCGCTGAAAAGCTCGGCCTCTCGGGCGCCGAGTATCAGATTCTGCGCAAATCGGACCGCGAGATCGCGGTCTCCCTGCCCCTGACCAAGGACGACGGCAGCTTCGAGGTCTACGACGGATATCGGATCCAGCACAACGCTGGGCTCGGCCCCTTCCTCGGCCCCCTGCGAATTTCAGGCGACCTGCGCATCCAAGAGCTGCGCGCCCTGGCCGCCTGGATGACCTGGAAGTGCGCTGTCCTGAACGTGCCCTTCGGGGGCGCCGCAGGCGGCATCAACGTGGACCAATCCGACCTAAGCCACGGCGAGCTCGAGCGTGTGGTACGCCGCTACGCCGCCTGCATGGTGGGCGATGTGGGCCCGGAGCGGGATGTCTTCTCCCCGGACCTGCAGTCCGACGAGCACATCATGGCCTGGCTCTTGGACACTCTGTCCGAGCACCTACGCTTCACGGCCAACCCCGCCGTCACCGGTAAGCCTCGGGCCATGGCTGGCTCCGCTGGCAACGAAGACGCGGTGGCCGCCGGCCTGCGCTCGATCACGCGTCTGGCTGCGGCCCACTTCGGCATGCACCACACGGGCCTGCGGGTGAACATCCAAGGTGCTGGCACCGTGGGTGGCAACCTGGCCCGGCTGCTGCACGAGCAAGGCTTCGCCGTCACCGGCCTCTCCGACCTGCACTCGGTCTTCTACAACGAGAAGGGCCTCGACATTCCGGCCCTGCTGGCCTGGCACGCCGAGCACGGGACCCTCGAAGGTGCCAAGGGCAAGTTCGACCTGCTCGACAGCAAGGACTACCTGCAGGCCGAATGCGACGTATTCATGCCCTGCGCCGTGGCCAACGCGGTGCACTCCGGCAACGCCGTGCAGCTCAACTGCAAGATGGTCATCGAGGGCGCCCACGGCCCGGTCTCCAGTCGTGCCGACCGGATCCTGGCCCAACGCGGCATCCCCGTGGTGCCCGACATTCTGGCCAACGGCGGCGCGGTGGTGCTCTCCTACTTCGAGTGGGTGCAGAACCGTACGGGCCTGCTCTGGATCGAAGATGTGGTCGCCAGCCGCCTGGCGCGCTTCATGCGCGATGCCTGGGATAGCGTGCTCAAGGTGCAGACCGAGCACGATTGCTCCCTGCGCCACTCGGCCAACATCCTGGCCGTGTCCCGCGTGGCGGAAGCCGACGGCGCCCGCGGCGTCTACGCTTAAGCGTTTCTAATCCGCCTGGGTCTCGCGGCCCAGGCGGAGCACGTCCAGCCCGAAGCGCAGGGCGGAGACCAGCAGGATGATCGCTAGGAGCACCTGCCCAATGGCTGCCACGGAACCCACGTGCACCAACTGCACGCCACCGTACGCTCCCAACAAGGCTCCGGCTGCAATCCAGCGCGCGTCCTCGGGATTCAGTTTGCCCGCCCTTAGGTGAAGAAAGGTTGAACGACTGGCCGTGAAGGAGGCCACCGCCAAACTCGTGGCGCGCGCCCCCAGGTAGCCCAGACCGGGTACTACGAAGAGCATGCCCGGCACCATGAGCATGCCACCACCGATGCCCAGGATGGGCACCACGAAGCCGGCACACAGCCCGAGCAAGGCCGCTCCTAAGTGGTCGTAGAGATCCGGCTGGTAGTCAAGAAGCGCCGCCGTCTGACCGTCGGCGAAGATCATCTTCAAGCCCACCACGGTCAATAGCACGCAGAAGATCTTCTTCAGGGTGCGCACCTCGAGCCGGTCCTGCATGCGGTAGCCCAACTGCGTGCCCAGGAGCGCCGCGGGCGCAATGGCCGCAACGATCGTCCAGGGCAGGGCCGAGTCAGCGCGCATGAATTCTGCGAAGGTGGCCGAGATCGCCGTGGCCGTCACGAGCGCCAGTGAGGTGGCGATGGCACGACGCAGCTCAAAGCGTAGGCCGTAGTGCAGCAGCGGCGTGGAGAAGAGCCCCCCACCGATGCCGCAAACAGCCCCCAGCACGGAGATCATGGCTCCCATGGGAAGCAGCCAAGGCCCCGGTGCTTTCGCCCCGCGCTCTGTCACGAACCGCTGACGCCCTCGCCGCGTTTGGCCCGCTCGAGAATGTTCGTGGTGGAGCGTCCCTCAACTAGCGGTGCGAAGACCACCGAGCCGCCGTGGGACTCCACCCACTCGGACCCGACCGCGCCCTTGCCTGCCCAGTCCTCGCCCTTGACGAGCACATGCGGCGTGACCTGCTCGATGATCTCCTTGGGCGTGTCCTCATCGAAGGCCACCACGGCGTCCACCATCTCCAAAGCAGCCAGAACGATCAAACGATCTTCCAAGCAGTTGACCGGCCGCGAGGGGCCTTTCAAGCGCCGCACACTGGCGTCGGAGTTCACGCCTACGATCAGACAGTCGCCCTTCTCGCGGGCGAAGCGCAGGTATTCCACATGGCCGCGATGCAGCACATCGAAGCAGCCGTTGGTAAAGACGATGCGCTTGCCGTCCCGGCGCCAAGCTTCGAGCATTTGGGAGAGCTCCTCCGCTCCGAGCACCTTGCCGGTCTTGGGCAGGTTCTCGGTCAGGCGCGCGCGCAGTTCATGGCGCTGCACCGAGTGCGTGCCGAGACGCCCGACCACAATGCCCGCGGCGTGGTTGGCCATGGCCACCGACTCCGCCAGGCTCCAGCCCTCGGCTAGGTACATGGCCAGGTGGCTGACAACCGTATCGCCGGCGCCGGTGACGTCGTAGACGGCGCGCGCCATGGCCGGGGCGAGGCCCTCTTCAGCGTCATCGCCGCGCGAACGGAAGTAGATTCCGTCGGCGGAGAGCGTGATCACGACCATGTCCAGTTCAGCCTCGCGCAGCAGGCCCGCAGCCGCCGCGGAGACATCCTCCAGGGTGGGCAGCTTGCGCCCAACGGCCTGCTCGGCTTCCTTGCGGTTGGGCGTCACCAATGTCGCGCCGCGATAGCGGCTGTAGTCTGAGCCCTTGGGGTCAACCAGCACGGGCACGCCCTTGGCGCGCGCGGCGCCGATCACGCCCTGCAGAACCTTATCCGTGAGCAGGCCCTTGCCATAATCCGAGAGCACCACCGCATCCGCGCTAGCGATGGCCGCCACGGCGCTGATCAGCACCTCGTCCTCGATCGCGCCGGTGATTGCGCTCGCATCCTCGCGGTCCACGCGCAGCATCTGCTGCACACCGGAGAGCATGCGTGTCTTCTCGATGGTCGGCCGACTCGGATCAACCACCAGGCCGTTCACGCCGGCGCCCTGCTCCTCGAAGATCTCCGCCATGGAGCGACCGAGCCCGTCGTCCCCCACCACACCGATGACCTCCACGCTGGCGTCCATGGCCAGCAGGTTGGCGGCCACGTTGCCGGCTCCACCCAAGCGCAGCTCGTTGGACTTCACCGCGAGCACCGGGATCGGCGCCTCCGGCGAGATGCGCGTCACATCGCCGATCATGTAGCGGTCGAGGATTAGATCGCCCACGATTACCACCCGCGGACTGCCGAGGCCTTCGAGCTTCTGTTGCAGCAAACGCGTATCGATCATTGGGATGTCTCCGGGCGCTCGGGAGCTTCAAAGCCCGCTTCCTCAAGCTTGGCCAAAACGGCCATACGCAGTAGCGGCAACAGCAATTCGTGCTGCCCGATCAGGCTCAAACCCGTGCCGGGCGGACGCCGTACCACGTTGGTCTCGGCGCGGTACTGGCGAATCATGTCCAGGTTGGCGGTGGTCATCTCGTCCAGGTCATAGCCCAGGTTGATCGCCACGCTGACGGCCTTGAGGAATACTTCCGGTAGGATCACCGCGCAGCCCACGTTCATCCACACGCCGCCGTCAAGCTCGGAGACGAGCTTGCACACGTGCTGAAAGTCGGCCAATGCTGCCACGCCAAGGTCTGCGCCATCGCAGGCGGGGTGCATGTGCACAATGTCCGCGCCGATGGACACATGGCAGGTCACGCCAATGCCCAAGCGCACGGCGGTGGCGGGCAGGGAGAGGTGTACGTTAGGCGCGTTCGATTCCAAGAGATTGCGGCCTAGGCCGTGACCAAAACCGAGCGGCTCGCCGGCCTTCGGATGCGCGCCGCGACGGGCGCCGGCGGCGATGCCGATGCCTGTCTCGTCGGCAAAGCCGAATTCACCCTTGGGCAGCTGCGTGTCCACGCGCTCGGAGGTGTGGCCCACGGTGGCTAGCTCGAAGTCGTGAATCGCGCCCGCAGAGTTGAGCGCCACATGGGTGATCACCCCGCGCTCCATGAGATCGATCAGCAGCGGCGCCAGCCCGACCTTGAGCACGTGCGCGCCCATGGCCACGGCCACGGGCTTGCCAGCCATGCGCGCCTTGACGATGCGCGCCACCAGATCCTTGAAGTGGATCCCGGCGTAGATGTCGGGCAGGGCGTCCACGAAGGCGGCGAACCCGGGCAAGGGCGGCGGAACCTCGCAGAAATCCTTCACGGACACGAGGCTCTCGCGACTATCCAAGGGATAGAGGCGCAGCTCGCGCATGGCCGGGAAGGGGTGGTTCGAATCGCTCATTTGTCGGGGAGAGTGTCGGGGGCGTCCTTAAAACGATCGTGCAGCCAGAAGTACTGATCGGGCTGGGCCAGGATCAGGTGCTCGAGCTCCACGTTGATTCTGCGCGCAATCACCTCCGGAGCTAGGCCTGCCAAGTCGGAAGGGCGCGTGACTGTCCCAAGGTCGAGCCGGAAGCGCGGTCCTTGGGCCTGTTCGTAGCAGCCGAAGAAGAGAATCGGGGCGCCGATACGCCGCAGCAGCACGCCAGCGCTGCGATCGCAGCCCGCCGGGCGGCCGAAGAGCTTGGCCCAGACCGGCTTGAGCCGGGCCCGGTGATCCAGCAGCATCATGACCGACCCGCCCGCGCGCAGCACCTTGGGCGCGCTGGTCATGGCGCCCTTGCGGGGGATCATGCGCAGGCCGCAGGCCTCGCGCGTGGTCTGCATGTGGCGCGCGAGGAACCCGTTGCGGGGCGCCTTGCTGACGCCGTAGAAGGGCACCACTCCGAGGGCCTGGCAGGCATAACCGATGGCCTCCCAGTTGCCCACGTGAGCAGAAACTAGCACGCACCCCTGGTCGGACTCGATCACCTCACGGGCCTCGGGCGACATACGCACCTCGAAGTGTTCGCCGAGGGGCTGACCCAAGAGCCCGCTCAGGTGCGAGGCCCGCAGACTGATGTTGGCAAAATGCCGCCAAGCTCCGAGCATCAACGAGCGCACCTCTGCCGGCTTGGCATCCGGGAAAGCGGCTCGGATGTAAGCCTCAGCCGCTTGCGTGTGGCGCCGATCGAAGCGCGTAGCGATGCGCGCCAAGACCCCCAAGAAAGGGTCCAGGACAGCGCACGGCAAGCGCCCCAGGGTTTGCTCCATGCCGCGCACGAGCACGTACACAATGCGGGCCTTCAGACTGTTGTCCGTGCCGAGCACTTCCGAGCGCTCCACGGGAAAGTCCACCTCGGCCTGCATCAGGCGCGCGTTCCATTCCTCGGGCACGGGCTCCAAGATCGGGCGCGGTCTCTCCTCGCCGCTGCTGGGCTCAACCATGTAGTCCTCCATGAATCGCATCGCGTTCGCGGCGTGCATCTGCCGGAGGCAGGCCCGCGAGGCGCTCCAAGAGTTTGTCCTCTCCGCCCAGGAATTCCAGCTGCACTTCCAGAGTCCAAAGCTCCAAGTTCGCCGCCTGGGCCAGCGCTTCCAGCTTGGGCCGATCCTTAGCCGTGGTCAGCACGGGCCTCTGGCCGAGACCTTCCAGATCCGCCGCCGTCCAGGTGTGGTGATCCGGCCGCGCGCGGTGCGAACCAAGCGTCGCGCCGAGCTCGCGCACGGTCTCCTCCACCGCCTCGGGATTGCCCACGCCCGTGAGCAAATCGAGCTCGAGCTCGCGCAAGCGCTCCAGGCCTAGATCAACGCCTGCGGTATCCACTAACCTAGTAGGCGCATGTCGCG
Organism: Planctomycetota bacterium; assembly: GCA_047639615.1. Lineage (GTDB taxonomy): Bacteria > Planctomycetota > UBA1135 > UBA1135 > CAYWNK01. The sequence goes on along the minus strand of JBLIOL010000014.1, from coordinate 15,013 downwards.
CGATCAGCTGCGGCACCCCGGGCGCCGCCTTGGTCAGATGCGCAAGCAGGGCGTCCCGGCGCTCCGGCGAGACGGCGTCCGAGCGTGTGAGGATCACGAAGTCGGCACGCTGCAGAGCTGCTAGCGGTTCGCGCAGGAGTCCACGCGGCAGCATGGCGTGCACGGGCGCGGCATCCGGGTTCGCGGCCGGCAAGCCGAATGGACGCGCCGCATCCACCAGCACCAGATCCAAGTCACGGACCAAGCGTCGGTGCTGGAAGCCATCGTCGGCCAACACCACATCCACGCCCAACTCCACCAAACGTTGCGCGCCCGCGACCCGGTTCGGATCCTGCTCGTGAGGCACGCCGGGAAGTTCGCGCTCTAGCATGCGCGCTTCGTCGTTGGTCTCCGTGCCCTGGGCCGCGGCCTTATAGCCGCGCGAGACGATGCCCGGCTGCAGTCCCTGCTCCTGGAACCAGCGCGCAAGCCAAGCCACCATGGGCGTCTTGCCCGTGCCGCCGGCGGAGAGATTGCCGACGCTGACCACGGGTGCAGCTACGCGCAATCGCGGGCGCAAGCCGCGCTCATACAGCCATGCATTCAAGGCCGCTCCCGCTCGGAAGAGCAGGGCGGGCAACCTCAATATCTCGACACAACCGCCCCGCTGGGCGAGTCGGTGGTCGATCCGTTTGCCGGACACGCTTGCGCGCTCGTTACCGGTGAACGGGACAGCTCGGTGGTCGGAGACCCGGGCCTAGGGCGCCAGGGTCGGCGGGCCGCCGGTGTCCTCGTCGGGGATCAACTCAATCAAGCCGCGTTCCATCTCGAGGAAGGCGATCTTGACGGGGTTCGTGTCGCGAGTTTCGATCAGGGGAGACGCACCACGAATGAGTTCGCGGACGCGCTTCTGAAGGAGGGCGGTCTTGTGGAAGGAGCCCTGAACGGACTGCTGAAGACGCTGAGGAAGAGTCAAATCCATGGGATGGCCGTCGCGGCCTCTGGAATGGGCCCGGAATGGGCACGGCCGAACGGAGGAGTGTATGGAGCCTCCCCCATCCCGGCAACAGGAGCCGGGCTCAATCCAGGGGATTCGCCCCTGAAATCACCAGACTAGCGACCTCACTGGGGGCTTGCTGGTGCTCCAGAGCACGCGCCAGGGGTAAGCTGCGGTCCTTGACGCTAGCCACAGGAGCCGGCCCGCGCAGGCGCCCGTCACGGCCCACAATGCGCCGTAGGAGGGTCTGATCGGGGCCTTCCAGCCAAAGCAGACGCTCGAGCACAGCGGCCAGAGGCACATGATTCAGGTAGCGGCCCTCCACCAAAAGCACCTCGCCGGAGACCGCAGAATCGGCCTTGATGGCCTCCAGGAAGCTCTCCAGGGCGTAACTAGCCTCGAATACCGCCCCCGGATCTGCTCCCGGATCCAACTTCAGAGGCTCCTCCCCTAGGGCGAAGTCCTCCAAGTCCAGGCGGCGCACCGATCGGCCCGCCGCCTCCAGGGCACGCCCCAGATCCCGGGTCCAGAGGCTCTTGCCGACCCCAGGCGGCCCGCCAACCCCCAGCACGCAGGCCTGCTGCGGCAAATCGAGCTCCTTCAGCACCGCTACCACCCGCTCCTGACGCCTGACCAAGAGCGGCACAAGCTCATCCAGCCCAGCCAGAGTCGCCTCCGCCTGCACCTGCTCACCAGCCTGGGCATAGCCCCTCGACAGATGAATATGCGGCAGCCCATTGGCCCAGGCCGAGTCCCGATCCCCGGCCCGATCCCCCACCATGACCGCGCTGCGCGTGTCGAAGGTGAGCAGCAGGTCCTCCAGCATGTCGGCCTTGTTGCCGATGCGCGGCGAATCTAGGCAACGCGCTTCCTCAATCCAGCGATTGAGCCCCATGCCCACGAACATGGCATCCAGATAGGCCTGGGAGCAGTTGCTGGCGATTCCCATGCGCACGCCGCGCCGGTGCAGCTCCTCCAGAGCCTGCACAGTGCCCGGCAGCAACCCGGAGCGGCCCTCATCCAGCAGCCGATGCTCCTCCACCACGCAGGCGTCGAGCACGACCTTGCGCTGCTGCGCAGTCAGGTCCGTGAAGACCCGATCGAAGCCCTCGTCCAGGGGCAGCCCCACCATGCTCATCCACTCCGCAGCCGTGGGCACCTCGCGCTCGATCCCCAGGGCCTCGAAGGCCTTCAGAGCACCCGCCCGGGCGGCGTCCGGCCAGAAGCGATCGGTGGCCACCAGGGTCCCGTCCAGGTCGAAAAGCACGGCGTCGAAGTACAGGTCCGGCAAGGGCATGCAAAGAGCCTACAGCCCTCGGGCTTCGAAGACCCGCATGCCTGGCCTATGATAGCGCCTTCCAAAATGCGTCGTCTCTCCCTGATCTGCTTTGCGGCGCTCTTCGTGCGCCTCGCCTTCTCCCAGGAGCCCGCCCAGGCTCCCCCCTCGCGCGCCCTACTCCAGGAGCTGTGCGCCTCAACACGCTTGGCGGGCACGCCCACCTCGCGGCGCGGCGCCGAGTTCGTAGCCGGCGTGCTCGAGGAAGCCGGCTTCCGCGTGGAATGGGATGAGCGCCAAGTGCTGCTCTCCCTGCCGCGCCTCTTGGAGTGGAGTTCCTACACGGATGCGAGCGCCGACGTGCCGAGCCTCGAGTGGGTCCGTCGCTTCGATCCCGACGCGCACCCGGGCGAGGATCTACCCCTGTTCAACGCGTGGAGTGCCAGCGCCGATGTGCGCGGCGCGGTCGTGGACGTGGGCCGCGGACTACGCGAAGACTTCGACCGCCTCGTGCGCGAAGGCATCAAGCTTGAGGGCACCATCGCCCTGTGCCAGTACGGCGGTGCCTATCGCGGCATCAAGGCCGCGCTCGCCGAGGAGTTCGGTTGCGCCGGCATGCTGCTCTACACCAGCGCAGCCAGTGGTGGTTCCGGACGCGGAAGCGTTTGGCCCGCAGGTCCCTGGACACCAGGGCATGACGGCCAGCGCGGATCCATCGCGCCCATGAGCCTCTTCCCTGGCGATCCCTCCACGCCGGGTTTCGCTTCGCCCGCGCCCGATGAGAAACTCGCCCCCGGTCAGAAACGCCTCGAAGGCGAAGCCCTCGCCGCGAGCCTGCCGCAGATCCCTTGCCTTCCGATCGGATCGGACCACGCCGAGCAACTGCTCAGCGGCCTGCGCGCCCGGCGCATGACCGGCGCCGACGGCAAGCGCAAGAGTCACAAGCTTGGACCTGGCCCGACCGAGGTGCGCCTGGCCGTCGACGCACCGCGCGAGGTACGCACAATCGTCAACGTCATAGGCTGGCTCGACGGCGGGCCCGGCACGGTCATGGCCGGCAACCACCGCGACGCATGGGTGCGCGGCGCGCACGATGCGGGCGGCGGCACGGTAGCACTTCTGCGGGCCGCTCAACACCTGGGCGAGCGCGCGCGCACGGGCTGGAAGCCGGCACGCTCCATCGGCCTGGCCTTCTGGGACGCCGAGGAATCGGGTCTGATCGGCAGCACGGAATGGGGCGAGGCTAACGCGGCCGCACTGGTGCGCGACCTGTCCCTCTACGTGAACGCCGACACGGCTGTATCCGGCCCAAATTTCGGCATTAGCGGCACTCCTGGCCTATCCAAGCTAGTGGTACGCGCCCTGCGCGCCACGCCCCTGCCCGAGGGCGGCACCCTGGCGGAGTTGGCCCTGGACGATCAAGGCGGCATCCCCGCCATGGGCCTGCCCGGCGCCGGATCCGACTACACGGTCTTCCTGCACCACCTGACCACACCGATCTTGGACCTGGGCTTCCGCGGCAACAGCGGCGGCCAGTACCACACGGCCTTCGACGACTTCGCCATCGTCGATCGCTTCATCGATCCGGGTTTCGTGGGCCACGAACGCTGCGGCAGGTTCCTAGCGGAGCTGCTCGTGCTCGCGGGCGAAGCAGGTCGCAGCGCCTACGACGATTGCGCCGCTGCGGAAGCACTCGTAGGCCATGCGGATGCCTCGCGCGACGCCCTTGGCGACAAGGCGGCGGACGCACTGGCCAAGTCCCTGCGCGAGCTTACCGAGGCCGCGCGCGGCGCGAACAATCGCTTGCAGTCCTGCCCGCCCACTCTGCTGCGCGCCCTGCGCCATCCCACTGGCTTGCCCGGCCGGCCGTGGTTCAAGGGACGCCTCTGGGCACCGGGCATCGAGAAAGGCTATGGGGCCGACACCTTCCCCGAGATGCGCGCGGCGAAACTGGCCGGCGATCAAGCAGCCTTCGATGCTGCCCTCGAAGCCATGCTCTCGGCCATCGACGAACTGGCCGCCGCCTGGGTGCGGGTTCCGCGCCTTGAGGACCAGGGCCGGTGAAACTGCTACTGCGCTTCTTCAAGCGCTTCCTTCACTACAAGCGGGACCTCGCGCTCGGCTTCCTCGCGATTCCCCTGGCCCAGTTCGCCGATGTGTGGATCACGATCCTGATCGGCGACGCGATCAAGCGCGCGCGCACTGCGCCCGATACTGAGTGGCTGCCACGAGTGATCGGCCTGCTGGTGATCTTCATCATCGGCCACAGCATCTTCCGCTTCCTGCAGCGCTGGCTTTTGGTAGTGGTCTCGCGCCGCGTCGAGGTAGACCTCAAGCAGCAGCTCTTCGACAAGCTCACCTCGCTCTCCTTCGACTTCCACAACCGCAGTCGCAGCGGCGATGTGGTCAGCCGCCTGACCAGCGACGTGGAGAACCTGCGCATGTTCCTGGGCCCGGGCCTCATGTACACCCTGGGCGCCGGCGTGGTCGTGCCCTTCAGTCTATTCGTGCTCTACCAGCTGAATAGCACCCTAGCCCTGACCATGATCGCCCCCATGCTGGCCATGGGCCTGATCATGAAGGCGCTCTCGCCGCGCTTGCACCGCCACAGCATGGCCGTGCAGGAGTCCCTGGCGGAGATCGCGCACCGAGCCCAAGAGAACTTCGGCGGCATCCGAGTCGTCAAGGGCTACAGCCGCGAGGAAACCCAAGCGGAGCGCTTCGCCAAAAGCAGCCGCTCCAACCGCGACAATCAGATCGAGTTAGGCCGCGCGCGGGGTTGGACCCATGCCGCAATCAACGGCTCCTTCGACCTGACCTTCGCCACGATCCTGCTCATCGGCGGCTTGGCGGCGGTGGACCGCACCCTGCCCATTGGCGACCTGTTCAAGTTCATCGACCTGACCATCAAGGTCTTCTGGCCCTTGATCGCCTTGGGTTGGATCGCCGGCATGTACCCGCGCGCCGTGGCCAGCGCCAAGCGCGTGGATCAATTGCTCGCTGAAGAGCCCAGCATTAGCGACCCCGAGAACGCCCAGGTCTTGGACGAGGTGCGCGGCGAGCTCAGCTTCGAGGATGTGAACTATCGCTACGCGCCTGAGCTTCCCCCGGCCGTGTCCGGCATCAACGTGCACGTGCCCGCGGGCCAGAGCCTCGGCATCGTCGGCCCCACCGGTTCGGGCAAGACTACCTTGCTCAACCTAATCGGCCGGCTCTTCGAACCCGAGGGCAAGCTGAGCTTGGACGGCGTGCCCGTGGGCGAGCTAAGCCTGAGCAGCCTGCGCGGATCCCTCAGCTACGTGCCCCAGGACTCATTCCTCTTCTCCGCGCCCTACGAGGACAACATCCGCTTCGGCGCCGACGAAGAGATCACCGACGAGCGCGTGGACGAGCTCATCGGCTTGGCCGCCATGACCGCTGAGGTGGCCAACTTCCCGGACGGCAAGCAACAGCTGGTCGGCGAGCGCGGCGTGACCCTCTCCGGCGGCCAGCGCCAGCGCACCTGCATCGCGCGCGCCCTGGCGCGCAACCCGCGCGTGCTGCTGCTGGATGATTGCCTCTCCGCCGTGGACACGGAGACCGAGAGCCACCTACTCGCGAGCCTCGGACAAGAAGGTCAAAGCCGCACCTTGATACTCTCCGCCCACCGCCTCTCGAGCGTAGCCGGCGCCGACCAAATCCTGGTGCTCGATCAAGATGGTGCCCAGCTAGACCTGGGTACCCACGAACAACTCCTGCAGAGCAGCAGCTGGTACCGCGAGACTTGGGACCAACAGCAGCGCAAGAGCGCCCTGGTGGAAGGCCGATGAGCGACGCCTACGAATCCAAGGGCGAAGAAGTCGCCACCAAAGTCTGGGACACGCACCTCTTCGGCCGCCTGCTGCATTACGCGCGCCCGCACAAGATGCTCTTCGCCCAGTGCTTCCTGGTGCTTGCGAGCCTCTTCGCTCTACAGTTGGTCGGGCCCTGGGTTTGGCGCAACGCCATCGACGGCCCCGTGACCCTGGCCGAGGCAGCACCCGAGGGAACCGACAAGGCGCCCTACGTGGGCACGCTGATGATCTGGATCGGCGTCTACCTGCTGACTCTTCTGGGCGTCACCATCCTGCGCTACTTCGAAGTCGCCACCTTGAACCGCACGGGTCAAGCAGTCGTGCACGACCTGCGCGTACGCCTCTTCAAGCACCTGCAACACATGGACCTAGGCTTCTTCGATAGCCGCCCCACCGGCTCCCTTGTGACGCGCGTCACCAGCGACGTGGAGAACCTCTCCGAGATGTTCACCTCGGGCGTGGTGGTCCTAGCCTTCGACATCCTCAAGGTCGCGGTGCTCGTGATCTACCTCTTCACCATCCACCCCACCCTGGCCTTGGTGGTGCTGTGTCTCTTGCCGCTCCTAATCGGCATCAGCCTGGCCTTCCGCGGCGGAGCGCGGCGCGCACACCGCTCCGTACGCGCAAGACTTTCTGAGCTCAACGGCTACCTGCAAGAGGTCCTGCAAGGCATCCGCGTGGTGCAGGTCTTCCGCCGTGAGGAGCGCGTCAGCGGCATCTTCCGCGAGCACCTGGCCGAGTACTTCCGCGCGAACAAGCGCACGATCTTCCTCTTCGCGTTGTTCTTCCCCGCCATGAGCCTGGCGGTCTACGTGATCCAAGGCAGCGCCCTGTGGGTAGGCGTCCGCGCCATCGTCGGCGGCGGCCTGACCTACGGCCTCTTCTTCCAGTTCTGGCTGCTGCTCAATATGCTCGTGCGGCCCATCCGCGAACTGGGCGAGCGCTACAACGTGCTGCAGTCCGCCTTCGCTTCCGCCGAGCGCATTTTCCAAGTGCTCGACACCGAAGCGACCGTGGCAGAGCCCAGCGCACCCACCAGCCTGCCCCAGAGCGAGCACCCGCCGCACGTGCGCTTCGAGCAGGTGGGCTTCTCCTACTTGCCTGGCAAGCCTGTGGTGAAGGACATCAGCTTCGAGATACCCCCCGGCCAAACCGTAGCTCTCGTCGGTGCCACCGGCGCCGGCAAGTCAACCCTGATCAACCTGCTGCTGCGCTTCTACGATCCGAGCCACGGGCAGATCACCTTCGAGGGCACGGACATCGCCGACCTGCGCGCCCAGGATCTACGCGGCCACTTGGGCCTTGTGCTCCAAGAGGACTTCCTCTTCACCGGCAGCGTGCGCGAGAACCTGGTCATGGCGCGCCCCGCCGTCGACGAACCAGCCTTGCAAGAAGCGCTCGCTAGCAGCTCCGCCAAGCGTCTAATCGAGCGCCTGCCCGACGGCCTCGAATCCAAAGTAGCCGAGCGCGGCGCGACCTTCTCCACCGGCGAACGCCAACTGCTAGCCATCGCCCGCGCCCTAGCTGGCCGCCCCGACGTGGTCATCCTCGACGAGGCTACCGCCTCCGTGGATTCCGCTACCGAGGCCGCTATCGAACGCGCGACCGAGAAGCTCCTCGCGGGGCGTAGTGCCTTGGTCGTAGCCCATCGCCTCTCCACCATACGCGGCGCCGACCAGATCTTAGTGATGGACGGAGGGCGCATCATCGAACGCGGCACCCATGCCGAGCTGATGGACTTAAGCGGCCAATACGCCCGGCTCTACGCCTTGCAGTTCGCGGACGAACCTTCGGCGTAGAGCCGAGGGAGACTTGAGTGGGTTAGAGGCTGGCGATGGGAAAGTGCGGTTGCCGTGGAAGGAGAGGGATGTTTGCTGGTGCTGAGAGTTGGGCGCGCCGGAGCACCAGCGAACCTCCCTCACCCTCCCCAGCTATCCGCCTCCCCCTTCGCCAGCCACCGGCTCTGGCCCGGCTCCGTCGGCCTCTAGCGCCCTGTCACTTGGAATCCCAGCTAACCCCTGATCGCAGTTCCCGCGCAAGGCGATCGGCAAGGCTACCTACGAGGGCCTGTCACCCCCTCGATTCGCCCCCCCTATCGATTCGATCACTAAGGCTGCCCTCCGCGCCCCTGCCACCGGCCCAACAATGTCCGGGTGCAGCACGACTCCCGCGAACAGCAACACGCCGACACCCAGGCGCAGATCCAAGACGTCGCCATCATCGGCGGCGGCGTCAACGGCGCGGCAATCTTCCGTGAGCTAGCCGACTCCGGCCTGCGCACCCTGCTGGTGGATAGCGGCGACTTCTGCGCGCGCACGAGCCAAGCCTCGGGCCAGCTCATTTGGGGCGGCCTGCTCTACCTCAAGAGCCTGGAGCTGCGCACCGTGCGGCAGCTGTGCGCGGAACGGGATAGGCTCATACTGGCGGACCCGGAGCAGGTACGCAGCATGCACTTCCGCTACATGCCCCTGCGCGGCAGCCTGCGCAGGCCTTGGATCGTGCGCCTCGCGCTGCAGGCCTATTGGCTGCTCGGCGGTCGGCGTCGCATTCAGCCGCGCGGGGAGGCGTCCTTCCAGAACCAGCACCTGATCGCGCCGGGGCGCTTCCATCCTTCGTTGCTCTACGAGGAGGCCGGCGTGGTGGAGTCCGACTGCCGCTACGTTTCCTCCTGGATTTTCTCCAGGATGAGCCCGGAGCAACGCGCCCTCAATCACTGCTCCCTGGAAGAGGCGCGCTGGGATACGCACGCCAAGCTCTGGGTGCTTCGCCTAATGGACCGCCTCACCGGGAACGAGACCCAGGTGCGCTCGCGTGTGCTGATCAATGCCGCCGGCATCTGGGTGGACAAGCTCAACGAGATCGCGCAGCTGCGCAGCCCTTTCCGTCACGTGCTGAGCAAGGGCATGTACTTGAACCTGCCCTGCCCCAAAGGCCTCTCCGAGACGCTCGTCTTCGAGACCGAGGTCAACGGCGAGAGCCTCACGCTGACACCCTGGGGCCCCGTGGCCATGTGGGGTCCTACCGAGGAGATCGCCCACTCCATCACTGACGGCTACACACCCAATCAATCAGACCTGCGCTTCCTGATAGATCAAGCCGGCAACAACCTGCGGCCGCGGCCCCAGGCCTCTGATGTGATTTCCATGCGCTGCGGCATTCGCCCGCTCGCCATCAAGCGCTCCTACCGGCGCGCGCACCTGCCGCTAACCATCTCGCGCCGGCACCTCGTGGCCCGCGACCGTAACAAGCCCGCCCTGATGATCTACGGCGGCAAGATCACCTCCGCGCCCAAGCTCGCGCGGGATGTGCTCAGCAAACTAGCGGCCTACGACCTGCCCAAGCGTTCGGTGCCGACGCATCAGGCGCCCGCAGGCCCCGCCGCACCGCGCTCATTCGGCAGCCTCGCCGTCCCCCAGCCGGATCCCGCCTGGTGCCGCGACCAAGAAGCCTGCGTGACCCTCGAAGACTACCTGCGCCGGCGCAGCAACATCGCCCAATGGATACCGCGTCTCGGCCTCGGCCCAGACGACTGCCACCGCGCAGAGCTCGAACCTATCGCGCGCATCTTCCACGGCGAAGCCGGCGCCCAGGCCGCCATCGACCAACTAGGCCAAGCCGCCGACCGACAGGATCGCCTGCTGGCCTCCCTCTAACCGACCCCACCCATGCACACCTCCACCAACACCTGGCCCCAACTCGACGAACGCGACGAGGCCGCCGTCCTACGCGTACTGCGCGACGGCAACATCAGCACCCACCCGGTCATCGGCGAACTCGAAGCCGACTACGCCAGCTTCACCGGCCGCCGCTTCGCCCTAGCACACAACTCCGGCACCGCCGGCCTAATGGCCGCCTTCCACGCCCTGGGCCTGCAGCCCGGCGATGAAGTCCTAGTCCCCACCGCCACCTTCTGGGCCTCCGTCCTGCCCATGCTCTGGTTCGGGCTCGTGCCGGTCTTCTGCGAGAGCGAAACCGAGCGCATGGGCCCGGATCCCGAGGACATGCGAAAGCGCATCACCACGCGCACCAAGGCCATGGTAGTGGTCCACCTCTGGGGCCTGCCCGCCAAGATGACCGAGCTGCAAGCCCTGGCCCAGGAGTTCGATCTCAAGATCATCGAAGACGCCTCGCATGCCCACGGAGCCAGCTGGCGCGGAATCCCCTGCGGCCGCCTGGGCGACATCAGTGTCTTCAGCCTGCAAGGTGACAAGCTCGCCCCCGCCGGCGAAGGCGGCATGTTCCTGACCGATAACGAGGAGTACTACGAACGCGCCCTCTGCCTCGGCGACATCACGCGCATCCTGCACCTCCCCGGCCCCGCGCGCCGCTTCGCCGCCACATCCTTCGGCGTCAAGACGCGCATCGCGCCGCTCTGCGCCGCCGTGGCGCGCGTGCAACTAGGTAAACTCCCCGAGCACAACGCGCGCCGCAACGCCAACCTCCTGCGCCTCTCGATCGCCCTCGAAGAGCTCGGCTTCGACACCTTCCTGCCCCCCGTACACATCGAGCGCGTCTACTTCGAATTCTTGATCCGCCCTCGCGATGCGCAACTGGACGTGGCCGATCTAGTGCAGCAGCTGCAAGCCAAGGGCTGCGAAGTGAGCTGCCCGCGCTACCCCCTGCTGCACGACCAACCCTTCTTCACCGAAGGCCACTGGCGCTCCATCGCGCGCTTGCCCGCAGGCATGGAACCCAACCTGGCCGCACCCGAAGAGTTCGAACGCACGCGCGCCGCCAGCGCACGCTTGCTACGCCTGCCGGCCTTCCCCGGCGAGGACGACGGCATCATCGAGCACTACATCGAGGCCTTCCGCCAGTGCTGCATCAGCTCCACCGCATGAAGCTGCGCTTACTCAACGCCCTCTTGCACGGCCTGCACCTAGCCGTGATCCTCTTCAGCTGCATCGGCTGGATCTGGCCCGCCACGCGTCCCTGGCACCTAGGCCTATGCGGTCTCGTACTCACATCCTGGTTCTTGATCGGCCCCATCGTCGACGAACCGGGCTACTGCGTCCTCACCGGCATCCAGCACAAACTCTGGCGCAAGCTCGGCCGCGAGGATCACCCGGGCTACATGGTCTACCTCTACGAGAAGCTCCTGCGCCGCCCAGCCCCCGCGCGCACCATTGCCCGCGTCACCCAGCTCGTGCTCTACAGCGCGACCCTCATCTCGGTGGCCCTGCTCGCCTAACGCGCGCCCAGCGAGCGCTCGATCAGAAAGCCCGCACCAAATATGGCGGCCCCGATCCCGAGGCCATAGAGCTCGGAAGTCATGGACTTCATCGTGTCGTCGTTCATGCCGAGCTGCACGCTCATCATCACGCCAGCCAGAATGATCAAGAGACCCAAGCCCTCGAGGAACTTGGCCAGTTTGTAGAGATAGCCACCCATTACGCCGGCCATCCTACCGCCCCGAGTACCGCGTCAATCACTTTCCTCCGTTCTAGAGCCCTGAGACCTCAGCCTGCTCGAGGCTCTCATGGCAGAACTGCGCAAACTTTGAGCGCACATACTCGTCCTCCAGGAGCTTGCGCTCTCGTTCGTCATTCGGGTCTAGCCGGAGTTCGGGCGGTTTGTGCCTGACCCCATGCGCCCGAACTCGACGTCGCCTCTAGGGCTGGCTGGCCAGATTCTTAGCGGCGAGTACGCGGATGGCGGCGTCGGCCACGCGCTCGGCGGTGATCGTGCTGTTGTCCGCGTCGGGGCGGTAGGAGCAGTAGTCGGGGGCGGTGCTGAGGACTTTCTCGCCCAGGCCGTAGAGCTCAATCTCGGCGGCGGAGGTGGGCGCGAAAAAGCTCACCATGGGCACCTTGCGCGCCAGGGCAATGTGCAGGGCTAGGGAATCGCTGACCACGAGCAGATCGCAGAGCGAGAGCCTGGCGGCGAAGTCGGCCAGGCTGTTGGCCGAGCCGGCATGGACTACGGATTGGCCCGCGGCGGCGAGGCCGGCGCCTAGGCGTTCGTTGCGCTCGAGCTCGTCGGGGCCGCCCAGCATGAGGAAAGTCACGTGGCCGTCGAGGGCTGCGTGCAGGCGTGCGGCTAGGCCTAGGACTTGATCCTCGGCCATAGCCTTCGTACGCCAGCGGCCGCCGGCGCCCGTGTTGAGGCCGATTACGATGCCGCCCCGGCGTAGGCTGCTGTCGGCGGCGAAGCTGGCCGCGGCGGTGAGTGCTTTGTCGGGTAGCGGGAACTCTGGCGCGCCCATTTCGATGCCCAGCATGGAGGCGAAAATCTGCGGGTGGCTGCGCTGGTTTTGGACCTTGAGGCGGTCGGCCTCGTCCTTGCCATCGCGGCTGAGCAGGCCCATCTCGAACCACGGCGCGACGTCGTCCGTGTAGGCGCGATCGCCGGCTTTGGTCAGGTAGGCGCCGGAGAGCTTGATGGTCTTTAGGCTCGAAGCCAGACGGCAGAGCGGCTCTTCGTCGTCGAAGGAGAGCACCCAATCCCAGCTCTCGCCCTGCAAGCTCTCACCCAGGTCGGCCACGGCTCGACGATCCCCGGGGTCGACGCACAGCACGCGCTGCACCAGCGGGTGACTGACCACCAGGGCCTCAGCCGCAGGCGCCGTGACCCAGGTGACGTCCAGGTCCCCATGGGCCTCGGACAGGCCAGGTAGAATCGAAGTGGAACGCAGGACGTCCCCGAGAGCACCGGTTTTAAGTATGAGAAGCCGCATAAGACCCTGGGAAGATCGACCGTCGGACCGCAATTGCCCAAGCCCTGACTCCACTTTCATCCGCCGGCGATGGCGAGGACCAGCTCGAGCTCGTCCCCAGCTTGGATCAGCCCCGAGGCAGGAACAAGTTTCCCGTCGCGCCAGATGGCCGGCAATACGCTGCCCTCCCGCAGGAGCCAATCGGCGGCCTTAGGGGCTTTTTCGGCCGCCAGAGCGATCACATCCTGAGCGCGGGCCGGCAGGGCTAGGCTCAGCTCCAGAGGCGATCCCAGGCGCCGGCCGAAGCTGCCGCTGGCGTGAAGCCGGACCAACCCGGGACTGACTGGGTTCCCTGTAACGGGTGCCGGAGCAGGCACGGGGCTGTCTGCGGCCTGAGGCGGAGCAGGCCGGATGCCGGCCATGCCGATCAAGGCCGCCCGCTCTGGCGCCAGGCATGAGTCCACACTCAACCCACGCAGTACCCGATACTCGTCTAGCACCCCGGGAGCGGCGAGGCGCTCGGCGGCCCACTCCGGGATGGCCGGGAAGGCCAGGCCCCAGTGCTCGGCCAGCAGTCGCAAGGCAGCGTGCAAGCTCGCTCCCGCCGTGAGTAAGCGCGCGCCGGGGCTATGGCCCAGGCCCTCGTCCCCCAGCACCGCGGCCGGTGCGATCGCTAGAGCTAAACCATCCAAGTCGGTGACCCCATCGGCCAAGAGGCCCGCCGCAGAGAAGGCGCAGAAGCCAGCCAGATCCACGCCCGCGATCAGGTCCTCATGCCAGGCCACCACGCGGCCCGTGCCCGCCGCTTGGTCGGGATCGGCTGCGCCAGCGGGCAGAGTCCAGGGCGCGAGCAAGGTTGCTAAGCGCTCTTGTCCGGAGCCGCCTTCGAGTAAGAACGGGAAGCTGCGCATGGGCTCCGAGCCGCGCGCGCCGGCACAGGCACCGAGCAAGGCGCCGAGGTCGTGCCCGGCTCGTTGGGGTTCCTTACCCGCCGACGTTTGCTCAAGGCCTAGGACCGTGGTGGCGGCGGCCACACCGGGCGCGAGGCAAGCGGCGGGCGCGCGGCCCGCTTGCAAATCCTCGAGGGCCGCGAGGAAGCTCTCTACGTCACCGCGCACGGGACCGCCGCTGATCAGTCCGGCATCGGCGGCTCGCAGCAAGAGCGCTAGTCCCGAGCCGGCTTCCTTGGCATCGAGGCCCAAGCGGTTGCACGCAGCCAATAGGCGATTCGGAGCTTCGAAGCCTTCCAATCCAAGCGGCGATCCTAGCGCACGCACCGCGCGAAAACGCGAAGCACCGCTCCCGCCTTCCGGCAGGGAGAAGCTCCAGCCGCAAGGCGTCGGGCAGCCGTGACAACCGTGCTTGCCGGTGCGCGCCGAGCTTGCCTCGCTGCGCAGTGCTTCGGCCGCAATACGATCGCTCTCGCTGCCGCGCGCAGCCATGGCAGCGGCCTGTTCAAGGGTTCCGCCATGCGCCCGTTCCAGGAGCCGCGGGGACTTGGCCAGCAAGGCTCCGATGCCACGGTCGTCGGTGCTCGCTTCGGGCTCCGCGCAGATCACGATGGCCAGCAGGCCGTGGGCGGCGAGTGCTCCAGCCAAGCCGCGACCCACGAAACTCGCGGGGTCGCCGCCGGCGGCTAGGTTTGCGAAGGCGACCGGATGCTTGCCCGAGCCCGCGGGACCGCTGCGCAGCATGGCGCAGTCTCCGAACTCCGACTCGCCTGCCAAACGCCGGGCCTCCGGATCCAGCTCAGCCCACTCCGGCCGTTGCAGCAAGCGCACCCCCTGGGCCTCGACCACTAGCACCCCCGCGCGCTCCGCAGCGCAACCGGACAGTGCCAGCACATCGCAGACCGTGGCCAGCCTGCGCGCTAGGTCGCTACCCACCAAGCCTTCGGCCAAGCGCCCGTGCAGGGCCGAGGGGGCTAGCACCGAGAGTCGCCCGGCGGTGGGCACGCCGCGGCGCACGGCCTCCCCGAGGGCCAGGGTCAGGCCGGCCCGGTCTGGCTCCGTATTCAATAGGTACGCCAGGGCCAGTCCCGTGCCCGACCAGGCCGCCAGCCGCCCAAATAGCGGGTCCGTCCAGGTGGGCTCGCTCAGGTCCAGACCCGGCGCAGCCTCTCCAAAGCCCACGAAGGCGCCCGCGGGCAGTCGAGCCAGATCGATGCGCAGGAGCTGAGGTGTGGGTCGCATGGGATTCGGGGCGGGCCTCTTTCACACTTAAGAATTGCCAGGAAGACTGAGGTAGTCCCGGGTCATGTCGTAGGAGAAGGG
>JBLIOL010000013.1:0-33754 GCA_047639615.1 Planctomycetota bacterium | reverse complement strand
CGGCATCGGCATCGGCCTCGGCATCGGCCTCGGCATCGGCCTCGGCATCGGCATCGGCCTCGGCCTCGTGCAAGCGCGTGGGGGGGGCGCTGAAATCGTCCTTCGTTTCAACGGGGGAGACAGCCGACTGCACCTTGACCTGCAGCTTGACCGTGCCTCCGGTGCCCATTTCGGGCCTGCGGCCGAGCTCTAACTCATCGCCGGATATCAAGGCGTGCGCTTCATCGAGAACTACGCCGTTGAGCAGGGTGCCGTTGGTGGAATTCAGATCCTCCGCCCACCAGGATCCATCGCGGACGATCAGGCGCAGGTGCTTGCCGGATACGGCGCGGTCCTCCTTGCTGTCGAAGGGCAGGTCGTTCGCCGCGCTGCGGCCCAGGCTCAACTCCTGCTCGAAGCACTCCTTAACCAGACCGAGCCGGCCGCCGCTGAGCACTTCGATCACGAGCCGCGGGGATTCGGGCTGGCCGCTCGCAGGTGTCAGCAGGGTCTGCTCCAACCCATCCTCAGCGGGGTGGTCCGTGGGCAGGGGAGTGGGGTCGTTGGAATCGGCCATGGGCACGGACGGGCGGCCTTGGTTGGCGCGCCGGCCTCTCTACAGGATACTCCCCCGGACCTATCGGTGCCCGGGCATGGAGGCGCGCAGCCAAATGAGCATTTCCGCTGCACCCTGCGCGTCCAAGTCGAGTTCCGGCGCGTCCAGCAGTGCCTGCTCAAGTTGTGTCCAACCCGCGGGGCTCAGGGTCTCCGCGGCTTGGGCCTCGCGCGGGTCACTGGTCATCCAGCCCGCGCCCAGGGCCAAGATCAAAGCCGCCGCCGATGCTCCGAGGGGGTTGCGCTGAATCAACTTGAGAGCCTTGGCGCCGCGCCGATGGGAACCAGCACCGACCAGGCGACCCTCGATGAATGCGATGATGTCCTCGCCCAGCTCTTCCATGCTCGCATAGCGCTCCTTGGGATTGCGCGCCATGGCTTTCGCGACCACGGCATGCAACTCTCGCGGCACTGCAGGCGCCAGCTCTTGGGTCGGTACCGGCGAGCCTTCGCGGACCCGCCAGAGCACAGCCTGCGCGCCGATGCGTTTGCCCGGCTCGGTGTAGGGCGCGCGGCCGGTGAGCAGGTGGTAGAGCATGGCGCCAACCCCATAAATATCCGTCCATGGGCCGACCTGCGCGTTCTCACCTCGCGCCTGTTCCGGAGCCATGTAGGCCGGAGTCCCGACGGAATCGCCGTCGCGGGTGGCTTCTGGATTGTCCGGGTCATCGTCGGACTTGTCGCGCCGATCCGAACCCACCACGAGTGTCGAGTGGCCGTCCGCCAAGCGCACGCTATCGAGGTCAAGGTTCAGGACCCGCGCTAGGCCCCAGTCCATGACGTAGACCGCTCCGTAGCGACCGATCATCACATTGGTCGGTTTCAAATCCCGGTGCAGCACGCCCTTCGAGTGGGCATAGCCCATGGCTTCGGTCACCTTCAAGATCAGGCCGAGTGCGCGAGTCAGACTCCACTCGCTGTCTTCTTTGTGCACCATCTGAATGATGCGCAGGAGCTCGCGGCCCTTCACCAGCTTCATGGTGAAGTACAGGTGGCCCTGGGGCGAGACGCCAATATCGTGCACGGGCACGATGCCCGGGTGGTCCAACTGACTGGTGACCTGGGCCTCCTCTACGAAACGCGCTTGGGCGCGGCGCGCACGCAGGTCGTCCGCCTGCTCGCCTCCGCTGTAGGTTCGAGAGAGGAGCTTCATGGCCAGGTGGCGGCGTAGGTCCTCATCCCAAACCCTGTAGACCTCGCCCATGGAACCCTGGCCGACCATGCGCCGTAGGTGGTACTTGCCAAAGGATGTGGTGCGCCCGGAAATGCTCTCTACCAGACGTGAGGATTCCTTGGTCAGGTCATCCGTGTCTACCTCCGCCGGTTGGGTGGTGCCGCCCGTGTCCTTGCTATTGTCGATCAGGCTTCCGGATGCAAAGCCCAGATCCTTGGCCAGATTCATCAGGCGCTGGTCCTCCATGCGCAGCTGCTGCAGGTCCGCGGCATGCTTCGGATGCTCCGCGCAGTAGCCGTCGAAGTCGTCGCTCGTGCCCGCGTCCACCTGAGCTAGGAACTCAACATAGAGATCCTCCGCTTTGTCGGACGGTTGCACGCGCGCGGAGGGGATGGGCTTTTGCATGGGGGGGCTAGCGTGGAAATCGTACCCCGAGCCAACCGCTTCGGAGTCTCGGGGCCGCTTGTGCCCCGTCTTGTGGCGTGGAGAGTTCCTAGACTTCGCGGCGGGCACCCCTTGCCAGGAGTATCAACCCAGGAATCGCTAACCAGGCCAAGTGCGGACCCCAGGCTTGCTCCGACCACTTCCAGCGATCGGCCGCATCCAGTGTGAGCATGGCGTTGTAGCCGGTGTGGACCAACACGCAGGCCAGCAGTGAGCCCGTGCGCAGGCGCAGACCTCCGAGGAATAAGCCCACCAAGAAGGTCGGCGCGAGGCGGTAGATGGAGGCGTGCGCACCGGCGAAGAAGGCCGCTTGGATCAACACGGTCTTCATGGGCGTCAGGTCTCGGCGTAGGGCGCTTGTGACCGCACCACGGAAGAACAGCTCCTCGCCTATGCCCGGTGCGACCGCGAACATCAACACGAGCATGAAGCTCGAGAGCGAACCCATGATGCCGGCTAGGGCATCCATGTTGGTCATGGCCTCGGGGATCGGCAGCAGGCGTTGCTGCAGGATGCCGAGCTCGCCCATGGCTAGGACGAGCGCCGGGATGCAGAGCAGGCCCCCTAGGGTTGGCATCCACTTCGGCCTGCGTAGGCCTAGCTCTGCCAGCATCGGCTCGCGGCGCGGCGCCCAGCGAGCGCAGGCTACGGCCAATAGCGGGAGCATCACCAGCAACGTAAGCAGGAGACCCTGTTGCAGATTCCAGGTCTGGAGCTTGCCACCTACCAAGTACACGGCCAGCACGGCTCCGAAGGCCCAGCGTTGAGCATGTCGCGCGGCCAGGCGGCGCATGACGGATTCGCTTTCGCTGGTGGATGTGGAGAGCACTTTCTCCGCGTCCAGGATGCCGCCGATGCGCGAGATGGCGATGCCCGTATAGAGCAGGTGACTGACCGCCATGGTCAGGGTGGGTACCAGGGTCAGGGATCCGCGCAGGGCGTCGCGCAGAGAGAGTGCTGCGCCGCCGAAGGGGATCATGGCCAGCAGGGCCGAGTGCTCCAGGTCGCCGCGCATGGAAAGCGCCGAGGGCAGAGCGGTGGCCATCATCAACGGCAGCAGAATCTGTTGGCCCTCGCGGAAGGTCCGAGCGCGGCCGCAGAAAAGGCACAGGAGCGCAGCCAGCAAGAAGGTCGCGGGCAGATAAACCAGGCCGGCTAGCAGGTCGGCTGCACCGATCCCTCCGCCTTGGGCGTCGTCGCCGCCGATCAATCCCGCCGCAGCGCATATGGCCAAACTGGCCATGTTCGCGCCGAGGGTGACCATGGATGCAATCACCACAGCCGTGTACTTACCCAGGGCGATCGAGCGCGCCGGAACCGGCTGCACCAGGAGCGTTTCGAGGGTGCCGGCTTCGCGCTCGCCCGCGAACACGGCTAGGGCTGCATAGGCGCCGCCGCTGATCAGGATCATGACCGCGATCAGGGGCAGGAAGCGTCCACGCTCCTCGCCGGCGCGCGCGCTGGCGGTGGAGATGTCCACGCCAAGGGGTTCGAGACCTGCGGCGGGATCGCCGCCGAGCAGCTCCTCGCGCGCTTGAATCGCGAGGCTATCCGCCAGCTCGCCGAAGACCCGCTGGGCGCGTTCGCGGCCCTCACGGCTGGCGCTCTCCTTCACGTCGTAGTAGAGGTGCAGCACCGTTCTGCCATCGTCCTTGGACGTGGCGTGCACCAAGATGTGCTCCTGCGCTTCGAGCAAGCCACGGGCGACGCTGTTGCGTTCGTCGCGGTCGCTAGCGCCCAAGTCGCGGAGACTCGAAGCGTCCACCGTGCGCAGCACGATCGGAGCCTGAGCCTCCAGCAAGGCACGCGCCTCCTCGGCCAATTCCGCGGGTGCCTCCGAGAAGTCTACCGCCGCCAATACCTCACGCTCGGAGAGCGTGCGCTTGGACAGATCCTCGATCCCATCTCCCGCAGAGAGCATGACCGGATACAGCAAGGCCGGCAGCAGAATGGCCGAGAAGAGCGCGCGCTTGTCACGTACGAGCTGACGCAATTCCATACGCAGCACGATCAGGGCCAGGGACCAAGTACTCATGCGCTAGGCTCCTCTTGAGCATCTTCGGACTCCGCCACCAGTGCGCGGAATACGTCCTCGAGCCAGCTCTTGCCCGTGCGCTCGCGCAGCTCATCCAGGCTGCCGACGGCCAGCATGCGACCGGCGTGGATCACACCGATGCGATCGCACAGGCGCTCCGCCTCGGACAGGATGTGCGTGCTGAAAAGCACACAGGTGCCTTCCGCCTTGCGCGACTCAATGAATTGAATCATGTCGCTGGCAGCCAAGATGTCGAGGCCGGTGGTGGGCTCGTCGAGGATCAGCACGGGCGGGTTGTGCACTACCGCGCGGGCGATGGAGACCCGTTGGCGCTGGCCTGTGGAAAGGCCCTCGCAGCGGCCGTCTTGGAAACCGCGCATGTCGAAGGCGTCCAAGAGCGACTCGATACGCTTGTCCAATTCCTCCGCTTCGATGCCGTGCAACTTGCCGAAGTACTCCAGCGTCTCGCGTGCCGTGAGCCGCGGGTAGAGGCCGGTGGTTCCCGAGAGGAAGCCGATGCGGCGGCGCACCTCGAGCGGATCATCACCTACGGAGATGCCCGCAACCTGGGCGCTACCACCCGTGGGGGAGAGGATCGTGGCCAGCATGCGCAAGGTCGTGGTCTTTCCCGCGCCATTGGGGCCGAGGAGGCCGTAGATCTCTCCCTGCTTGCATTCGAGGTCCACGCCGCGAACGGCGTGCACGGTCCCGCGCTGGGGATCGTGGTAGGTCTTCTCGAGTCCGAGGGTGAGGATGGCGGGAGTTTCTGAACTGCTCATGAGGAGGACCCGTCCGAACGCAGGAGTGCGAAGAGACGTTTAAGGGGGAGCGTCTCCCCAGAGAGAGCGACGGCTTCGCGAGAGAGCAGGCGCACGGCGAAGGCCATGGCGAGCCCCGCGTACACCAATTGGGAGAGACCGCAGAGCATGTACTCGAGCGGGAGAGACTTGCCGAGCAGCAAGGCCTTGAAGGCCAGCACCACATTGACCACAGGCACCAGGGCCCATTTCAGGTTGAGTTCGATACCGGGCACCATGCCGATCATGGCCGGCATGATGAAGAGCATCTGCGCCGGGCCGAGCAGTGCCTGGCCCTCCTTGAAGCTGCGCGCTAGGCCCGCGATCGCGGTCAGCAAGGCCGCCACGAAGAAGGCGAAGAGCAAGGCCAAGGGCAGCACCGAAAGCATGGCGCCGATGGGTAGCGGGATTTCGAGCGCCGTGCCGCGTGCCAGGGTGCTGAGCAGATGCTCCGCAGAGAAGGCGATCGCACCTAAGTTAAGGAAGGTGGCGATGACCGCCATGGTGCAGGTGGCCAGCACCTTGCCCACCAACACGCCCGTGCGCGGCATGGGCACTAGCAGCGTGGTCTCGGCCGTGCCGCGTTCTTTCTCGCCTGCGGTCAAATCCACGGCCGGAAAGAAGGCGCCCATGACAGCCATGGTGGCGAGCAAGAGGGGCAGGATCATGGAGAGCACCAGCGCGCCCTTGCCCGGTCCCGGCGCCGTGTCGTGGGAGCTGACCGAGAGCGGATTGAGCAGCTTCGGATCCACGTCCGCTGCCCTGGCGGCCTCTCGGCGCAGGCTGCTTACGCGGCCTTGCAGGCGAGTCTCCAGGCGGCCCTGCGCCAAGCTCGAACGGCTGCGCGCGCCGTCGTAGAAAATCTGGGTCTGGCCTAGGGGCAGCTCTAACTCCTCATTCGCCGCTGCCGTGACGGCTTCCGGCGAAGGCACGTAGAGCACCACATCCAAGCGCTCATCATCCGGCAACTCGTCCTGGGCCAAGGCCCAGGCGCGCGCCGCTTCGGGATCGTCTACAGCGGGGCTTTCGCCCGCTTTGGGGTCCACCACATCGATGGCGTTGATCGGCGCGGAGCTGTCGTCCTCATCGCTGGTCGCGAGGCGCGGGTCGAGGCTCTCGCGAAGGTCGCTATTCACCTGGCGCTCGTCTCCGACCACACCCACGCGCACCTCCGTGCGTTCGCGCAATCCCTGCACCACCATGAAGCCCTGGATCATGATCCAGAACATCACCGGATACATGCAGATCGGCAGCACCACCGTGTAGAGCACCGTTTGCTTGTCGCGTGCGGCCTCCAGTAATTCCTTACGCGCGACGATTCCGGCGCCCGCAAAGAAGCCCTGGCGGCTCGGCTTGGTGGAGCGGCTCATGCGGCCGACTCCGGTCCCTGTTGCCATGTACCGAAGTGATCGGCGCCATCAGCTGTTACAACCATGATGTCTTCGATTCGCAGGCCGAGATTTCCCGGCAGGTAGATTCCTGGTTCATTGGAAAAGCACATGCCCGGACGCAAGCGGTCCTGTGCGCCGCCGTCGAGGTAGGGTCCTTCATGACCCTCGGTTCCGATGCCATGACCCAAGCGATGGGTCAGGTAGGTGTAGCCGGGGCCGTAGCCGCCCCGCTCGAGTACGGCACGAGCGGCGTCGTCCGCGCTGCCGCAATGGGCGTCGGGCTTGAGCGCGTCGAAGGCCGCCCGTTGCGCGTCGCGTACCAGGTGCCAGAGCTTTCGGTACTCGCTGTCCGGCTTGCCGCCGAGCACCCAGCTGCGCGTGTTGTCGCTCTGGTAGCCGTGCAAGCAGCCGCCCGTGTCCAAGAGGATCGGTGTGCCGGTTTGCATGCTGCGCACACGCTCTTCGCCATGGGGGAAAGCACCGGCGGGCCCGAGTAGCGAGAGGTTCCAGATGTCCGTGAGTCCCAAGCGATGTTGGGCCCAGGTGGCGCGCTCGGCGAGGTCGGTGCTGGTGAGTCCGGGCTCGAGCGTCTGCGCTACCCGACGTTGAGCCAACTGCGTGAGCTCGTTCGCGCGCCGTAGCAGGGCGATCTCGTGCTCGTCCTTGATGCCGCGCAATTCGGTGACGAGGCCGAGCCCGTCGACCAAAGCCTGGCGTCCGAGCTCGCGCGCGCAACCGGCCACGAAGCGGTAGCGCAGGTCCGGGTCTAGCGCCAAGCGCTCGATGCGGCGCTCTTGCATGGCGCGTGCCAGGGGCGCGTAGGGATACTCGTGCTCGTCCCATGGCAGCACACAATGGGCGCCGTCGCCCGCTGCCATGAGTGCCTCGATGCGCGACTGCTCGAAGGCCGGCACGATCCAGAAGGGCTCGCCCGAGGCGGGGATCACCAGGCCCACCAGTCGCTCGGAGCGGCCCGTGGCTTGGCCTATCAGGTAGCGCATGGTGGCGCCGCCCTCGCACAGGTAGGCGTCGACGCCGGCATCGGAGAGGCCGGCCGCTAGGCGCGCGATGCGTGCTCGACGCTCCTCGGGCGTGATTGCATCCACGCTGGCGCGCTGGTCCGTGAGGTCGCCAAAGAGCTCGTCCAGCTGGGCTCGGCGCTCTGGGCTTAGGGATCTGGGATCGATGCTGAAGCCCATGGGGGGCGCAAGTCTCGGTGGGGGAATGGGCCGCGGCAGGTGCCGTGGGGCTGGCTTGGCCTGCAGGAGGGTATCGAGACAGGGGGCAAGTCGGAAGCGCGCTCAAGGGCGGACCTTTGAACGGCCGAAGGACTTGAAGCATGCGTTCCGCGGATACATCCACCAGCCCGGAAGCGGCCCCGTCAGACCTGGACGCGAGCTCCCTCGCGTCCTTGTTGGATCCTGGGGTGCTTCATGACCCCAGGGGCCCCCAAACCGAGCCCATGCGGCCCGGCGGGCGCTTGCCTGCGGAGCCCCAGCGGCCGCGGCGCAACCTGCTGCGTGGCTTTGTACTGCTGAGCTGCAAGGCTGCCGTGTTGCTATTCCTGGCCTGGGGCCTGGTCTTCAACGTATCCGAGGTGCGCGGCAGCTCCATGATGCCCGGAATCCAAGACCACGACCGGATCCTGGTGGACCACCTGACCTACATGGTGACCTCCGTCTCCCGCGGGGATGTGGTCGTCATGCGCTACCCCCTGGACCAGCGGCTCGATTACCTCAAGCGCGTAGTGGGCCTGCCCGGGGACGAGGTGCTGATTGAGGGCGGCCGTGTGACCATCAATGGCGATGGCTGGCCGGAGCCCTATGTGGCGTCCGAATCCGTGGATCCGTACACCCATCTGAGCATTACCGTCCGCCCCGGGCACTACTTTGTCCTGGGCGACAACCGCCTACATTCGTCGGATAGCCGCGAATTCGGCCAGGTGCCCTTCGAGTTGATTCGCGGCAAAGTCCGCGCCCGGGTGTGGCCGCCGGCCCGTCTCGGGACGGTGAACTAGAATTCCCTGTTCGCGCTGCGGCCCATGGGGCAGCGTAGGGCCATGGCGAGTTCAATAGGCCGCGTCGTATTGGTGACCGGAGCTACCCGCGGCCTTGGCCGAGCGGTGGCGGAGGTGTTCCGCGAGGAGGGCGCACAGGTGCATGTGGTGCACCGTTCAGCGGCGGTGGCGGGGGAGCTTGAGCAGCTCTACCCGGGGCGCGTGCACTGCGCCGACCTAACCGAGGCGGGTGCGGCAGCGTCCGTGATTGAGTCCCTGCTGGCGCAGGATGGGCAGTTGGATGCTCTGGTTCACGCGGTGGGCCCGTACCAGCAGGCCGCGCTTGAGGACACGGACTTGGCGAGCTTCCGTGCGCTCATGGAGGGTAACTTTTTCAGTGCCGTGCAGCTGGTGGACGCTGCGCGTCAGGCCCTGCGTGCGGGCGGCGGGCGGTTGGTGCTCTTCGGCGTCTCGGGCTTGGCCGCCCATCACCCGCGCCGCAGCAACGCCGCCTACGTGGCGAGCAAGGCCGCTCTGCGCTCCTATGCTCGCTCCCTGGCACTGCAGGAAGCGCCCCATGGCGTGAATGTGAACATGGTCTCGCCCGGGGTGATTCCCCATGCGGGTGCCTCCGTCGATACCCTGGACCCCGAGTTGCAAGCGCGCATTCCCCAGGGCCGGCCCGGACGTCCGGAGGAGGTGGCGAGTGCCGTGCGCTATCTATGTTCCCCCGAGGCCGCCCATGTGGTCGGGCAGGATATTGAGGTGGCCGGTGGCTACTTACTTTGAGAACGGGGCTAAGAGCGCTCACGCAAAGCGCGGGCCCTGCTATAAGGGAGTCCATGCGCGCGACTTCTGCACCCCTTACATCCTGGCTCTGGAGCTGGCGATGGTCCCTTCGGCCTGTGGTCGGATCGGGCGGGGGGAGCTAAGGCTCCAGCAAACCTGCTGACGCATCCTTTCACGGGCCTCCGAGCATTCCTCGGGGGCCCGCTTTCGTTGAGCTCGCCATTCCGGCGTCCCACCCGCATATCCAAACGCTTCCGTGATCCAGCCCCTCTCCCAATCCAGCGCCGACGACGCTGACCGCTACCAGCTCGCCTGGAACGCTCACCCGGCGGACCTGCTCACGCCGGTGCGTGCCTTCCTGGCCCTGCGCGCCAGCGGGCATCGGCCGTGCCTCTTGGAATCGGTGGAAGGCTCCGAGCGTCAGGCGCGCTACTCCTTCATCGGCGTCGATCCGGACGGCCACTTCCGCGGCTTCCGCAGTGGTAGTCGCTTGGAGTTGGCGGGCCAGGTGCAGGAGCTCTCAGGTCCCTGCCACTTGGCCCTGCGCGAGGCCACGCGACTGACGCGCTCGCCCGCTTTGCCGGCTGGCTTGCCGCCTTTGGCTGGTGGCTGGGTAGGCATGTTCAGCTATGAGTGGGCCAGCACTCTGGAGCCCAGCGTGCCGCGCCCGGACGCGGATCCAATCGGCGCGCCCGAGGCGCTCTTCGAGCACTACTCAGGGTTTTTGGCCTTCGATCACGCCACGCAACGGCTGTGGCTCATGACGCGCACGCCGCGCGGAGCCACGGACTTCGCGGCAGGTCAGCGACGTCTGGAGCGTTTGGCCGAGGACCTGGATGTTGACCCGCCGGCGGGGGGCGGCTTCCGCTTGCTCGAGCCTGAGCCCCGGGCTTCGATGACGAAGGACAAGTTCGAGTCCGGTGTCGAGCGTCTGCGCGACGCGATTCGCGCTGGCGAGATCTTTCAAGCCGTGCCGAGCCAACGTTTCGAGCAGCGCTTCTCGGGCGACCCCTTCGTGCTCTACCGGGTTCTGCGCATGTCGAACCCGGCGCCGCACATGTTCTTCTTCGAGTCCGATGGGCTGACCCTGGTGGGCTCCTCACCGGAGCGTTTGGTGTCGCGCGTGGGCGACGACTTGGAAGCGGTGCCCATCGCTGGTACGCGGCCGCGGGGTGAGGACCCGGCGGAGGATGCGCGCTTGGGTGAGGAGCTGCGCTCGGATCCCAAGGAAGTCGCCGAGCACCAGATGCTCGTGGACCTGGCGCGCAACGACCTCGGTCGCGTGGCGGCCGTTGGTTCCGTACGCGTTGCGGAACACCTCGAGCTCGAACGCTTCCAGCGCGTGCAGCACTTGGTCAGCCGCGTGCGCGCCAAGGCGGCGCCGGGCACGGACGCTATCGATGCGCTGGCTGCGACCTTCCCAGCGGGAACGGTCAGCGGTGCGCCCAAAGTGCGCGCCATGCAATTGGTGGCCGAGGTGGAGCAGGCGCAGCGCGGACCCTACGCCGGTGCCTTTGGCTACTTGGACTCCGCTGGCGACATGGACATGGCAATCAGTATTCGAACACTTGTGGCGCGCGCCGGTAGTGTGCATGTGCAAGCCGGTGCGGGCATCGTCTTCGACTCTCAGCCGGAGCTCGAATACCAAGAGACCCTGCACAAGACCCGCGCCCTATTCGAAGCGGTGCGCCTGGCGGCGGAACCCGCCTTTCAATCCACTTCCATGGGCGCCGCAAGCGAGGCCACGCGATGATCCTTCTGATCGATAACTACGACTCCTTCACTTTCAATCTCTATCAGGCCCTAGCGGTGCTGGGCGCCGAGGTGGAGGTGCTGCGCAACGACGCCATGGGCGTGGCGGAGATGCTCGCGCTCGGACCGGAAGCGATCGTGCTCTCGCCGGGACCCGGTCGCCCGGAGGGCGCCGGGGTGTGCATGGAGATCCTGGCGAGCATGCCCAAGGAGCTGCCTTTGATGGGCGTGTGTCTGGGGCATCAGGCACTGGTGCTCAGCGCGGGCGGCGAACTCGAGATCGACCAAGCTCCGGTGCACGGCAAGGCCTCGCCCGTGAGCCACGATGGGGCTGGGCTCTTCGAGGGCTTGCCGAATCCCTTCGATTGTGGACGCTATCACTCCCTGCGTGCGCAGGCGGAGAGCTTGCCCGCTGACCTGGAACGCACGGCTTGGACCGCCGATGGGCTGATCATGGGTGTGCGCCACAAGCACCTGCCGCGCTACGGCGTGCAGTTTCACCCGGAGTCGATCCTCTCGCCTCTAGGGCCGAAGGTGCTGGCGAATTTCCTGCGGCTGGTGGGACAAACCATCGAGCCCGAAGCCATGCAGCGCGCCCTAGCCGCCGTGGGGCAGGAGCCGGTGCAATGAACTTGCTCGAGGCCTTTCAGTATGTGCATGCGGGCGGGGAACTCACCCGCGAGCAGAGTCGCGAAGTCTTTACGGCGGCTCTGACGGAGCAGCCGGATACGGCGCAGTTGGCGGGCTTTCTGGTGGCCCTGGCTAATCGGCGCGAGAGCATGCCCGAGGTGCTCGGTGCGGCGGAGGCTTTGCGCTCTCAAGCGCGTCCCTTTGAACACAGCTTCGAGGATGCCATCGACACCTGCGGCACGGGCGGCGACGGACTCGGGAGCTTCAATCTCTCCACGGCTTCGGCTCTGGTGGCTGCATCCGCTGGAGCGCGGGTGATTAAGCACGGCAACCGCAGCGTCTCCAGCTCCTGCGGCAGCGCGGATTTGCTGGAGGCCTGCGGCATCGTGCTCGAACTCAGCCCGGAGGCGGCGCGCACGGTGCTCGAAGATGTGGGCATCACCTATTTGCACGCGCCCTACTATCACCCCTCCATGGCCTTCGCCGGGCCGGTGCGTCGCAGCCTGGGTGTGCGCACGATCTTCAATCTGCTCGGGCCCTTGGCCAACCCGGGGCGAGTGCGGCGGCAGGTGCTTGGCATCGCTGATAGTTCGCGCATGGACGACTACGCGCAGATTCTTGAGCACCTGGGGCATGCGCGTGCGCTGGTGGTGCATGGGGCGGGCGGTGCGGATGAGCTAACTCTCGAGCCTGGCAACCAGACCCAGTCCGTGGGGGATATGCCTGCGTTTGGGTTGGAGCCGCAGAGCCTGGGCTTGGAGCGTGCGCCCGTGTCGGCCTTGGCTGGTGGAGATGCTCAGGCGAATCTGGGCCTGCTGCACAAGCTGCTCGATGGTGATGGCGGGCCCTTGCGTGACGCCTTGCTCTACAACACGGCGGCTGCGTTGGTGGTGGCGGGTGTGGCAGCGGATGCGCTCGAGGGTGTGCGTCGCGCGGCGGAAGCCATCGACAGTGGCTTGGCCAAGGCACGCTTGGCCCAGTGGGTGGCTCTGACCCAGGCGGTGACCCAGTGAGCTCTACGGGCACACGGTTGGACCCGATCTTGGCGGCCGTTCGCGAACGCGCTCTCGCGCGCCGGCAGTTGCGTAGCGTGACGGACCTGCGCCGCGATCTGCAAGCGGAGCACGCGCGCCGTACGCGTTTCGTGGACGCTTTCAGCGGGCCGAAGTTTGGATTCATCGCTGAATGCAAACGCGCTTCGCCTTCGGCGGGCTCAATCTCGAGTGAGGTCGACCTCCTTGGCCGGGCCAAGTCCTATGCACAAGGCGGCGCCAATGCGGTCAGTGTTCTGACCGAGCAGGATCACTTCGACGGTTGCGCCGATGATCTCGCGCGGGTGGCGGCTGCTGGTTTGCCGCGTCTGCGCAAGGACTTTATTCTGGACGAGGGCATGGTGCTCGAGAGCGTGGGCATGGGCGCGGACGCGATTCTGCTCATGGCCGTGTGCTTGCCCGGGCAGCAGCTGCAGGAGCTGCGTAGTTTGGCGGCGGAGGCTGGCCTGGCGACCTTGGTGGAGGCGCACAACGAAGAGGAGTTGGAACGCTCGCTGGCGGTGGATCCTGACCTGATTGGGATTAACGCGCGCGACCTGACCAGCTTCGTAGTGGACGTGGCCAACATCGAACGCTTGCTGCCGCTGGTGCCAGAGGGCGGCCCCGTGCGTGTGGCCGAGAGCGGTGTGCGCGGGTTGGAGGAACTGCGACGCGTGCGTGCGGCTGGCGCGGACGCGGCCCTGGTGGGCGAGGCGCTGATGCGTACGGGTGATCCTGCAGAGACCCTGCGCCAATGGCGGGAGGCGCTGGATGCTCACTAGTATTCCGCGGCTTAAGGTCTGCGGCCTGACCCGAGCCGAGGATGTGCAGCACGCCCTGGCCTGCGGCGCGGACGCCCTGGGCTTTGTGCACTATGCGCCTAGTCCGCGCAGTGTGGAGCTGGTGAGCATCGCTGAGTTGGTGACGCCTGTGGGGGACTCGGCGTTGACTGTGCTGGTCGTCGTAGACGTTCCTGCTACACAGTTGGCTGCGTGGGTCGCGCTCACGGGAGTGAGTAGCGTGCAGCTTTGCGGTGACGAGACTCCGGCTGACTTCGAAGGCTTTCCCGTGCCGGTCCTGCGGCGTGTGGCTGTGACCGCAGGCGGAGCCGAAGAATTGCAGCGTTGGGCGGGAACGGCCAGCGCCTTCGTACTCGATCATCCCTCCAGCGCCGGTGGCAGTGGGCTGTCCGTGGACCTGGAGCAGGCCGCCCAACTGGTGACCCAAGCTCCCTGTCTATTGGCCGGCGGCTTGGACCCAGAGTGCGTTGCCGAGCGTATTGCGCGCGTGCGACCTCTTGGCGTGGATGCCTCGTCCCGATTGGAACAGGAGCCCGGCGTGAAGCACCCGGAGCTCGTGCGTGACTATTTGCAGCGGGCCGCGGCGGCCCTCACAGCCAACCACGGCTAACCACGGCTAACTACGGCTAACTACGGCTAACTACGGCTAACTACGGCTAACCACGGCTAACCCATGAATCCCAAATCACCTGACGTCTTTCAAGCCCCCACGCGCTTCGGCGACTTCGGCGGCTGCTACGCGCCCGAGACCCTGATGGCCAACCTCTTTGAGCTGGAGCAGGCCTGGCTCGAAGCGCGCGTGGATGACGAATTTACGGGGCGGCTGGAGCAGCTACTGCGTGACTTCGCAGGTCGCGAGACACCGCTCTTCCCCGCCCTGCGCTTAGGCGCCGAGCTGGGCTGCGAGCTGTGGATCAAGCGTGAGGACTTGCTGCACACGGGCGCGCACAAGATCAACAACGCCTTGGGGCAAGCGCTGCTTGCCCAGCGCATGGGCAAGCGCCGCATTGTGGCCGAGACCGGGGCGGGCCAGCACGGCGTGGCGACGGCTACCGTATGCGCCTTGCTCGGGCTCGAGTGTGTGATCTACATGGGTTCCGTGGACGCTGCGCGTCAGGCGCCGAATATCCAGCGCATGGAATTGCTCGGGGCCACGATCGTGCAGGTGGAGCATGGGCAGGCGACGCTCAAGGACGCCATCAACGAGGCCATGCGCGATTGGGTAGGGGACCCCGGCGGTACGCACTACCTGCTGGGCAGCGCGCTCGGCCCGCATCCCTTTCCCTCACTGGTGGCAGAATTCCATGAGGTCATCGGGCGCGAGGCGCGCCGGCAGGTGCTGGCACAAGCGGGCGGTTTGCCGGACCTGGCCGTGGCCTGCGTGGGCGGCGGTAGCAACGCCATCGGGCTCTTCCGCGGGTTCCTTGATGACGCCCAGGTGGCGCTCATCGGTGTGGAGGCGGGCGGTCGTTCCTTAGCCACGGGCGAGCACGCGGCGCGCTTCGCGGGCGGCCGTCCGGGAGTCTTGCACGGTTGCGAAACCTGGCTGTTGCAGGACGAGCATGGCCAGGTAGAGCGCACCCACTCCGTCTCTGCCGGGCTCGACTACCCGGCGGTTGGACCGGAACACGCGCACCTCCTGGCCACGGGTAGGGCGAGCTACACCTACGCAACCGATACTGCCGCCCTGCGAGGATTCCAAGCCTTGGCACGCACGGAGGGCATTCTGGCGGCCCTGGAGTCGTCCCATGCCCTGGGCTGGTTGCTGCAGGAGCGGTCGGAATGGGAAGGCAAGCGAGTGCTGCTGAATCTCTCCGGTCGTGGGGACAAGGACTTGGCTACGATTCTGGAGCAACTAGGAACCAAAGATCAGGGAGGTTCAGAGTGAGTTCGCGATTGGAAGTAGCCCTCGCCGGCCTGCGCGCAAAAGAGCGCGTCGGGCTGGCTCCCTATATCACAGCCGGTGACGGCGGCCTCGCCACCACTTTGGCCGTGCTTCATGCACTGGAAGAAGCCGGTGCCAGCGTGGTCGAGCTCGGCATCCCCTTCAGCGATCCCATCGCCGATGGTCCCGTGTTGCAGGCCGCGGCTCAGCGCTCCCTGGAGCAGGGCACACAGCTGTCCGGCATACTGGCGCTGGTGCGCCGCTATCGTTCCCAGGGCGGAGCCTTGCCGCTGCTTGCCTTCAGCTATCTCAACCCGCTGCTGTCGGGCGGCCTGCGCCAGACCGGGCAAGCCCTGGCCGACGCGGGCATGGATGGGGTGCTGATCCCCGACCTTCCGGTGGAGGAGGCTGCGCCTTTGCAGGAAGTCTGCGACGCCGTGCACTTGGACCCGGTCTTCTTCGTGACACCTACGA
This sequence comes from Planctomycetota bacterium, assembly GCA_047639615.1. Lineage (GTDB taxonomy): Bacteria > Planctomycetota > UBA1135 > UBA1135 > CAYWNK01. The sequence continues at coordinate 17,962 of JBLIOL010000013.1, read as the reverse complement.
CCAGCGAGGAGCGCATTACGCGCGCCGCAGAGGCTAGCCGCGGCTTCCTCTACGTGGTCGGACGCGTGGGCGTCACCGGCGGCAACACGGACTTGGAGCAGGACGGCGGGGCCTACCTAGAGCGCGTGCGCGCGGCGGCAGGAGGCATGCCCTTGGGCGTGGGCTTCGGCATTCGCTCGGCTAGTCAAGTGCGTGCGCTCGCCGGGACGGCGGAGCTAGCCATCGTCGGCAGTGCCATGGTGGAGCGCATACACGCCGCCGTGAGTGCCTGCCCGCCAGGTACGGATGCCGCGGGAGCTGGTGCCGCGGCCGCACGTGCGTATGTGGCGGAGTTGCTCGGTTAGTCGCTGGTTCGACCGGAGGTGGAGCGGAGCCGCTTCGCTGGCTGGGGGTCAGGCCGGTTGGGACCGCAGTTGCCCGGCCGGAGGCCGGTTGCTGGCGATGGGGAGGTCGGGTTGGAGCAGGGCGTTAGGGCGGTCCGCTGGAGCTGAGGATTGTGAGCGCCGGAGCCGGTGCTCAGCACCCGCGATCAGCCCTCTGGCTTCCGACCAGTCTCGACCCTCCAATCGCCAGCCACCGGCCACCAGCCACCGGCCACCGGCCACCGGCCACCGGCCACCGGCCACCGGCCACCGGCCGGGCACCGTCGGTCCCAACCTGCTCTCAAACGCAAACCGCGCCGGATCGCCACAGAGTGGCCATCCGGCGCGGTTTATTGTCGACTCCGTCGGGGGCTAGCGGCCCTTGGTCTTGGCTTCGAGTTCTGCGACCAGCTTGATCGCAATCTCGGAGGCCTGGTGGCCGTTGTGACCGCGGTACTTGATGCGCATGTTTTCGTCGATCACGATCAGGGTGGGCCAGCCTTTGAGGGCCCACTCGGTCGAGATCTTGGACTCGGCACCTTCGGGTTTGTTCTGGAAGGAGCGCCAGTTCAAGTTCTTGTCCTTGATGATCTGGCGTGCTTTCTCGAGGTTCTTATCCGAGTTCACACCGATGAGTGCGAAGGGACGTTCCGACATTTTATTCACGAGCGACCGCTCGTGATCGTAAAGCGCACGGCAGGGGCCTCACCAATCGCCCCAGAAGTCGAGCATGATGATCTTGCCCTTGTAGTCCGAGAGCTTGAAGGACACGCCGTCCATGTCTACACCGCTGATGTCCGGTGCGATCGAGCCGTCGGTCAAACCCTCGCGGGCATCGACAGCGGCTTGAATACGTGCAGCGAGCTCGCCGTCCTTGCAGCGAGCCTTGGCGGTCAGCAGGGTCTCGCGCGCAGTCTTGTAGGCGGGGGATCCGAGCTTGCTCTCAGCGAGCGTCTGGCGCAGGAGCACGAAGTAGGCGCCGGCTTGCACGTCGGGGTTTGGGTTCTCCAGGGCTAGCTGCCGGAGCAGGGAGCTCGCCAGGTCGTCGCCGAGTATGGCCGCGGCCGAGGCCAAGGCCTCGGGTGCAGCGCTCATGTGCTCGCTACCCAGGTGCGCGGCACCGAGGGTCTCGACAGCTGCCTTGACCTCTTTAGTCGCTCCAGCTGACGGCCCGTTCCGGGTGATCCAGAGCAGGAAGGGAATCGCGTCGGACTTGCCAGCGTAGGTGGCAGCGGCGCCCTCGCAATCCTTGATCGCGACCATGAAGAGTTCCGCGGGCGGCATCATAGCCATGGCGGGAATCGGTCCGCCGGCTTTGATGGCCTTGTCCATGGCCTCTTTCTGTTCGGTGCGCCAGAGGGAGATCGACTGTTTAAAGCCGTCCTCGATGCTGGTCATGCGCTCGAGCGAGGCTTCCGATAGGGGGTCCTCCGCGTTGACCGCATTCGCTCCGAGCACGGCTAGGCCGAGACAGAGAGCGAAGGCGGCACGCAGGCCGGTTAGTAGGCGACGAGGCACTTGGGATCCTTGGTTGTGGTTAGTGCTTGGGGAGAGCTTCCTGTACAGCATCCCAGTCTACACCTAGCGGCGTCCAAGCGTCGGGAACTTGGCCGGCGGCTTCGGCCGCAGCTAGGGCTTCATCGAGAGCTGCAATTCGGACGTCAAACTGGGGGTGGGTGCTGGCCCAAGAAAGGGCATCCGGTACGTCCCCGTGCTCATCGCGCATACTGGCGAAGAACTCCGCTAGACCGCTCGGATCGATACCGGCGGCGATCAGGAGCCGTACGCCTTCGCTATCAGCGTCGGTCTCTTGCTCCTGGGAGTAACCGTTCACGGAGGAGAGCGTGAAGAGGTCGAGAGCGATGCCTTCCAGCCCGCCCGTGCCGCCGAAGATCAGCGACACACCGGCCATCATTCCCACCGAGTGTGCTACCCGGCGCAAGCCATGACGCTGCGTCACGTGGGCGATCTCGTGGGCGAGGACCGCCGCCACCTGTTCGGGGGTGGTGCTCTCCGCTATCAGCCCGGAGTGAATCGTTATGTAGCCACCGGGCAAGGCGAAAGCATTCGACACCGGGTTGTCGACGATGCGGAACTCGAAGCCCCACTCGCTATCGGCCCAGCCCTCGCCTTCCGTAAAGACCTGCTCTTCGCTGGGCGTGCCGCAGTGGGGGGCGATGCGGTCGAGCATCTTCTGCACGGCTTCGCGCAGCACGGGATCATCCAGCTCGGCGCCGGCGCTCTCCATATTGTCCTGGGCCGCCTCGCCCAGTGTGCGGTCCACGCTGTAGGGCAGCGCCCCAACGGTGGCGTCGATGCCCCTGCGGAAGACGCGCGGGATGGCCCACAGGGCGCCAAGCACCATGGTCAGCACCAAGAGACAGCCGAAGACTTCCTGGCCGGTGCTCGAGACCTTCTGGCCGGCCAAACGCGCTACTTGGTTGGCTAGGTCGTTGCCGCCGGCTGCTTCCACGGCGCGCAGGAAATCCTCTTCGAGGGAGGCCACGCTGCAACCGGCTGAAGCTGAGGTCGCCACCAGGGCGCCGTCCTCCGCTCGCGAAAGGCGCAGGCGCTTCATGGGCAGAATCACATGCTCGTTCGAGTCGGTGAGAGCATGAATGCCCTCCGGCGTGACCCTGATTTTGGCCTCGCACTGGCCGCCGGGCAGATCACGCCGCTCAAGGCGTCCTTCGACTTCGGTACTGAGTTGATAGGGATCGAGAGTCATAGCTCAGGCCTGCGGCCTCTGCAGAATCGTGGTCAGAGTTCCGATGCCTTCCACGGCACACTCCACGCGGTCGCCGTCCACTAGTGGGCCGACTCCCGCGGGTGTGCCCATCAGCACCACGTCGCCGGGGTAAAGAGTTAGGTGTTTGGAGAGCCAGGCCAGGGCTTCGGGGATCGGCACGACCCAGTCGCGGGTGGTGGCGTCCTGGCGTAGCTCGCCATTGACCTTCGCGGTCACGCGCAGGTTGGAGACATCCAGGAAGTCGCGCGGGACGAAGCACGGGCCGAGGGGCAGGAAGCCGTCCATGTTCTTGCCACGCAGCCAGGGGTAGCCCAGCTCGCGGTCGGCGCCCTGCAGGCTGCGGGCGGTCAGGTCGTTGGCGACCGTGTAGCCCGCCACGTGTTCAAAAGCGTCTTCCGGCGCCAGGTCGCGGCCGCCGAGACCGATTACCAGGGCTAGCTCGGCCTCGTGATCCACGCGCTGGGTGTACCAGGCGGGCACCCTGACTTCGGAGCCACTGGGCACCAGGGTCTCCGGCAGCTTGTTGAAGAACATGGGCTCGGTGGGCACCTCCTCGCCGAACTCCCGCGCGTGCGCAAGGAAGTTCTTGCCGAGGGCCAGGATCTTGCCGACCCGGTGCGGATCGAGGGGCACGTCCACGGGCCCAGGGATGCCATCCGTGAACTCGCACTCGAGCGGCACCCAGCCCTCGCCGCCGGAGCGCGGCAAGCGCGGCTCCAGCTGATCGGCGGCCAGCCAGCCATCCTCGAATAGGTCGACCAGGTCCGTGGAGCGGCCGGTGCGCTCCAGGTAGGCACCCAGATCCCAGGTGCCGCTGCCGTCATCCAGGGCTAGGCGCTCATTGGCACCAGCCAGGCGGTACAGATGCACGGCGGCGGGCCGCGGGCTTTGTTGCGTCATTCGCTTGCGATCTATCGAGTGGCCCGCAGGGTGAGTAGGGCGTAGGCGCTTGCGAGCACCGGGTTGCCCTCCCACCAACGCGGGGCGTTGGCATTGACCCAGGAGCCGTCCTGTTTGGACTGCAGGGCCAGGAGTCGGCCGCCGAGTTCGGCGCGCCAGTCGTGCAGCTTACCGTCCGCATCGGTGATCGTCTCGGCTCCAAAGACCTGCAGGGCGCGGGCCATGGAGTGGTAGTAGTAGAACAGGCCCTGGTAGCCAGCGCGGGGGTCCCGGGAAGTGTCAAATCCGGGGTTCGTGTCCACGGTGTAGTTGGCCTGCAGCCAATTCCAGGCGGCCAGGACGCGCGGGTCGTCGGCCTCCAGGCCGGCGAAGACGAAACTCTTGAGCAGCGCGTAGGTCATGGAGCCGTAAGAGCGCGGTACCAGAGAGCCGTCGGCCAGCTCCAGGGTGCCGGCCTTGGAGTCACCGGGCATGTACTGGGCGCCGCCATCGTCCCCGGCAACGATCACCACATCGCCGCTCTGGATGCGGATGTCGTTGGACTCCGAGCGATTCTGGCAGCGCTCGAGGAAGCGAATCGCGCGCTGGTAGGCTTCGTGGTCCTTGTCCAAGCCGCTGGCGTCGAGGGCCTCGAGTGCCATTTGCATGTTGGACAGATCCGGGCGCTCGTCGCCGCCGTAGCCGATTCCGCCGTAGTAGCGATCGCCCTCGCTGTAGCCCTCGCCTTCGTCCGCTTGCAGGTCGATCAGGTAGTCACGCGCGGCCAGGACAGCGGCCTTGTGGGCCGGCTTCTCGCTCTTGGCCAGAGCCATGACGGCCGCGCTGGTCACGTAGTTGTAAAGGCGGCCCTGGTGGATCGAGCCGTCCTCGTGCTGCAAGCTCGCAAGCCAATCCAAGTTGGCGTCGATGGCTTCTTGGATGGGGGCCGGCCGAGGTTCGGGGAGTGCTTGCAGTGCGCCGGTGGCGATGGCGGTCAGGCCCGCGTCGGCGTAGCCGGGCGCACCCCACTTGCCGTCCTCGGCTACCGATAGAAGGAAGAGGGCGCCGCGTTGCATGGCCGCGTCCACTTGTTCCGGGGTCGCAGGCGTGTAGTCGGGGAGAGCACTCGGCTGGGAGTAGGACTTATTGCCGCCCTTGAGCAGACGCGCATAGCTCGCTAGCTCAACTGCCGCGTAGGAGGTCGCCAGCACGGCGCCTTGCTCGCCAGCATAGGAACCGTCCCGCTGCCGTTTCGCGAGCAAAGCGAGAGCCCGCCGCGTGGCTGCCTCCGTCTCCTGCTCATAGGTGGGCAGCATGTGGTAGGGACTCTCCAAGCCTGCGTCCGTCAGCCAAACGAGGGCCTTGGTGTAGGCCTCGCGCGTGGTGTTGTCCAGCAAAGTGAAGAGCGCCAAGGCTGCCAGCTGGGTCTGCGTGCGACGTGCACCGCCGACCGCATCCGCGTCGGCGATCCAGCCCTCGGGGGACTGTCGCGACAGGAGGAAGTCGCGCGCACCGCGCACGAAGAAGCCATCACCGGCACGGTAAGCGCGCGGCCCTTCGGCCAGGGCGCGCAGGGCCCAAGCGCTGGACATCACGCCGTCTCCATAGGCGCCGGTCTTCGCATCCTGGGTGCCGCGCAACCAGCGCAGGCTGGGGTCGATCTCTTCCTTGAGATCGCCCAACTCCTGGCCGGGTCCCTGGGGGAGCGGGGCGGGTTCGGCGGCGGAGCTTACGGGCGTCAAGGCCAGCAGGCTGAGGAACACGAATAGGAGAGAGGTCGATCGAGTGGGGGCGCGCATAGGTGATGGTCTGGGATGGCCACTAGCTTAATTCGAGGTCCGTGGGCCTCAAGGCCCGGCTTGGTAGTCCTGGCCACTGGCCCCAACGTGGGGCGCTGGCGCAGGTTCATCCCTGGGCTATTAGGAGCCCGTAAGAGGTCACTCGGGGGCCCCGGCTGCGTATGATCAGCCACCGATGAGCCAATCCTCCGAGAGCACCCGCCGTAGCGCGGTCTTTGCCAAAGAACCCCTGCCCGGCCAGGTCAAGACCCGTCTGGAGCCCGTGCTCGGTGCTGTTGGAGCCGCCGAGCTCCAGACCAGCATGATCGAGGACCTGCTCGATCTGCACCAAGCCGCCGGGGCTCCCCTTGGTCTGGCGGTGCATCCCGTCGAGGCAGTCGAGCGCATGCGAGCTGCCTTCCCCATGGCCGCCGAGGTTGTGGCCCAACAGGGCGCCGATCTTGGCGAGCGTTTGGCCCACTGGTTCGAGAGTGGCCCCACGGGTCACACCCAGGTCGTGCTTGGCGCGGACTGCCCCTTTGTGGAAGCTAGCCTCGTGGCGCGTGCCCACGAACTCCTAGAGCAAGGCGCGGACGCGGTCTTTGCACCCGATGGTGGGGGCGGCTACTGCCTGGTGGGCATGCGCGTCCCGGCGCCCGGTCTCTTCGAGGGCGTACCCATGTCCACGGAGAATAACTTGGTGAGCACCTTGGATGAGGCCCAGCGCCTGGGACTCGCCGTGCAGCTTTTGCCGGTGCGCGGAGACGTGGACACGCCGGTGGATCTGCCGCGCTTGCAGCGTGACTTGAACACCGCCGCCGACCGCAAGGATGCGCACTACCCGGCACGCACAGCGGCGACCCTGGCGCGCCTCTTGGAATGTACTCCGAGCAGTCTCTAGTGGACGCATCCCACACCACCGCTCTCGACTTCCAACGCTTCTCCGAGGAGGAGATGCGCGTTCGGGCGAAGAGCTTCTACGCAGACCTCGACAGGCGCCGCAGTGTGCGCCACTTCTCCGCCGACCCGATTCCCCTGGACGTGGTCGAGCAGTGCATCCTGGCCGCCGGCACCGCTCCCTCCGGCGCGCACAAGCAACCCTGGACCTTCGCCCTGATCACGGACCCGGCCCGCAAACGCGCCGTGCGCGAAGCCGCCGAAGAGGAAGAGCGCGAGAACTACAGCGGGCGTATGAACCCCGCCTGGCTCAAGGACCTGGCGCCCCTCGGCACCGATGACCAGAAGCCCTTCCTCGAGGATGCGCCGGCCCTGATCGTGCTCTTCCGCCAGGCCTGGGGCGAGGACGAGGAAAGTGGCGAACGCCTGCAGCACTACTACACCCAGGAGTCGGTCGGCATCGCCGCCGGCATATTGCTAGCAGCCCTACACCACGCCGGCCTAGCGACCCTGACCCACACGCCCAGCCCCATGGGTTTCCTGGCCAAGCTCCTCGAACGCCCGACCCCCGAGAAGGCCTTCCTTCTGATCCCCGTGGGCTACCCCGCTGAGGACTGCCGCGTCCCCGAGCTAGCGCGCAAGCCCCTCGACGAAATCCTCAGGCGCTTCTAACCGAGCCGGATTCCGCGAACCCCTTGAGCCCGTTGGGTTGGAGCCGCCTGTGACCGACGGCGCCCGGCCGCAGGCCGCAGGCTGGCGATGGGAGGGGCGGGGTTGTTCGGGAGCCATAGGGCGTCCGCTAGGGATGGGAGTTGGGGGCGCCGGAGCCGGCCCTGGCCGTGGGGCGCAGAATCGGGGAGTGTCTGGCGCGGGCTGCTAGCCAGGGAGGAATTCGAGCGGTTGGTGCGTAGGCGAGCGACCACTCGAATGCGCTCACTTGCCAGGTGAGATCCATTCCGGGGCTCGCGGGCAGGCAGTGCCGGCGGTGGTTTGCTGCCGAATCAAGATCTGTGCTGCTCCAGTAACCCTCACCCCTTCTTTGGAACCACGCAGCGCCTGCGCTTCCCCCGGTCGGAGGCCGGCTCCGGGGCGTTCGAGTCTCAGCTCTAACGGAGCGCCCTGGCGCTCTCCAACAGACCTGATCCTCCCATCGCCAGCCTCGAGCCAGCGGCCGGGCGCCGTCGGTTTCTAGCGCCGCTCTTGATGCACTGCGCCTGCGGCTATGTGCGACACGCTCCTAGTTGAAGGGTTCGCAGTGTTCGCAGTCGCAGTCGGGGTTGATCCAATCTTCGGTGCCCCCGCTGGAGCCTGCTGCGTAGCCGAGGGCTACGAGTTGCTCGATGCGAGCGGTGTCCTGCTCGGTCGAGCTTTGGGCAAGGTTCTCTTTGGGTGCCTCGGTGAGCCACTTGATCAGCAGTCCGCGTAGCTGGCGCGCGACTTTGGACTCTTCCTCTACCAGGTTGGTCTGGCAGGTGGGGTCGATGCTGAGGTCATAGAGCTCGAGGAAATGGGCCGGGACCTTGTCGTGGGAGTCGCCGCTGCGGTGCAGGCGCAGACTGAGGAGCATGTACCACTTGTCTAACTGGATGCCGGCGCCCAGACCATGGGATCCAATGGAGAAGCGCGGGCGGCGCGTGCCTTGCTCGGGAGCGAGCAGGTCGCTTCCGGGGAAGTCAGATGCTTGCAAGCCCGCCAGGTTGAGCAGGGTGCGGCCCACATCCGTCTGTTCCACCGGGCGCTTCACATGCTCGCCGCTGTCGACGCCGGGGCCGTGGAAGATGAGCGGCACAGCGAGGGTGTCCGGGTACAGCATCTGGTGCTCGAAGTAGTAGCCCTTGTTGCCTAGGGACTCACCGTGATCCGAAGTGACGGCGCTCACCGCGTCTTGCAGGCGCGGATGCTCGAAGGCCTTCCTCAGTTGGTCGTCCAGGTAGGTTACCTCGCCCTTGTACTGGGCGCGCACGAAGTCCAGGTCGCGTACGTCCGTCTCCCACGAGGCCCTGGTTAGCGGGTTGATCTCGGGTAGGTCCTTGGAACGCGGATCGCGATCCTTGTCCCAGTACTCCTCGAGGTACTCCTCCGGCGGCAGGTACGGGCCGTGGGCGTCGAAGACGTGGAGCCAGACAAAGAGCGGGCCGGGGGGCGCTTCCTCCAGCCACTTGAAGAGTACCTGGAGCGTTTGTTCCGAATCGCGCTGCGCCGAAGCGGGCACGCTGATGCGATCAAAGCCCTGGGCTAGGCCGCTTTGATCCGGGCGCATGTGGGAGGCGCTGGTGGCTGCTAAGGTGGTGTAGCCCGCCTCGGAGAAACGCTCGGCCAAGGTGTTAGCCGCGGCGCTCATGGCCGTGATGTTGTCGATGACGCCCGTGTCCCGGGGAGCCATGGCAGTCATCAAGGAAATGTGCGAGGGGTTGGTGATGTTGGTGGAGACCCAGCAGTCCTCGAAGGCGGTGCCGGCCCCGGCCAGCTCGTTCAGGAAGGGGGTACTTACGTCGACGGCGCCCTCCAAGTAACCCACGTGATCGCCGCGGTGGGTGTCCGATGTGACCAGCACGATGCAGGGACCCTTGCGGTCCCCGGCGACGAGGCGCGGCACGCCTAGAGCGCACAGCGGTGTGCCGTCGTCGTCCTTATCGTCGAGGCTAAAGGTCGCTACGACTTCGCCGCCTGCGAAGGGACTGCAGTCCACCCGTTGGGTGGTCCAAGGGGAGACCTCGCGCGCGGGCTCGAGGCTGTAGCGGAAGGCCTTGCGGGTCTTGCCCTGCATTAGGGTCAGCCGCACGCTGATGCGCACGTTCGAGTCGAGCACGGACTTGGGGCGGCCCAGGTCGAAGACCAGTTGATCGCCTTGGCCCGGAGTGAAGCGCGTCTCGAGGGCGATCTCGCGCGACAGACCGACCGCCGGGCGGGACTCCTCGTAAATGGTCACGGGCTGCGGCGCATTCGGTGCCGGGAGACGCAGGGCCGGCGGCGACCAGACCAGGGCTACCTGGGCGAGGCGCATGTCCCTTTGGGTGAAAGGGATGTGCAGGGTCACCGAAGTGAACGGCCGCTTCTGGCTCAGGATGCCGGGCAAATCCACGAGCACCGTACGCAGCTTGTTGGAAGCGTCGTAGCGCCGGACGGCGGTCTTGATCGGTCGCGAATTGCCGCGGCGCATCTCTACCGAGAAGTCGAGCTTGCCCGTATTGGAGAAGGTGATGGCAACCTGGTTTACCTCGGCCGGATCGGAAGCGAGGGGGATATCCAGGACGATGCGCTCGCCGCTCACGCTGAGCAGCTTCTCGCCCTTCGGATCGCGGGGGTGACGCTTGACCCAGGTGTGGTCGCCAGACGAGACCTCGAAGCCCTCCGGCATGGAGCCTTCGAAGTCCATGCTACTGACGGTCTTCGGGTCTCCGAACTGCACGGCCTTGGCATAGCGCAGGTCTAGATTGCGGCGCCCGGTGCTGCCGACGAGCCGGGTCGGAATCTGCTCGCGGGGGCCCTCCCGGACGGACTGATCGGCCGGGCTTGCAGCCGGCTCCACCGGGTCTACAGAGGGGGCGTCGCTGCAGGCAGCGAGTGTCAGGACCGAGATGCCGAGGAGGCTACACACACTGGCCGGTGAGAACATGGCACGCATGCTAAGGAATCGGCTGCCCCCTAGGGGAGGCATGAATCCGTCCTCTCGGTCTCGGCCTCGAAGCTCTATTTTGGGACGAGGGTGACCGCTGTGCCGTAGGCCACGATCTCGGCGGCGCCCCGGGCCACTTCCATGGTGACGAAGCGGAAGCCGACGATCGCGTCAGCCCCCATGCTGTGGGCCTCGTCCGTCATGCGGTCGATGGCCTGCTCGCGGCATTCGGCTAGGAGTTTGGTGTATTCGACGATCTCGCCGCCTACCAAAATACGCATCATGGCCCGTATGGCCAGGCCCATGTGCCTGGAGCGCACTGTGGTGCCGCGCACGAGGCCGCAGGTGTCCACGACTTCGCGGCCGGGGATTTGCTCGGTTGTGACGATGATCATCGCTTGATCTGGCGGTAGGGATCGAAGGGCAGCACCCGCAGGCGCTCGCGCAGGGTCAGACCTGCCAGCAGAACGAGACCGGAGATGCCGGCGATGGAGAGCGAGCGAGTCAGAACGGAGAGGCTCTCGTCCTGGGAGATGCTGAAGACGGCTTGGCCGGAGAGGGCCAGGGTCGCGGCGATGAACAGGATCCAGCCCAGCCCAAGGCCGCTCTGGTGCACCAAATCCTCGTCGATTCGGCGCCACTCGTGGTCGGCGGGTTCCAGAGGAACCTCGACCCTGGCGACCAGGTTGAGGGCCTGGAGCTCGGCGACTTCTTGGCCGAGGGACGAGTCCTTGGCTAGGCGCTCTTCGAAGGCCTCGAGGTCTGCTCCGCGGAGCTCACCGTCGGCGTAGGCCATGGCCGCTAATTGATCAGGGGTAGGGTCCACTATAGGAGCACTAGCGTGCTCGCTCCTCACCTACTTTGGTGCTGGGGATTTTGGCCGCGAGAACCGCTGCCTCCTCCTGGAGGTGCGGACCGAGGGCGTCCCGAAGGCGCCGCCTCGCGTGGTACAGGCGTGACATAACAGTGCCTTCAGGGATGCCTAGTGACTCGGCGATCTGCTTGTAGGCGAGCTCGTCGAAATGGCGCAGGGCCAGGATTTCCCTGTCCCGCGAAGAGAGAGTGGAGAGCGCCTTGCGGAAGAGCATCGAGCGTTCCTCCGCGAGGGTGCCGGCGTCCGGGGCCGGGCCCGGATCGGTGATCTCGAAGTCGCTCTCCTCGCCGTCCTTGTTCTGGACGCTGAGGGAGATCTTGCGAATGCGGCGATGCTTGCGCAGGAAGCTGAAGCAGGTGTTGCGCAGGATGCGGTGGAACCAGGGCAGAAAAGGCTGGTTCGAGTCGTAGCTGTCGCGTGCCTTGAAGACCTTGAGGAAGGTCTCCTGGCACATATCCAAGGCATCATCCCGAGAGCCCACCAAGGAGTGGGCAATCTGGAAGGCGCGCGAGCGCAGGCTGTGGGCCAGGGTCTCAAAAGCCTGGGGGTCCCCGGCCTGGACGGCGCACATGAGCTGTGTGGATTCAATCGACATGGACGATTCCACATACCCGGCATCCGCGGCCATATTCACGCTCTCTTCAGATTCCTGAGAGGACTCGCTGGGGGAGGGATCCATGGGTCAGGAGTGTGCGCGACCGGAGCCTTGGGCGCGAGCCCGCTCCGCAGCTGCGTGGAGCACGAAGCTTGCGGCACGCTTCGCAGCGCCGGGGGGGCCCAGGCGCTCGGCGGCCAATTGCATGCCGGCGGCCAGCTCCTGGCGCAGCTCAGGATCATCCCAGGCGGATATCAGCCAGCTCGCTACTTCTTCCTGGGGACCGTCCCCGCGGAAGCAGTGCTCGGGGAGCACGGGCTTGCCAGCCACCAGATTGGTGCTGACGAAGCTTCGGCAGGTGAGCAGGACGTCGATCATGCGCGACTTCCAGGCGCCCGTGTCGCGGTAGATGGCGCAGGCCGGCATGCGGTGGTGCAAGAGGTCCGTGAGTACTGTGCCGGAGACCGCTAGCGCCACGCGGCCGTGGGCTAATTCTGTGTGCAGATCGCCCACGCGCAACTCCACCTGCGGATGACCCTCGAGCAGTGTTTGGATGCGCCTTTCTTGGCGCGGACTCGACTGCAATACGCGCACCGGCGTGCCAGGTTTGGCCGCGATGAAACGCTGCACCACCTGCAGCATCCAACCCAGGTTGTCGTCGATCTCGTGGCCGCGACTGCCGGGCAAGAGGATCAGGGCATTGCGCTCGGGGGCGTCGGCGCTCGGGGGCGTGGGCAAGTTCTGTAGAGCGTCCAGTAGAGGGTGCCCCACATGCCCCGTGGCCACGCCGTGGCGCGCATACCAGGCTGGCTCGAAGGGCATGATGGTGAGCGCTTGCTGGATGTGCTTGCGATAGCGCTTCACGCGCCAAGGTGCCCAGCCCCAGAACTGCGGCGCGATGTGATGCACGCAGGGCACTCCGTAGCGCTGGGCCGTGCGCGCCATGGGGATGAACAGGGCCGGCGAATCCACGGGCACGAAGAGGTCCGGCAGCCAATCGCGGAAACAGCGCGCGGAGTCTTCGATCAGATCTAGATAGAAGGGCAGGGCGCGCAGGGGGCCGGCGGAGCCCATGCTTGCTTGGGCACCGGGGTCGGCCAGGGTCTGCACGCCGGCGGCAGCGAGTTCCTCGCCGCCGAGGCCGCGCAGTTCCGGAGCCGGGGCGCCGAGCTCGCGGGCTAGGGCTGTGATGGCCTGGGCTAAGCGCGCACCGTGGCCTTCGCCCGAGGGCTCGGCCACAGCCAGGAAGATGCGCAGGGGGCGCTCGGGCAAGGGGCCCACGGGGCAGCTCTCGACCGGGGCGGGCGCTCCAGCCAGATCTTGGGCTACGCGGGCCTCGTAGCCCTTGCGGAAGGGGTAGTAGCGGGCCAGCCGCGGCAGGCTCAGGCCCAGATCGAGGGCGCTACGCAGCAACTCGAGCCTGGCCGCACTGCGCGGGGAGGGGGAGGGCGCCATGCCTGTATGGTAAGCGGCGGGCGCGGTGCGTCCCACGTACAGATCCATCTCCCTGCCCCATCCATGCTCCGACTCGTCGGCTTCTTCCTGCTGGTCTTCGTGACCCTCGGGCTCGCCCGCAGCCTGCTGGGCGGCGTGCCCATCATCGGCGCCCTGCTGGGCATGCCCTTCGTTGGGTTCTGGATCGTGGCTGTGGCGCTCTCGGCGGGAGCTAGCCGTCTGGCGGCCGGCGCCCTGGATCGGCGTCAGGCTCAGCGCCTGGTGAGCCAGCTGGGGACCGTGGAAACGCCGCACAATCAGGGCAAGCTGGGAAGTTTGTTGCTGAGTCAGGGGCGTGCGCGGCGCGCGATCGAGCCCCTTGAGATGGCCACGGCGGGCGAGCCCGAGGTGGCAGAATGGCACTACCGCTTGGGTTGCGCGTTGCTCGAGGTCGGTCGCAAGCCGCAGGCCTTGGCTGCGCTCGACGCCGCTTTGGTCTTGGACGAGGAGCACGCCTACGGTGAGACCATGCTGCGCAGCATCGAGCTGGTGCAGAGCATGGGTGAGCATGCTCAGGCTCTGGCGCGGCTCAAGCGTTATCGGCGGAACCACGGGCCCAGCCCGGAGAGCGCCTTCCGGCGTGGTCAAAGTCTGGCGGCTGCGGGCGATGGGAAGGCTGCCCGCGAGGCCTTCGATGAAGTGCAGGAGCTAGCCGGCCAACTTGCCCAATACCAGCGCAGGGGCGCGGCTGCGTGGCAATTGCGCGCGCGCTTAGCGCGCGCGCGCACGCGGGGTTAGCTTGAGCGTCCCGCACGAGTTCTTCGCCTTCGTGCTCACGGGCGCGGGCATGAGCGCGGACTCCGGTGTGCCCACCTTCCGTGGCGGCGGCGGGTTGTGGGAAGGCCAGCGTGTGGAGGACGTGGCAACGCCCGAGGCCTGGACTCGCAATCCGGCTCAGGTTTGGCGCTTCTATCAGCAACGCCGCGCGAGCCTGCTGCAGGTTGAACCCCACGCTGGACATCACGCGCTCGTGCTCCTGGAGCGTGAGTTGGAGCGGCGCGGTTGCGCTCTGCGGCTCGTGACTCAAAACGTCGACGGCTTGCATGCGCGCGCGGGATCCACGGCGCTCTGCATGCACGGTGAACTCGAGGTGCTGCGCTGCGAGCAATGCGGTACGCGTGTGCGCGACATGCAGCACCTGGATCCGGAGCGCTTCGTGCGTTGCCCGAACTGTGAATACGAACGCATGCGGCCGGATGTGGTTTGGTTCGGCGAGGAGCCACGGGGCATGGCCGAAATTGAGACTTGGCTGCTGGAGGCTGAGCGCTTTGCGGCCATTGGGACCAGTGGCCGGGTCTGGCCCGCGGCCGGCTTCCTGGACTTTGCCCGCCAGCGCGGGGTGCCTACTCTCGTTCAGGACCTCGAGGCCCAGCCGGATCAGGACCCCGGCGATCGATTCTTGGCCGGACGGGCCGTTGATGTGGTGCCTCAGATCGTGGCTGACTGGTTGCAGTAGACGACCTGGAATCGATGAATCGGGCTATTCTAGAGCCCCGCGTTCTCCTCGGACCTGATTCTCTCCATGCGCCCGTTCATTCTTATCGGCTTCGTACCGACTCTATTCCTGTTGGCTAGCAGCGCCGCGGCGCAGATCTCTGTCACCGGAGCGCCCGTAGCCAACGTGCCCCAACGACCGGTGACCTTGGCTGCCGAGCCTGGCAACCCCAGCCGCTTGTACGCGCCCAACAAGTTGGGGCGTATCTATCTGATCGAGAACGGTGTGCTCAACGGTTCGCCGTTCATGGATCTCTCGGCGCAAGTTAACGAGACCGGCGAGGGCGGCATGCTCGGCATGGCGCTGCACCCGGACTACGCGAACAACGGCAAATTCTATCTGTCGTACTGCACAGGCATGGGGCTTGGTGATTCGATCATCTCCGAGTTCACCACCTCGACACTCAATCCCAATGAGGGTGATCCCGCCAGTGAGCAGATCATCTTTGGCCCCATCGCGCAGACCACCGACGGCCACAAGGGCGGCGACCTGCACTTCGGTCCGGACGGCATGCTGTACTTCAGTATGGGCGACGGTTGGGCCGGCGGCTTGAACGTGGACCGCCGCGCCCAGGACATCACCGACCCGCGCGGTTCGATCCTGCGCTTCGACGTGGACATTCCTTTTCCGCATGTTCCCGCCGACAACCCCTTCGTCGGTGTCGCCGGTGCGGACGAGCGCATTTGGGTGCTGGGCCTGCGCAACCCCTGGCGCTTCGGTGTGGATAGCCTCAACGGAGATCTCTTGATCGGCGACGTGGGGCAGAGCACGTGGGAGGAGCTGAACTGGGTTCCCGGCTCCGCCATGGGGCCGCCGCTTACACAGCTCAACTTCGGCTGGCCCTGCAAGGAAGGCTCGGCCTGCTACGGTGGTGCTCCCGCCGGTTGCAACTGCGGCACGCCCGCCTTCCGTGACCCGGTCGTGGAGTATGCCCACGCTTCCGGTTGTGCGATCACCGGTGGTACCACCTATCGCGGCAGCGCGATCCCGGCCCTCTACGGCTACCACGTCTACTCCGACTTCTGCACGGGCACCATCTGGGCCAAGGAGATCGTGGGTGGAGTCGTGGTCAACGCCGTGGACCTCAGTCCGCAGTTCAACCCCATGACCGGCATCGTGGCCATCACCGCGGACGCCGACGGTGAGCTCTACATCATCCAGCACTACTCGGGACAGATCACCAAGATCGTGCCCGACTGCGGCGGGACGAACTACTGCTCTTCGAACCCGAACTCCACGGGCGCCACCGGCAAGATCGCCATGCAGGGCAGCTCCAGTGTGGCCGCCAATGGCTTTGTCGTGACCGGCTACGATCTGCCTCCGGCGCAGTTCGCGTACATCATCGCCAGCAAGTCCCAGGGCTTCTTCCCCAACGTTGGCAGCAGCCAAGGCAACTTGTGTATCCAAGGCGACATCGGTCGCTTTAAGAGCCAGGTGGGCGCTATCGATGCTCAGGGCATCTACAGCCGTAACTTGGACCTGACCTCGTTCCCCACCAACCCCGCCGTGGCTGTAGCCGCCGGCGATACGTGGAACTTCCAGGTCTGGCACCGGGACGCGATCCCGATGATCACTTCCAACTTCACCGAAGGCCTCTCTGTGGTCTTCTGCCCCTAGACACACGACATGAAGCTCTTCCCGGTCCTAACCACACTTTTTCTCCTCGGTTGGATCACGCGGCCCGCCCTGGCACAGGTCTCTGTCCAGGGCGAGTTCGTAACCAGCGTGCCCCAGCGTCCCACGACGCTTGTGCCGGAGCCTGGTGACGCAACGCGGCTCTACGCTGCGAATAAGCTCGGGCGCATCTACGTGATCGAGAACGGCGCGCTCAACTCCTCGCCGTTCATGGACATCAGCGCGCTGGTGAATGACGCGGGCGAGAACGGCTTGCTCGGCATGGCTCTGCACCCGGACTTTGCTAACAACGGCTTCTTCTACCTGTCCTACACCACGGGTAGCGGCGCCGGCGATTCGATCATTAGTCGCTTCACCGTTTCGGCTACGAACCCCAACCAGGGCGACCCCGCCTCGGAGCAGATAGTCTTCGGACCGCTGCCGCAGAACACTCAGGGCCACAAGGCCGGCGACCTGCGCTTCGGACCGGACGGCATGCTGTACTACAGCCTGGGCGACGGTTGGTCCGGCGGCGCGAATGTAGACCTACGCGCTCAGGATACGAGCGATCCGCGCGGGTCGGTGCTGCGCTTCAACGTGGACGTTGCCTTCCCGCACGTGCCTGCCGACAACCCCTTCGTGGGCGCACCGGGGACGGAAGAGCTGATTTGGGTACAGGGCCTGCGCAATCCATGGCGCATCGGTATGGACGAGCTGACCGGCGACCTCTTGGTGGGGGATGTGGGTCAGAGCACCTGGGAGGAACTCAACTGGGTGCCAAGCTCGAGCCTCGGCCCGCCCCTGAATCAGATGAACTTTGGTTGGCCCTGCAAGGAAGGCGCTGACTGCTACGGCGGTGCGCCGGCGGGTTGCAACTGCGGAGAGCTTGCCTTCCGTGATCCGGCCGTAGCCTACGACCACAGTCAGGGCTGCTCGATCACGGCAGGAACGACCTACCGTGGAAGTGCCATTCCCGGACTGTTGGGCTACCACATCTACTCTGACTTCTGCACGGGGACGATTTGGGCCAAGCGCATTGTCGGCGGCTCCGTCACCGCCTCCATCGACCTATCCAGTCAGCTGGGACCCTTTAGCAGCGTGGTGAGTATCACCGCGGACGCGGATGGTGAGCTGTACATCACCGAGCACTTCTCCGGCAACGTGACCAAGATCGTGCCGGACTGTGGTGCAAGCACCTACTGCCAGGCCGCCAACAACTCTGGTGGGAGCTTTGGCAAGCTCGCCATGATCGGCTCCATCAGCGTGACCACCAACAACTTCAGCGTGCGGGCCACGGACCTACCGGCTAATCAGTTCGCCTACTTCATCGCGAGCCGCACGCAGGGCTTCGTGATGGGACCGGGGGGGAGCCAGGGCAATCTGTGCCTTGCGGGCAATATCGCGCGCTTCAACACCCAGCTGGGCCAGGCCAACGGCGCCGGCACCTTCCAGCGAACCTTGGACCTGCTCAGCTTCCCGGCTAGCCCGTCCGTGGCGGTGGTGGCCGGCGATACCTGGAACTTCCAGTGCTGGCACCGCGACCAGAACCCCAACACTACCTCGAACTTCAGCGAGGGACTGAGCGTTCAGTTCTGCCCCTAGCAGGCCG
>JBLIOL010000012.1:0-33926 GCA_047639615.1 Planctomycetota bacterium | reverse complement strand
GTCTGCGCCCTCGATCACCTGCAAGGTGGGTGTGCCGCCGTAGGTTTCCAGGGCAGGCTGGAGCAAGTCGAGCGTGCAGAGGGCATCGCGGTCGCCCTGCAGGAAGAGGGCCGGCTGGGTGAGGGCCGGGAAGTGCTCGGTGCGTTGTTTCTCGGGCTTGCCCGGCGGATGTAGGGGGTACCCATAGAAGAGCAGGCGGCTGACGTTGTCCTCTTCAACGGCCAGCATGCTGGCCATGCGGCCGCCCATGGACTTGCCGGCCATGATCGGGCGGGGGTCTGGAAAGCGCTCGGTGAGTACTGCTAGGGCCTTGCGGTGGGTGGCTAGCAGGGGCTCCCGCCGGTCCGGAGGGCGGCGGCTACCGCCCATCTCCATGATCTGGGCGTAGGGGTAGTTGAAGCGCAGGACGGGGTGGCCTCCGGTGGCAAGGCCGAGAGCCATGCTCTCCATGAATTCGGAGCGCATGGGGAGGCCAGCCCCATGGGCCAGGAGGATGGGGGCGCCCGTGGGCTCCTCGGGGAGGTCCCAGAGGCCTGCGACGTAGTCGATGCGGGCTCCCTCGGGGTGGATCTTGCTCTCTTCCCGGATCGGTTCGCTGCTCATGAGGGCAGGGTACGGGATGCGAGCTGCACTATACTCCTGCGCGATGGAAGAGCGTCCCAAGTCCTACCGGCGACCCGACCGGCCGGCACTCAAACTCCAGACCACCACCCTCTGGTACTACCCCTCCTCGCAGTACTCGGACGTGCCCATGGGCACGCCGGCCTACGAGGGGAGTACGCCGGCCTGGGTGATCTGGAACCTACTCGAGCGCTATACGCGCGACGGGGATCTAGTGGTGGATCCCTTCTGCGGCGGCGGCACGACTCTGGACGTGGCGCGCAGCATGGAGCGGCGTGCTATCGGGTACGACGTGCGGCCCGTGCGCGAGGACATCTTCCGCGCGGACGCGCGCAAGCTGCCGCTGGAGGATGGCAAGGCGGACTTCGTCTTCATGGACCCGCCCTTTGGCAGGCACATCCGCTACTCGGAACAACCGGATTGCATCGGCGAGTTGTCGGCCTTTGACGAGGCTTACTTCGAGGCCATGCAGGGCGCCTTCGATGAGGCTAAGCGCGTGCTCAAGGACCGGCGCTACCTGGGCTTGTACGTGAGCGATAGCTTCGAGAAGAAGCGCGGCTTCGTGCCCATCGGTGCGCGCATGCTGGTGATGCTCTCCGCCATGGGCTTTCGCATCATCGACCACGCCACGGTCGTGCGCGGCAACCGCAAGCTAGAGAAGCCGAATTTTCACAAGGCGGCGGCCGATGGCAACTTCTTCCTGCGCGGCTTCCAGCACATGATCATCGCCAAGAAGGAGCAGTCTTAGGACTCGCTCCGTGAGCGCTCAGCAGTCCATGCAAATCCTCCTGGTGGAGGATGACCACGGCCACGCCACTTTGCTGCGGCGCGCACTTCAGCGTGGGGGAGTGAGTGCGGAGGTGAGCTGTTTCGAGGATGGGGAGGACGTGCTGGCCTTCCTGCGCGGACCGCAGGCGGAGACGGATGCGTGCGAGTGCTACTTGCTGCTCCTGGACCTGCAGCTTCCGCGCATGGGCGGGCTAGCGGTCCTGCGCGAGTTGCGCGCGGACGAAGTGCTCGCGGCGATGCGTGTGCTCGTGCTCAGCACCACCGAGTGCACACGCGAGGTGCGCGAGGCGCGCAGTCTGGGTTGCCCGGATTTGCTCACCAAGCCCCTGGACTTCGAGCGCTTCCGCAAGGCGGTGATAGATTTGGGCGTGTGGAATCGCATCCACAGCAAGGGCGCGAGCGAGCCGGACTCCTAGTCGGGGCTAGTTTCATCATCGGGCCAGCAGGGATTGCGCCAAGTGTATTGCAGTTCGCCTGCCCTGCCCTGCCCTGCCCTGCCCTGCCCTGCCCTGCACGGCACGGCGCCCACGCGCTGCCAAGAGCCCGACGTATTGCGCTCGCGCTGTCCCGGGCGCCAGCGGTCCACGGGCATCTCGATGGGGCGCTGCTCGATAGTCACCCAGCCGTGCTGGAGGTCGATGTCCCCGCGGCCCGCGTGGAAAGCGAGGAAGCGTGACAGGCGTCCCTCGACCCTCTTCAGAGGAATGGGCGGGTAGACCGTGCGGTAGTTCCAGGCGACGAAACGCCGTCCATCGCGCTCCGCCTCGGCCCACTCAGGTGAATAAATCTACGTAACGCGAGTAGCTCCCTCTCCCGACCGAGTCTCTAGGATCCACAGCCATGACCCTCTTCAACTATCTCTTTCCCTACCACGCCAAGACCACCGACCTGCGCGAGCAAGTGCGCACCCAACGGCGCATGCACAGCCGCTCGAAGCGTCGGACCGAGCAGGTCGACAAGCGGGTCGAGGACTTAGAAGGCGACGTAGGCTACCTAGCTTTGGTGCTAGGCACCTTGCTGGCCACCCTAGACGAGAAGGGCGTAGTCCACCGTACCGAGTTGAAGGACATCCTCGCCGAACTAGACGACGTCGACGGAGTCAGCGACGGCCGCCTCGATGTCGACGTACTACGCTCGATCAACGACGACTGATTTCTGGCGTCTTGTGCCTGACCCAGAACGCCAGAACTCAGCCTAGGGTTTGGTGGCTACGGCGAGGCTCCAGTAGCCGGCGGTGGGC
Source organism: Planctomycetota bacterium (assembly GCA_047639615.1). Classification (GTDB taxonomy): domain Bacteria; phylum Planctomycetota; class UBA1135; order UBA1135; genus CAYWNK01. The sequence continues at coordinate 31,276 of JBLIOL010000012.1, read as the reverse complement.
ATGATTTGGACGTTGGTGAAGCCGGCGTTGTGGAGGGCGGTGCTCAGCTCGGAGGGGCGGTACTGCTGGCCCTTGGTCCAGACGAGCATGTCTAGGTGGACGAGGGTGTTGGCGCGCGGGCCTAGGCCGTCGTCGTCGACGAGCTTCTCATGGATCAGGACTTGGCCGCCCGAGGGCAGGCAGTCGTAGGCCTTGGCGAGTAGTTCGGCGCCGGTTTCGAAGGACCAGTCGTGCAGGATTTGGCTGAGTAGGACCGCGTCGTGGCCCTCGGGGAAGGCCTCGGTGAACATGTCGCCGGGTGCGGGCGTGATGCGCTCGAGCAGGTCCGCATCGCGCACGTAGTCGGCGGCTAGGTCGCAGACGACGGAGATGTCGAAGAGCGTGCAGCGCAGGTCCGGATTGGCCTGGGCGCAGGCGATGGAGAGGGCGCCGGAGCCGCCGCCGACATCGAGCAGGCGCTTGGTGGAGGCCAGCGGGGCGACCTCGGCGAAGCCCGCGGCGGGGCGCGCGGAAACGCTGTGCATGGCGGCGGTGAAGGCGGCGGCCTTGGCCGGATCGGCGGCGTGCGCTTCCCAGGGATCGCCGCCACCGTAGACGCTGGCGTCGTCTTGCTTCAGGGCCCGCATGAGTTTGGCCGGGTCGAGGAACTCATCCACTTCCATGTCCACCAGGCCCCAGAGGGAACCGGGTTTGTTGCGTACGAGGTAAGCGCTGGCGTCCTCGGGCAGGCTGTAGGCTTCGCCCTCTAGGAGCAGCAAACCGGTGCCTACAAGCGCCGCCAGTAAGGAACGGGCCGGGCGCGCCTGCAGCTCGAGTGCGGTTGCGATCTGTTCCGCGCTGGAGGGGCTCTTGTCCAAGAGATCAAAGAGTCCGAGGCGCACGCCCACGGCCATGGCGGCGCTGGCGCGGCCGGCCACGTAGGCGTCGTACACGCGCTTGTCGTCGATGGGGAAGGCTTCGGGGTGACGTCGGGACATGGGGGCGCGCTTGGGTGGGGCTAAAAAGAAAACGCCGGCGGCGAGGCAGGATTGCCATCGCCGCCGGCGCGTAAGGAACAGCTTCGATCAGCCGTTGGTGGCGATCAGCTCGACAACGAAGACGAGGGTCGCGCCGCCGGGGATGGTGGGGGGTGATCCACGATCGCCGTAGCCGAGGTTGCTGGGGATCACGAGGATGGCCTTGCCGCCGACCTTCATGAGCTGCAGACCCTCGGTCCATCCCGCGATGACCTGGGTCACACCGAAGTCGATGGTCTGGCCGCGCTCGTAGGAGGAGTCGAAGGGCGTGCCGTCGGTGAGCCAACCCGAGTAGTGCACGGTGACGCGCGAGGAAGAGGTGGGGGTGGCGCCTTCGCCAGCGGTCAGCATCTTGTACTTGAGGCCGCTTTCGGTGGAGGTGAGTTCGGCTTCCGGGGGGAGCACGAAGTCGGGCTTTTCAAAAGTCATTGCGCTGGTCAGCTCTAGCTGCCAAAGGGTAGGGGCATCGGGCTCGATGCCCGGAGGCTGTTGGCCCTGGATGCCCAGGGTGGTGGGGACACGGAAGAGAATGAGGTCGCCAGCAACCATAAAGCCGGCTGCCTCAGTCATGAACTTGAGCGGCATGCGATCGGACTTGCCGCTGATCGGTTGCGACATGGCGGAGCTGCCAACGACCTTGCCGTCGCCATCGTAGAAGGCGTACTCGAGGTTGATGTTGTCAGCGCCCTTGGCCGGGCCGCCGCTGCCGGCGCGCAGGACTTGGTACTCGAGACCGCTCTCGGTCTTGATCGTTTCGCGCTTAGCGTCCCAGGCCACGAAGGGCATGGAGCGCGCGGTGATCTCGAGCAGCTCGACCTGGAAGATCAGGTCGGCCTTGGCCGGGATCTTCGGCGCGCGACCGGCCTCGCCGTAGGCCAGGTTCCACGGGATGGTCATCTTGACCTTGGAGCCCACGCTCATGAGCATCAGGCCCTCGGTCCAACCCTTGATGACCTGGCTGACGCCAAACTCGGAGGGTTGGCCGCGCTGGATCGAGGAGTCGAACATCGTGCCGTCCGTCAGCCAGCCGCTGTAGTGGACTTTGACCTTGTCGCCGGCGCCGGGGAAGGTCTTGCCGTCGCCAGCCTGAAGTACGGAGTACTTGAGGCCGGACGCGGTGGTGATGATTTCGGTGTCGGCCGGGATGGGCGGGTCCTGCGCGCCGGTCCAGGCGGCTGCGAAGCTGGCGCTGGCGGTGAGGGCCAGTAGGCCAAGGGTGAGCAGTTTTGCGGTCATGATCGAGCCCTATGGGGCAGTGCGGCGCCGGAGAGCGGCGCGGGTTGGTCAAGGATGCCTACCGAGGGGCGGGCAAGCGACGCACCCTAGCGGCCAAGCCCGGGACTCGCTACCCCGTGGAGCAGGCAGTGGTACGGCCTTCGGTACTGACTAGGTTGAGTGTGGTCGTGGTCGTGAGAAAGCTGGGCTGCTGGTGGAGTGAGTGGTGTTTCTGGGTGCTCGCCCAGGTGCGCAGGCCCCTGGACCACGGACTCGTGCGGTCAAGCGCCCCTCACGCCACCGAGACACCCGATTTGGCGTTGCTGGAGCCTCACACGACCACAATCAACCCAGTCAGTATCATGTGCTTCTGATGCTCAGGGCGGGTACCCTCGCCGGCCATGGTCCTCGCCCGTGTCAGCACCCGCCGCCTCTTCGGCGTCCGATTTCTGCTCGTAGCAGCCATTCTGGGTCTGCTGCTGGCCGGACTGCTGCGTGGTAGCTCTGGATCCATGCCACTGGGGGACGTCTGGCGCGGCACCCTGGGCCTCTTCGGCCTCGGCCCGGGTCTCGAGAGCGCACCCCAATACACCCTAGAATTACGTCTTTGGCGCGCCCTGACGGCCGCCGGCGTGGGCGCCTCCCTGGCTCTGGCGGGCGCGCTCCTGCAGGGGCTCTACCGCAACGGGCTGGCCTCGCCCTCGGTTCTGGGGGTCTCCTCCGGTGCGGTCTTGGGTGGCACGATCGCCCTGGTGGCGCGCGGCAGTATGGGCCCGGGTTTCATGCTCTGGTCCGTGCCCGTGGCGGCCTTCCTGGGCGCCTCGGCTGTGGCGGTCGCACTGCTGCTCTTCGCGAGCGGCGGCGGACGGGTCAGCGTGCCAATTCTGCTGCTCGCCGGCGTGGCCATGAACACCTGCGTGGGCGCCTTGGTGGTGGTGGTGCAAGCGCTGGTCATGGACGACTACGACCTGACGCGCGCGATCATGGAATGGACCTTCGGCAACCTCGTCGATCGCCGCGCCGGCCACGCCGGCATGGTGGCGGTGGGCCTTGGCTTGGCCTTGGCGTGCATTCCGTTCCTAGCGCGCGAGCTCGACCTCTTCGCCGGCGGCGAGAGCGACGCGCGCAGCTTGGGCGTGCCCGTGGAGCGGGTGAAGCGCTTGGCGGTCTTTGCCGTGTGCGCGTGCACCGGTTGCGCGGTCGCGGCGGCTGGGCCGGTGGCCTTCGTCGGCTTGATCGTGCCGCATGCGGTGCGTGGCTTGGTGGGGCGTGGGCACCATGCGGTGCTTTGGACAGCGCCGTTGCTCGGTGCCGTGCTGATGCTGGCCGTGGACGTGGGCCAATTGGCTGTTCTCGGCAAACGACCCTTCGGTCCCGGCGTGGCCATGTCCGTGGTGGGTGGCCCGCTCTTCCTCATACTACTCGTGCGTCAACGGCGCAGGATCGGCGCATGGTAGCGGGCTTCGAAGCGCGCGCCCTGCGTTACGCCTACGACGCGCAGGGTCCGGAGGTCTTGACTGGCGTTGACCTGGATCTAGCGCCGGGGGAGTTGCTCTTTCTGCTCGGGCCTAATGGCGCGGGCAAGTCGACCTTGCTGCAGGTGCTCAGCGGTGCGCTACAGCCCAGTCGCGGGCAGGTCTACTTGGACGGTCAGCGCATCGATGAGCTGGGTGCCATGGAAGTGGCGCGCAGCGTTGCGGTGGTGCCCCAGGACCTCGACGGCGTCAGCGAAGTGCGCGTGGGGGACTTCGTACTCGGGGGCCGCTACTCGCATGTCACGCGCTGGAGTGGACCGGGCAGCGGCGACCATCATGCAGTGCAGGAAGCGCTCGAGCGCACGGGCACGGCGCAGTTCAAAGAGCGCTTGCTAGGCCAGCTATCCGGAGGCCAACGCCGGCGTGTGCTGATCGCGCGTGCGCTGGCCCAGGGAGCGAGCACCTTGCTCCTCGATGAACCCACAGCTTCCTTGGATCCCGCCTACCAGGCAGAGGTGTTGTTGCTCGTAGAGCGTCTAGCGCAGGAAGGGCACGGAATCCTGCTCGTAACCCACAACTTGGCTTGGGCAGGACGCTTCGCTACGCGGGTGATGCTTATGCAGCAGGGCGGCGTGGTGGCTAATGGCAGCCCCGCGGTGGTCCTGCGCCGGGAGGTGCTCGAGCCGGTCTACGGCGAGCATCTCTGGTTTGCGGGGGCAGAGGGCGAATCATCGCCACTGGTGGTGCCGTGGGTCCAGGACTCCTAGCGGCCTGCTGAGGGCCGTTAACTAGATTCCAACCGAGGGCTTCCTGAGGATCCTCGACAAGGCCCCCCTCCAGCGGCTATTCCTATGGGCGTCAGGCAGACCACTGCGAGCGGTCTACCTGACACCTTGGGTAGAGAGTCATGCGCGGGGGCACCAGGAACGTCTTTGTTCCGGGTGCCCCCTCTTTCGTTCCTGTTGGAATGTTCGCCGGCTGATCGACCGGCAGTCGCAGCTTCTTTCGCGCCCGCGCTAGACGCCCATGATGTGGTAGCCGGCGTCCACGAACACGATCGAGCCGGTGATGCCGCGGCTGTGCGGTCCTGCCAGGAAGAGGCAGGTGTCGCCGACTTCTTCCGCGGTCACGTTGCGACGTAGGGGAGCCTTGGCAGCGATGTTGTCGATCATCTCGTTGAAGTCGCGCACGCCCGATGCGGAGAGCGTGCGGATCGGACCGGCGCTGATGGCGTTGACGCGAATGCCGCGCGGGCCGAGGTCAGCAGCGAGGTAGCGCACGGATGCTTCGAGCGCTGCCTTGGCGATGCCCATCACGTTGTAGTTGGGCACCACGCGCTCGGCGCCGATGTAGGAGAGCGTCACGATCGAGCCTTCGCGGCCTTCCATGAGCGGAAGGGCGCGGCGCGCGACGGCGGTCAGTGAGTAAGCCGATACCTCGTGGGCGAGCATGTAGCCCTCCTTCGTGGTCTCGAAGAAGTTGCCTTGGAGTTCCTCGCGGCGCGCGAAGGCGATGGCGTGTACGACCGTATCCAGGTGCTCGAACTCCTTCTCGATGGCGGCGAAGGCGGAGTCGATCTCCTCGGGCTTGGTCACGTCGCAGGGCAGCACGATCGAGCCAGGGCACTCTTCGGCCAGGGCTGTGACGCCCTTCTTCATGCGCTCGCCGGCGTAGGTGAATGCTAGGCGCATGCCAGCGCGGGAGAGGGAGCGTGCGCAGCCCCAGGCCAGTGAGCGCTTGTTGGCGACGCCCAGGATCACGCCTGTCTTGCCTTCCAGGATGTTGTCCACGTGCTGTATTCCTCGATGGTCGTGCTCGGAATGCGCCGCAGGGGGGCGCGAAGGCCGGGATCCTACTCTGCGGGCTGCGGCCGGGGTTTGGACTATTCGCGGGCTTGTGCCCCCCGGGGGAATGGCTGCGGGGCTCTCGGGGGAGTTATCCACAGGCTAGCGCGCGGTCCGTCGAGGTCGGCGTAGTCGAAAGTGGGGAAAAGCGATCGGTTTAGGGCCTCAAAGGGCCCAAACGAGCCCGGAAAGACGTGATCCCCGTGGGCGCCTAAGGTGGTCTTAGTAGCGAGCCCCTAACCAGCATGCCCATGGCCGATCCGAAAATTCCTAGCCCGCAGAAGCTCTCCGAGGACGCCGAGTTGCTGCTGCGCGGTACGCCCGCGCAGATCCTCGAGCGCATCGCCAAGAACGACCCTTTAGGCCTGCGCGCTCGGGTAGCGGCGGTGCTGGAGCGCCGTTGCCTGCTCTTGGACCCGGATCGGCTGCTGCTGCTAGCCATGGCCGATGTGGCCCGTTTTGCCTGTCGTTGGGGTGGGGTGCCGGGTCTGGCGACTTGGCTTGAGCGCCAGGTGGACGGGGCCGTGGATCAGCTCCTGAGCGAGGAGGCGCGGGTCGGCCTGGCGGGCCTGGCGGGCCTGGTTCAGGAGAGTCCGGCGCAATACGGCGCGGGTTCCGGGCTGCCACCAATCGATGACGTGCTCGAGCCCCTGATGCTTGTGGATCCCCTGCCAAGCTTAGGCAACGCCGTGGGAGCGATTCCGGTATTGCAGGCCTTGGCGCGCCCGCTCGGCCTGCGGCCGGATGGCCTGCGCGCCGTGTGCACCGTATTCAACGAGAGGCCCGAGGCCGAGCGCCGGGCCTTCGAACGTTTGGTGCTCAACCGCGAGTCCTTGGACGCTGTGGCCCTGGCGGAGGGCAGCTCCGCGAACGTGGTGGGACGCCGCGCGCGGCGTGTGTTGGAGGCGATTCTCGGGCGGGTGGCGGAGCTGCCTGATGGGGGGCTTGAGCCGACCTCGGGTACGACCATTTTTCAGATCTCTGGAGACTGCAAGCGATGACTCACTCGATCCTCACAGGCCAGTCCTTCGGCGGAAACATCCGGCGCGATCGCATGCGGAGCGTGCGTCAGATTCTCGATGGCTGGCGCACGGCGCTCGGTGTGCGGGATGTGCTCGAGCGGGCCTACCTATTCGTGAGCCTGTTGCAGGATGCGCACCTCCTGCGACGCGCCGCAGAGGAGGCCTTGCCCGGGGCACGTAGCGCGCGCGATTCGGTGCAGGCTGCGCCCGGCGCTTGGTGGGCTGGGCTCCTGCCGCCCGCGGTGGACCGCTTCGGTTCGGCCCTGGTCAGCTTGCGCGGCGCACTGGCGGAGCAGAGCTTTTGGCGCAGGCTCGATGGCTTGCCGCCCATGCCGGAGCTTGAGAGCCTGCTGCCCGGCGAAGAACATGACTGGAGTGCGCAGGCGGCGCTGGAGCTGGCGCGCCTGTCGGCGCTTTTGCGCACGGGGCCGGATGGGCATGCGCTCTTGGCTCTGGCGGAATTGGCGAGCGGGCTGGAGCAGCGCGCGAGCCAGCGCCTGGCAGCATTGGAGCGCTTGCCTTGGCGTAGCACGGCGGATGAGCCCTATCGAGTGGCGCAGTGCTTGGCTTTGGGGCGCGGCGTTCTGTGCGAGGGCGCGGGCGACCTGGCGGGTTTGCGCCGGGAGCTGCCGGCGGTGTCCGGTATGGCGCGCGCGCCTTGGGCTCTGCTTGGAGCGCGCTATGCCCTGGCGCTTTGGGAGGGCGCTGACGATGAGCTGGAAGCTCTTGAGCAGCATGTGCATTGGCGCGTTCAGCAGGGGCTCGGGCCGGTACAGGCTGCGGATTTGAACGGCATGAACCTGCCCTTGGAGCGTTGGTCGCGCGAGTTCCGGCCGGCTGGTGTGCTGCGTCTTGGACGTGCGGTGGAGCAGGCGCCGGAGCCCTTGCGGGGGATCGCTAAGGCTTTGCTTGCTGCGAGGCAGGGAGCATGAGCACTAGCGAGGGGCTGGATGGCGGCTTGTTCGGCGCGGCGCTCCAGGATCCGTTGGAGTTGCTGCTTCCCGAGGGCGGCGAGCGCCAGGAGATCGCGCGGCGTTGGAGTCGGGCTTTGAGCCTCGTGCGCAGTGCGGGGCGCAACGATCAATCCCAGTCGGCCGGGGTCAATCCGGGCGAAGCCTTGCGCGTGTTGCATGGTCGCGGCCGGGACTCGGATCAGGCTGCGCTGGAGGTGTTGCTCGGTCTGCATCTCGATGCCTGCCTCGGTCCCGATAGTTGGCATGCCTGGCGCATGGATAGTGGCACGGCTGCGCAGGCATGGGCACGTTTGGGCGAGGGGCGTGCGCCCGCGCCGCCCGTGCCCGAGCCGGGGGAGAGCGCCGCGCAGGTGGCGCGCCGGTTGTTGGACTTAGCGGCTGGCGGTGGTATGGACCCGGAGCGCCTCGGACTTTGGGAGGCGCGCCTCGGTATCGTGCAGGGAGACCTAGCGGGCGCGCGCTTGCAGCTTGGCAAGTGCTCCTTGTCGAGCGCGGCCACGGACTTGGCCGCCCTCGACTTGCAGCGCGGCGCCGTGCAGACCGCGCGCGAACACTTGCTGGCGGCGGTATCGCTCGATGCCCGTGGGATATTCTTGGCCGCGGCCTGCGGCGTACTGCTGGGCGAGCCCGGGGCGCAGCGCCCCATGGCGCAGGTGCGGCGTGGGGCTGGGCCCTTGCCGCTGGCCTTGGCGGAGTTGGGCGCGGTGCATGCTCCCGCCAAATCCAGTGGCGAGCCGCGCGCGGGCGCGGCCGCGTTGATCGGCACCGATGCTCTGGATTGCGAGGCCTTGGGCGCATCGGTGCTCGTGCTCGTGGTGCTCGAACGGGACGCGGCGGGCGCCTTGCAGCGGCGCGTGCCAGTGCGTTCGGTGGCTGTGGAGCTCGAAGGTGCCGGGGACGCTTGGGAGACCGGCCGCGCCTGCGCGTGGCAGCGCTTGGGCGAGCCGGAGCAGGAGCTGCTAACGAGTGCTGGTCTGGTGCAGCGTCATCGTCAGCCGGGTGCCGGATCCGCAGGGCCTTGGCTCGGGAGCATGGATCCGCAGGCGCTCGCCTTGGTGCTCGTACCTGTACTCGATGAACGCAGCGAGCCCATGGGCTGGCTGCACTTGGAGTTTTCGCACCATTTGGTGCCCTCGAGCACGAGGCTGCAGGCGCTCGCGCGCAGCTGCCGTCCGCGTTGCCTGAGGGAGCAGCGCGAGGCGCGAGTCACTGCACCGCAGACCATCGCGGAGCCCTGGGGTGCTGGTCCCATGGGCGGTGCTCTGGCCCATGTGTTCGAGGAGTTGGTGGGGGAGTTGGCCATGAAGACCACCCGCCGGCGCTGGTTCGCGTTCGCTATGGGACCGGCCGGGCCGCAGCTCGTGGCTAGCGCTGGCCGCTTCAGCGGTTTCGGCGATCCGTCCGGTGTGCACGCCGGCGGCGGGCGCGCCTTGGAGCGCGCGCGCATCACCGGCGCGCGCGTGACTTGGGATACTCCGAGCCCGCCGCTCTCCGTGGACGCCCGCAGTGCTTCGGGCGTGGTCTTCCCTATGCAGTTGGGCAGCGAGACCCTTGCGCTTTTTGTGGTGGAGTCCAGCATCAACCGCGACCTGCGCGAAGCCGACTTAGCGCGGCTCGAGTCCAAGTTTCAAGCCCGCCGCACGGCCATGGTCGCCGCGCGCTTCCGCAGCCGACACCTGGCGAGCTATGGCTGGCAACCGCACTTGCCCACGGGCATAGGGGACTTCGACACCTTCGCCGATCGCCTGCGTATCCTGGCCCCGCGCCGCGCAGCTTTGGTGCTGGTGGGCGGTCCCGGTTCCGGTAAGGGCGTCTTCATGCGCTGGGCCCACGAGCTGGCCCACGCCGAGCATTCTGGCCCTGACGCTGGCCTACGTCCCTGGTCGCCCGGCGGCTCCCTCGAACAGGCCCTTCAAGGCAGCGGCCAGAGCCTCTGGATCCACGCGCCGGAACGTCTGACCCTCGTAGAGCAGGAGCTGCTCACGGAGCGCCTGGCTAATCCGTCAGCCAGCCAGGCGAAGCTCCTGATCAGCACCGAACGCGACCCGCGCCTGCCCGCTCATGGCCTGCAGCATGCTCTGGCACGCGCGCTCTGCCGGGTGGTGCTCAGCCTTCCGCCCCTGGCGGATCGCCGCGCCGAACTCCCCGGCTGGATCGACGCCCTCGCCCAGCGCATTGCCAAAGACGAGGGCCTGCCAGAACCGCGCTGGGACGATGACGCCCTGGCCTTGCTCTGGCGCCAACCCTGGGAGTCAGGCCTGCGCGACCTCGACGTGGTCCTACACGGGCTACTGCTCGAATCCCGCGGCGATTCCATCGACCGCGAAACCGCCCACACAGCCCTCCGCAGCGCCGGCCTCGAGGTCCTCCCGCGCCTAGCCTCCCGCCAACCCCGCCGCGCGGACCTACTGGCCGCCATCGCCACCACGCGCACCTCCTCCGGCCGCGTGAACAAGACCCGCGCCGCGCTCTACTTAGGCTGGGATCCCGACACCCTCGTCACCCGCAGCGCCGAACTCGGCATCGACCTGGCGAGCCCGGAGGCTCCGACCGCTTGGGCCCTGGCGCAGACGCCGCCGTAGGGCCCGCGCGCCTGGCCTGCTGGGCCTTAGGGCTGCCAAGTGCCGCGGGCTGGTCGAGCTCGTTGGTGGCCAGGGCCATGGCCTCGACATGCAGCTTGAAGAGGGCGTGAACGTGCTGGGCACCGTGACGGATGCGCTGGGGAATCCCGTTGAGGGGGCGTCCGTGCTCGCTTTCCACGCTGCCCTGCCTGACTCCTATCTGCAGGGCGGGCGGGTCGTGTATCGCGGCGCCTTCCGCGGCCCCGCAGCGGTCAGCGACGATGCGGGTAGGTTCGTGCTCCACGCGGTTGCCCCCGGTTCGATGTATCTCTACGCCTTCGCGCAGCGCTACACCCTTGAGGAGGATCACGAGGATCTACCCTTCGCCCTGGCCAACCTGTTGTTGGCGCCCGGACTGGATGCCATTTGGAACCCGGTCCTGGCTGACGGGCGCGTGATCGAAGGTCGCACGCTCTACCGCGACGGGGCGCCGATTCAGGAGGTCTACGTGAGCGCCGATAGCGCGGATGGGAAGGACAAGCGCCTGGCCTATTCCATCGATGGGCACTTCCGCTTCTTGAATCTCGGGCAGGGGCCTTACGGCTTACGCGTCCAGGACTGGCGCCGGCCCGAGGGCGCGCGGCAGCCCACGGCCGATGGCGTCTATCCCAACCGGCAGCCCGTGGATCTCATCGCAACCTATGTTGCGAGGGAGTCTCTCTTAGACTCCCTCGTGCATGTCCGCTTGGACGTGGAATCCGATGGGTGGGCGGCCGACTCCATGGTGATTCTTGAGGGCGCCGACGATCAGCGTTGGTATGGCGGAACTCGAGTGAACAACGACTGGACTTTCCAGCTGAGCAGTCCGGGCATCTACCGCCCTGTGGCGCTGATCAATGCCCGAGCGATCTGCACCGGCGGGGAGTTCGAGGTGCATGAGGGCGATACCATCGACTTGCCAGATCTCGTGCCGGGGCCCAGCGGAACGCTCGTACTGCGGATCCAGCGACCGGCGGACTCGGTTCTAACCGGCGTGCGAGCTTTTCTGAGGCGCAAGGAATCCAAGCGCGCTGAGGTCTTCGAAGTCGGCGGTCTGGCGGAGCTTCGAATCGACCTGCTAGAGCCAGGACCAGGGCGCATCACCTTCGCGGGCGACAATGTGGCTTCCCTTGATCTTTGGTTCGACGTCCTCGCCGGCGAGGAAACCAGGTTGGACGTTCCACTCATCGCCGCGGTCCCGGTGACTGCGACTGTCGAATGGTCAGGCGGCGAAGGCACGGGGACGATGACGCTGAGGTACATCGATAACGCAACCGGTACCGTCGCCTACGAGGTGACCCTCGATGACCTCACCGATTACACAAGCCCCATTCCCTGGACGGGCCTGCTCCCGATCGGCTCCTACACCTTCGAGGTCCTGATAAACGGTCGCGCGCACTACGCGGAAGCGTTCGAAGTGACCAGCCTAGATCCGGAGCTGGCACCGAGCCCGGGGGCCGAGTGAGTCTGCGCCTCGGCGCCATGTCTACGAGCGGGGCCTGGCCCCCGGGCGCCGGCGTTGTCGTAGGGCTGATCCGCGCAGTTGGCCCTTGGAACTTTGGTCGCTGGGTATGATTCAGGGGTGCGATTCCTGCGAGAGTGCCTGACTCAAATCGGTGGACTGTTGCAGGAAGGCGCCGGGGTGAGGCAGCAGGTCCTGTAGGCTTCTGGCTTCACGGGACAGGGCCGTCGATCGGGGTTCACTGATGAAATATGTACTGAGTGCGGTTGTGTTGTTCGGGGGGACTAGCCCTGCGCTGGGTCAGTTCGGGCCGCAGCAGTCGATTTCGGGCGTGTCTGATCGTCCTCTAAGCGTTCATGCCATCGATCTGGATGGTGACGGTGACGTCGATGTGGTCTCCGCCAGTAGCAACGACGACACGGTTGCTTGGTACGAGAATCTAGGTGGGGGAGTCTTCGGCCCCCAGCAGGTGATTACGAATACTGCCGATGGTGCCTACAGCGTCTACGCCATCGATCTAGATGGTGACGGTGATGCCGATGTGCTCTGTGCGAGTGCCTATGACGACAGGGTTTTTTGGCACGAGAACCTGGGCGGTGGTTCATTTGGCCCTCAGCAGGTGATTACCATTTCCGCCGGCTCAGTCGTCCACGTTTACGCCACCGACCTCGACGGGGACGCTGATGCAGACGTGCTCACCGCGAGCTATGACGAGGATAAGATCACTTGGATCGAGAACCTCGGTGGCGGCACGTTTGGTCCTCCGCAGGTGATTACGACCTCTGCAGTTGGTGCTTGGACCGTCTACGCCACGGACCTCGACGGAGACTCCGATGCGGACGTTCTCTCCGCGAGTTCGACCGACGCCAAGATTGCTTGGTACGAGAATCTCGGTGGCGGATCGTTCGGACCTCAGCAGGTGATTACGAATGCTGCTAGTGGTGCCACGGGCGTTCATGCCACCGACCTCGACGGTGACGGTGATGCCGATGTGCTAGCTGCGATTGCCTGGGACGACAAGATCGCTTGGTTCGAGAACCTTGGTGGCGGTACGTTCGGACCCCGGCAGGTGATCGCGCCTTTTGTCAATTGGCCCACCTGCGTCTACGCCGCCGACTTCGACGGCGACGGTGATGCCGATGTGCTCTCTGGGAGCAAGGACGACGACATGGTCGCTTGGTACGAAAACCTAGGAGGAGGTACGTTCGGTCCCCTGCAGGTGATTACGACCTCTGCCGAGGGTGCCTGGAGGGTCTTCCCCATCGATCTCGATGCTGACGGTGATGTGGATGTGCTCTCCGCGAGCCAGTGGGACGACAAGATTTCTTGGTACGAGAACCTCATGGGTGGCCCGGTCGGGGTGACCTACTGCAGCCCGGCAGTTTCGAATAGCGCCGGTGGACCGAGCACGATCAGGGCCAGCGGGTTTGATCTTGCTGGAGGCAACAGCGTGATCTTGATCGCCGACCAATTGGCGCAGAACCAGTTCGGCTTCTTCCTGAATTCGATGAGTCAGGGGGCTACTTCCAACCCGGGCGGCAGCCAGGGGACGCTCTGCCTGTCCGGTGCCATCGGACGCTACAACCCGGCGGCGGGATACCCTCTTCAGAACAGCGGTGCGCTCGGCAGCATTTCGGCCACGCTCGACCTCACGAGCACGCCGACGCCCGCGGGGCTGACGTCCATCACGGCAGGCCAGACCTGGAACTTCCAGTGCTGGTACCGCGACAATAACCCCGGCCCGACGAGCAACTTCACGGACGGGGTGTCGATCACGTTTCTGTGATCTGGATGGGCGGAGCAAGCCGTCGCGAGCACGCCCTCTGATGGTCTGATCCAATTCAGGAGAATCAACACGGCTGGCGGTTTGGTGGTTCGGGGGAGGGGGCTTATGCTCATGGCACGACACCGTGAGCTTGCCTTCCCTCGAACCTACGCCGTATCACCGGCAGCTTGTGGCCCTCTTGGGGGAGCATGAGGCGGAGATGTGGGCGGGGTTTGCGACCCGGGCGAAGCTTGAGGAGTGGTCAGATGAGACGCGGCTGGAGCTGCTGAAGAACACGGTGCGGCTGGATGAGGAGACTCATGCGGGCGTGTACCGGGCGGCGGAGCAGGCGGCTGTGGCGTTGGGGCTGGAGGGCCTTGAGCGACACTGCTATCAGGCCCCGACTTCGCCCATGGGCGTGAACGCGTCCCTGTACTTCGTGCCCGAGGCGCTGCATGTGGTGCTGCAGGGGGATGTGATTGGGCTCCTGGATGAGGACGAGCTCTTGGCGCTCTTCGGGCATGAGTACGCGCATCACCGGCTGTGGGGTATGGATGAAGGTGCGTACTTGGTGGCGGATCGGTTGCTGTCCATGAACGCTGGGCTCGATCATTCGGAGCCGGCGCAGGTGCGCACGGCGGAGAATCAGCGGCTGTTTACGGAGCTGGTGGCGGATCGCGGGGCGGCGCTGGCGGCGGGCTCTTGGGAGGCTGCGGTGCGCTGCTTGGTGAAGGTCGAGACGGGGCTGGCGGAGGCCAGTGCGCAGGCTTATTTGGAGCAGGCGCGTGAGGTGTTGGAGGCGCCAGGAGAGTCGGGGGAAGTTACTGCCGGCGAGCGGACTCATCCGGAGACCTACATGCGCGCCCATGCGGTGGAACGCTGGTTTGTGGCGGGGGCCGAGGCGGAGGCCGAGTTGGCGCGTTTGGTGAAGGGGCCGCTGCGTTTGCAGGGCCTGGACTTTGAAGATCAGGTGCGCTTGGCTGTGCTGACGCGCAGGTGGGTGAGCTTGGTGTTGGCGCCGGCTTGGATGCGCACGGAGTTATTGGTGGGGCATGTGCGTTTGCTATTTGCGGATTGGAGTGCGGACGAGAGTACAGACGAGAGTGCTGACCCGGGATTGATCGCGGAGCTGCGCGGGACTCTGCCGGGGCTGGAGAGCTACTGGTTGGCGCTGCTCTTGGACTTGGCCCTGGTGGATCCGAGCTTGGAGGACCTGCCAATGGTGCGCGCTTTGGTGCTGGCGCAGGAACTAGGCTTGCGGGAGGCCTTCGAGGGGCTGGCGCGCACGGAGCTTGGCATGACCAAGAAGCTGCTCACGCAGCTCTGGCGCGATCGGGAAAGCTTGCTGGAGGCCGCGGAGAAGCTGTCGTGAGCGAAGAACAAACAACTGAGCCGCTGGAGCCGGAAGGGCCCGAGCTGCTGGGGCGACAGTGGATCGAGGAGACCTTGGCGGTTGGTCCCGGGGTGAGCGGCGACTTGATGGCGGCGGTGCTGCCGCTGTTGGAGCAAGTGGCTGTGTGCCATGAGCGCGGCGAGGTGGCGCCCTTGGATGGGCTGGACGCCTTGGGCTATAGGTTGGGGCGCTTGTGGTTCCCTTGGGATCGCGTGCAGCCCGGCGTGCAGGGGCGCGCGGCTGTGGAGGCGCTTGAGCGGCCGCAGCTTGGGGCTATCGAGGTCGTGGGCGACTACAGGGAACATGCCGAGGAGGACGCGCCGGAGCGCGAATCTTTGGCGGTACGTGAGGGTGACGACGCGGTCGTGCGGCCGGTGTTTTGCGCGGGGTGGACCACCTGGGAGCAGGAGGCTGGGCATCACGATGCGCTGACGGATGTGCTGGCCTGCGGGCAGGTGCTGGGCGCCTTGGCTACGGGCTTGGACCTGGGCACGGAGCAGGGCTTGCGAGCCTTTGCTAAGGCGCGCGGGAACTTATTCTTGCTCAACCCGAAGCTGCATCCGGTGATCGCCAAGTTGATCGTGGCCATGACCGATGTGAGGCGTCACAAGCGCGTGCAGGATATGGCTAGCTGTGCGGATACCCTGCGCAATTATCGGCAGACGGGGGACCTGCAGAGCTTGGAGCGCGGCGAACTCTTTGCTCAGCCGGAGGTTCGTGGCGAGCGTGATCGGATCCTGGGGACCTTGCGGGATCGGCTGTTTGAGATCTCGCGACGCAACCGCCTGCTGTACTTCAAGCGAACCTTGGGCATGGTCGATCTGACCGAGGCCTCGGTGCCGGTGCTCTTGGACTACAAGCACATCGATCCGGCGGCCTTGTGCACCTGGAGTAATGTGGGTCGGATTCTGTCCGAGGGCAAGACCCTGGAGTGCAGCGACTATCTGCGCTTTGAGGATGCTCCTTACCTGCCGGGCTTGTTGGACAAGTTGCGCTCGGAAGATCGGCGCAATCGGGCGGAATTCGGCTTTTCACAGCTGCGGCTGTGCTTGGTCTTCTTGCGTTGGCACGACTTGAAAGGCGAAAAGCAGGAGCGCATACACTCGCCGCTGCTGCTCTTGCCGGTGAAGATCGACAAGCAGAAGGGTGTGCGGGATCGCTATGACGTGGTGCCTGCCAGTGAGATTGCGGAGGTCAATCCGGTGCTGCGTCATCACCTGTCGCGGCTGTATGGATTGGAGCTGCCGACCACGGTGGATCTGTCGAAGACCAGCATGGCCGAGCTGCACGAGCATCTGGAGGCGCAGATTCTGGCCAGCGAGCCGGGCGTGAGCTTGCGCAGTATCGAGCGGCCGGAGATCGAGCTTGTGCACCAGCGCGCGCGCAAGCGTTTGGAGCACTACCGCAAGCGTGCGCGCCTCGGTGGGCGTGGGGTCAAGCACTCGAGCGGCGTGGACTACAGCTACCGGCGCGAGAATTTTCAGCCCCTGGGCTTGCAGCTCTATAGCAAGCACGTGAATCCGGGGGAGTGGCCTCTGGCCGGCTTGTCGGGTGCGGATCCGGGGCCGCGCATGCCAACGATTGGCGCAGGAGAGGACGAGAAGCCGCGCTTCGAGCGCTTGGCCTACGCACTCAAGCGCGGGTCGGAGGAGAACCCCTATGTGTGGGACTTCGATCAGTGCGCGCTGACCCTGGGCAACTTCAACTACCGGCGTATGACGCTGGTGCGTGACTACGATCAGTTGCAGGAGGAGGAGGGGCTGGAGAACCGGACTTTCACCGAGCTGTTTACAAGCCTGGATCGTTCGCGCAGGCCCGAGGAAGTGGAGGCCACGCCGCATGCGGCGCGCTTGCACGTGCTGCCGGCGGATCCGACCCAGGCGGCGGCGGTGACGCGTGCGCGCAGCGGGGAGAGCTTCATTATCCAGGGGCCGCCGGGCACCGGGAAGAGTCAGACGATTACGAACCTGATCGCGGATGCGGTTGGCGGCGGGAAGCGCGTGCTCTTCGTGTGCGCCAAGCGCGCGGCCTTGGACGTGGTCTATCAGCGGCTGGAGGCCTGTGGCCTCGGTAGTCTGTGCTGCTTGATTCACGACAGCCAGGGCGACAAGAAGAGCTTCGTGCACGAGCTGCGTGATACCTACGAGGCGTTGCTGGCGGAGGAGGATGCGCTCTCTTCGGCGCGTGGAAAGCGGACGCGCGCAAGCAATGCCATCGCGCGGGGCCAGGAGCAGCTGGAGCAGTTGGGCCAGCGCATGCTCGGCGACAAGCTGGCCGGAGACCTGAGCCTGCGTGAGGCTGTGGGCGAGCTCGTGGGCTTCGAAGGCGAGCTGCCGGAGTTCGACGCGCGCGCTGCGGAGGGCTTTCCCTCCTACGCGCTGTTCAGCGGGAGGCAAGAGGAGCTGGAGAGCCTTGAGGAGCGACTCGCGGACTTGGGCCGCGAGGGGTGCTTTGGGCTGCATGGCCTGCGGCACCTGCATGCGGCACTGTTGTCGGAAGAACGACCGCTGGCGGCGGCGGACGCGGGGCTGGCGCAGACGCGCGCGGCCTTGGTGGAATTGGCGGCGGCGCTGGATGCGGCGGGCGTGCAGCCCTCCGACGAGACGCTCTTTGCGGAGTTGGGCGCGCTGCTTGCGTACGCGCAAGAATTGCAATCCCTGGCGGAGCACGGTGCCTTGGGGCTGCTCGATGAGGGCAGCCAGGACTCGGCGGACTTGGAGCAGGCCAGTGCGGAGCTGCTGGAGCTGGAGCGCGCGGTGGAGAGTGCGCAGGAGGTGGCGCAGGCCTGGCGCGAGCCCTTCGAGCCGCGGGACCTGGCCGATGTGCGCGATCTGGCCGAGCGCGTGGAGGGCAAGTGGTACCGCTTCGTGCTGCCCGGTTGGTACAAGCTCAAGCAGCTCATGGGGCGGCGCTATGACCTGAGTGTGCACAGCGTGCAGCCGGCCTTTAGTCGCTTGCTGCAGGAGTTAGCTGACCTGCAGGCGGCACAGGCGGCTGTGGAAGAGCAGGGGCTGCGTACGCAGGCGCGTTTCTTCCCGGTGGGTGAGCACGAATCCGTGCAGGGGCGCGTGGAAGCACTGCGCGAAGGCGCGGCACAGCTTGGGCCCTTGGCGCGGGCACTGCACGAGCGCGTAGCGGGAGATCCCGATGGCGCGGCGGCGGTGGAGAGTTTGCTGCAGGCGCGCGAGGTTCATGAACGACTCTGCGCCAGCTTGGCGCAGCTGCTGCGCGCGGATGACGGCCGCGTTTGGAGTGACTTGACCGGCACCCTCGACGAGCTGGAAGAGGGCTTGCGCGATTTGCCGGGTTGCCTAGAGGAGTTGCAGGAGCTGGCGGCAGGGGATGGGCACATCCTGGATTTTGCGGCGCGCCACCCGTGGAACAGTGCACAGATCCAGGCCGTGCTCTTGCGGCATGCGGTCAGCCAGCTGCTGGCATCCGACCGCGAGCTGCGCGAGTTTGGGCAGGAGCAGTTGGAGGATTTGGTGCAGGGTCTCAACACCCAGCGCGAGCGGCTCTTGGAGCGCAACGCCAAATTGGTCGTGCTCGAGTCGGTGGACGTCTTCCGCACCAAGCTGGCGCGCTCGAGCTTGCCGGCTTCGCAGCTGAAGCCGGACGAGAAGGGTTGGAAGAAGATCTACACCCAGGGCCGCAAGGCCCTGGAGCGCGAGTTTGCCAAGGTCATGCGCTACAAGGCGATCCGCGACCTGGCCACGGATGAGTCGGGGCTGGTGCTTCGCGATATAAAGCCGGTCTGGCTCATGAGCCCGCTATCCGTGTCCGACACGCTGCCCTTGGATCCAGAGTTGTTCGATCTGGTGATCTTCGATGAGGCCAGCCAGGTGCCGCTCGAGGAGGCCGTGCCGTCGATCTTCCGTGGCAAGCAGTGCATCGTGGTGGGTGACACCATGCAGTTGCCGCCGACGGACTTCTTCTCGTCGAAGCGCAGTGGCTCCAGCGAGGAGGACGCGGATGCGGAGGTGTTTGCGGCGGAGGTAGGTTTCGACTTGGACGCGGCCAGCTTCCTGGCGCACTCCGACTTGACCTTGCCCAGCGTGATGCTGGGTTGGCACTACCGCTCGCGTTCGGAGGCCTTGATCGACTTCAGTAACGCAGCTTTTTACCAGCGTAGTTTGCTGACCATTCCCGACTGCAGCTTGGATGTGGAGCGTGCGGAGATTCGCTGCGAGGATCCGCGCGGAGAGCAGGATGGTTACGAGGGTGGGGATGCGGCGCGGGCTACCTTGGAGCGGCCGATCTCTTTCCACTACTTGCCGAAGGCTGTCTACCACAAGCGGCGCAACCAGGACGAGGCCGAGTACGTGGCGCGCTTGGTGCGCGGGCTGCTCGTGGAAGCGCCTGAGCGTTCGATCGGCGTGGTGGCTTTCTCCGAGGCGCAGCAGGGCGAGCTGGAGCTGGCTCTGGAGCGTTTGGCCGAAGAGGATGAGGAATTCGGCGAGCTCTACGAGCGCGCAATGGACAAGGAAGATGACGACGAGGCCGAGCCGCTCTTCATCAAGAACTTGGAGAACGTGCAGGGCGACGAGCGCGATGTGATCGTGCTGTCCGTGTGCTACGGGCCGGATGATGCTGGCAAGATGCGCATGAACTTCGGGCCGATCAATAAGGGCGGCGGGGAGAAGCGCCTGAACGTGGTCTTCAGTCGCGCGCGCCGGCACATGGCGGTGGTGAGCTCCTTTACGAGTGAGCGCATCACGAACGACTACAACGATGGGGCCAACTGCTTGAAGCGCTACCTGCGTTACGCGCAGGCCTCCTCGCGCGGGGATGCGCGCGGCGCGGCGCGGGTCTTGGACGAGTGCCATCCGGCTCCGATGGAGGCTGGGCAGGCGGCGCAGCCGGAGGCGGTTTTGGACTCGCTCAGTGACTGGCTGCGCGAGCAAGGCTGGGTGGTGGATCGGGCCGTGGGGCGTTCGCGCTTCCAGGTGGACATCGGCGTGCGTGCGGCGGGTGAGGCGCGCTACCGATTGGCGCTCAGCGTGGACACGGCGGCGCACTATGCGAATCCGGATGTGATCGAGGCTTACTGCCAGCGGCCGGGTGTGCTCGCGGCCTTTGGCTGGACCGTCCTGCGTGTGCTCGCCATCGATTGGCTTGACGACCGAGGCGCCGTCGAAGCGCGCTTGCGCGAGCTGCTGGGGCCCGTGTGCGACCCGCACTAACGGGCAGTAAATACCGAGGCCGCGGACGGCGAACCGCCCACGGCCTCGGATCTTCGCAGGGAAGTCGGCTCGATCCCGTGGCCCCCCCGGGCGCGAGATCGAGTCGAGAAGCGTTAGCTCCAAAGGCACACTACGGCCAAAGCCGGCTTGATCTGGAGCGCCATCCTGAAGGTTCTACCCTGTGGATACATTCCATTCGAAGGATGGGAAAAGGACCCCTTCGTGGGTTCAACTGCGTATCTCGCCTGTAACCCTGAGTTCATGAAAGGCCATCACACTCCTAAGGAACTTGCCTTTGATGAAGGCCATGGGGGGGCTCCTAGGGGGGCTCTGTTGGCCCAGCTCTTCGCGCTTGTGGGTGGGCTTGGATTGTTCGTGTGGCGCGCGCGGGCGGGGGGGCCGGATGGGCTTGGTTTGGCGGCTTTTTGCGCTGCGGGTCTGGCTTGGATGGCCGGCGTCTGGCTGCTCGCGCGCGGCGGCAAGCATGCTGGTCTGCCGCTGATTCTGCTGTGCGCGTTGCTCTTGCGCGTGGGCGTTGGTGCGGCGGATGTATCTCTTTCGGATGATGTGTACCGCTATCTGTGGGAGGGCGATTTGGTGGCGCAGGGGCAGAGCCCGTACGCCTTCGCGCCGCACGCGCCCGAACGTGCGGCGCAGCGCGAGCGCATGCCGCTCGTGTATGCGCGTGTGAATCACACGGATATCAGCGCGGCCTATCCGATCGTTACGCAGCTCGCTTGCGCGGCTGTCATGAGCAGTGTGCCGAGCGCATCCGAGCGGAAGCTCGAGCAAGGTGTGACGCGCATGCGACTCTTCTTTGGATTGTGCGATTTGCTTGTGCTGTTACCGCTTTGCGCGCTACTG
Source organism: Planctomycetota bacterium (assembly GCA_047639615.1). Lineage (GTDB taxonomy): Bacteria > Planctomycetota > UBA1135 > UBA1135 > CAYWNK01. The sequence goes on along the minus strand of JBLIOL010000012.1, from coordinate 10,463 downwards.
CGGCGGCGCGGCTTGCCGCTGGTGCGTGCCTTTGCGTGGGCGGCTTCGCCCTTGGTGGTGCTCGAGTTCGCGGGATCGGCGCACTTTGATTCGCTCGGGATCCTCTTGCTGGTGGGTGCGCTCGCTTGCTTGCCGGAGCGCGCGCGCGCGCGCGGTGGCGTGCGAGAGTGCCTGGGCATGCTGCTCTTTAGCGCGGCGGTTTGGACCAAGCTGCTGCCGCTGATGCTGCTGCCCATGGTCTTGCGTGGAGTGGGCTGGCGGCGGCGGCTGGCGTGGCTCTTGGGATTCTCGCTTGTGCTGCATCTGCCATTGCTGTTCTTGGAAGACTGCTCGCGTGGGCTGCTGACCGGGCTCGGGGCCTACGGCACGCGTTGGGAGGGCGGCAGTCTGATCTACCGTTGGTTGGCGGAAGGTGGGCGCGAGTTGGGCCTGGGGATCGGCGCGGCGGCGGCGCTCGGACGAGGGGTGGCGGCGGCGGCCTTGCTGCTGGTCCTGGTGCGGCTCTGGCGTGCGGGTGCTTCGGCCCTGGATGCGGCGCCGGTGTTGCTTGGAACCTTCGCACTCTTCACGCCCATGCTGCACCCCTGGTACCTGACCTGGCTGGTGCCTTTCTTGGCTCTGCGGCCGCGCTTGGCCTGGCTGTGGCTGCTGGCAGCGGCGCCGCTGCTCTACGAGCCGCTGGCGGGCTGGCGTGCTGACGGTGTCTGGCAGGAGTCGAATTGGACTTGGGCTGTGCTAGCCCTTCCGTTTGCGGGCCTGTGGTTGTTCCATGGGCGCCGAGCGGGGATCGAGCCCGACCAACCATGAAGCTATCCGACTACGTTTTCGAGTTGCCCCAGGAGCGTATCGCCCAAGAACCCTGCGAGCCGCGGGATGCGGCGCGTCTCTTGGTGCACGAAATTGCTGGGGGCGCGACCCGGCATGTACGGGTGAGCGACCTGGTGTCGGAGCTGCGTGCGGGCGATCTTCTAGTGGTCAATGACACGCGTGTGTTGCCGGCGCGCATCTGGGCGCGGCGCGAGACGGGCGGGCGCGTGGAGCTGCTATTGCTCGAGCCCGTGAGCGAAGGCTCAGGGTCCGCCTGGCGCGCCATGGTGCGGCCGGCGAAGAAGCCCAAGCCGGGGGACTTCTTGGCGGTGCTTGGTGCGGACGGGGAGCCCTCCGGTGCGCGTGCGGAGATGCTTGAGCGTGAGTTGGATGAGGACGGCCAACCCGGCGCGCTCTGGCGTGTGCGTTTGCACGGGGCGCGGGGGGAGGAGTCCGTGGAGTCGCTGCTCGAGCAGAACGGCGAGATGCCCTTGCCGCCTTACATCGAGCGGCCGGCGGGCGGTCGCAGCGAGGATCGCGAGCGTTATCAGACGGTCTACGCGCAGACTTCCGGTGCGGTGGCCGCGCCGACGGCGGGCTTGCACTTTACGCCGGAGCTGTTGGCTGCCCTGGAAGCGCGCGGCGTGGAACGCACGCAGGTGACCCTGCATGTGGGGCTTGGGACCTTTCTGCCGGTGCAGGTAGAGGACGTGGATGAGCACCGCATGCACGCTGAGCGTTTCGAAGTGAGTCAGGCCTGCGTCGAGGCTGTGTCCGCGTGTAAGGCGCGTGGTGGGCGCGTGGTGGCGGTTGGCACAACCAGCGTGCGGGCCTTAGAGAGTTCTCTGGATGAGAATGGCCAGTTGCGGGCTGGCCGCGGCTCTACGCAGCTCTTCCTTAGGCCTGGGCGGCCCCTGCGCTGCGTGGATGCCCTAATGACCAACTTTCACCTGCCTGGCAGCACGCTGCTGATGCTGGTGAGCGCCCTAGTGGGGCGGGAGCGGCTCTTGGAGCTGTATGGGGAGGCGATCCGGCAGGAGTATCGCTTCTACAGCTACGGGGACGCCATGTTGCTGCTGCCCTAGGGGGCTCGGAGATACCCCGCTCTCAGAACGGAGGTATCTATCTCTGATCCGCCCCCCGCAGGAGCTGCTTGGCGTATTCTTCCTTCACTCTCCGCAGCTCTTCCTTACCCCTGATTTCACGGCTCTGTGATCATGCGTACCCCCTCTTTCGTTTTCTTGGGCGCTATTGCCCTGTGCACCGGCGCCAACGCGCAGAACGTCGGCAGCAACTATTGCGGCCCGGCGGCCAGCAACTCTTCGGGCGCTCCGGCGACCATTAGCGGCACCGGTAGCGACGTGGCTGGCGGCAACCCGCTGACGCTGACGGCGTCGAGCTTGCCCACCAGCCAGTTCGGCTACTTCCTGGTGAGCCAGAACCAAGGCTTCTTCGCGAACCCTGGCGGCAGCCAAGGCAACCTGTGCTTGGCAGGCCCGATCGGTCGCTACACAGCCTCTATTGGAAACTCCGGCAGCACCGGGGTCATCGCCTTGGCGATCGACACGAACTCGATTCCGGTCAACCCCAGCGTGGCCGTGCAGGCCGGCGAGACCTGGAACTTCCAGCTCTGGTTCCGGGATGTAAATCCCATGGCTACCAGCAACTTCACCGACGGCCTGTCGATCACCTTCACGGGCGGTAGCGGCCTCGACGCGGACTTCGATTCGAACGTGGTCAGTGGAACGAGCGACTTGAGCGTGAGCTTCAACGATCTCTCCACCGGTGGCGCCACGAGCTGGGACTGGGACTTCGGTGATGGCAACAGCTCCAGCATGCAGAACCCGATCCACATCTACACCGCGCGCGGTACCTACGATGTGAGCCTGACAGTCGGCGATGGCAGCGGCATGGACGTTGAGCTGAAGAGCTCCTACATCAACGTGCTGCAAGGCTTCACCGCCGTCTGGAACGACTTCAATCTGCCGGCCTTCGATTTCCAGGGCAATCCCACCGGCGATCGCTGCACGGATTGTCACGGCGCCAATGGCTTCGCAGGCTTCGACCTGCCTAACGAGGGCGCTGCCTACGCCGCCATGGTCGGTGTGGCCAGTACCTGCAACTCGAGCCTGACGCGCGTCATCCCTGGCGATGCACTTAACAGCTTGGTCTACAACAAGATCGCCGGCAACCCCGCCTGCGGTTCCTCGATGCCCCTGGCCCAGGTCTACTCCGGCGACCTGCAGGTGCTTGAGAACTGGATCTTGGACGGCGCTCAGCAGTAAGCGTTTCGATACGTCAACAGCGCGGCGCGCTCCATCCAAGCGGTGGAGCGCGCCGCTCTGCGTTGGCGAGTTATGGCGTTTTGCGCCTGAACCAGACCGTCATAACTCCGCGTCATAACTCCGCGGCCGGCATGATTCTACTTCCCGCGCAGGTCGTAGCAAAGCAGGCGCGGGCCGACGCCGGTCTCTTGGTCGGGGTTGTTCTGGCAGACGTAGAGCAGGCCGCGGTGCACGATGGGTGGGGTCCAGGTTTCGCGTGCGAAGAATAGCTTGGTGCGGGCGGTGACTTTGGCGCCGCTGGCGTTGCTGCTGATCCAGAGCAGGTGGCCGAAGTCGCCGAGCACTAGGAAGGCGCCGTCCACGTAGAGCAGCGATGCTTGGCCGATGCTTGAGGAGCGTTGCATGGGCTGGCTGCCGGCGATGTGCAGTTCTTCTTTCCAGGTGATGGTTGTATTCGCGCGCTCCTCGCCTGTGATCGGATCCATGGCGACGATCGCGCCCACGCGGCCGTTGACGCCGTCCACCAGGTGCAGCAGTCCGCCTTGCACGATGGGGTTTTGGAACTCGCAGCCGATGTCGCGGGTCTTCCAGGCTTCGGACCAGATGCCTTCGTCGTCGAGGTACAGAGCGGCGGTGCCGGTGTTGTAGCCGGCGCTGATCAGGACGTGCTCGCCGCTAACCACGGGGCTAGCGCCGAGTACGGACTCGAAGGTGCGACTGCGGAAGGGGTAGCGGTAGCGCTCCTCGCCGGTCTTCGGATCGAGCACCAACAAGCCGCCCGTGGGCGGGCGCGAATCGCCGCCGGCCATTACGAGTAGTTGCTCCTTGCCGCGGATCTCGGCCAAGACGGGCGAGGCGCAGCTCGGTCCCCACTTATCTTCCGTGCCCCAGACCATGGAGCCGTCCTTGATGGAGAGCGCCACGATGCTCGGCCCGCCCTTGGCGCCGATGTTCAGGATCAGGGTTTCACCCACGAGCAGGGGCGTGCCCACCGCGCCGAAGAAGTCGTCAGTGGCGCCGTACTCCTTGCGTAGATCGAGCTTCCAGATGAGCTTGCCACTCCTGAGTTCAAAGGCACAGAGCGTGTTGTCCACACCGAGCACGTAGACCTTGCCCGCATGAATCAGCGGCGCGGCGCGCGGGCCCTTGTTGCGGATGTAGCGCGGCTCGTAGTCGAAGCTGCGCGTGTGGCGCCAGCGCATCGCGCCGGTCGTCGGGTCGAGCGCCTCCACCTGCAGTTGGTTGCCGCTCGAGTGCGTGAAGACCAGTACGCCCTCTGCCACGGACGGCGCGGCGTAGCCCTCGCCGCGGCTGCGTTCCCAGAGCAGGGTCGGGCCCTCTGGGCCGAAGTCGTGGAGCAGCTTGGTCTCGGCGCTGTGGCCGTCCCGGCGCGGTCCCATGAAGCTCGGCACCTCTTCGGTGATGGCGCCCTTTGCCAGCTCGCGCGGGGCGGCGTGGCTGGTGAGGGCCGGGTCCTGCGCCGCTTCCTCGGCTGTGTCCTGCAGGGCCTGGGCCGCGGGTGCGAGGGCGAGCAGGCCCACAAGGATTCTTACGCGGAGGAGTCGAGCCATGGGGGCATCCTACGGCCGCCGCAGTTCCTATGCTCTCCTGCAATGAAAGCCGTCCTCTGCATAAGCCTGCTGCTATGGCCGGCCTGTGGCGAAGCGCCGCCGGTAGAGGTGCTAGCGCCCGCGCCTGCCTGGGCGCTGGTCTTGGAGCAGCTTCCGGACCCGCTGGTTGTAACGGATCCAGTCCTGCGCGAGCGCATCGAGGCCAGCGGCCTGCCCTGGCGCGTACGTCACCAATTCAGCGGAATCGAAATGCTCTTGGTGCCCACTGGCGACGGCCTGCGCGGCGCCGAGCCTGAAGACGAGGAAGCCTCCGCTGACGAGCGCCCGGCGCACGTGGTGCATGTGCTCGAGCCCTACTACCTAGGCCGCTTCGAAGTCACCCAAGCCCAATGGCGACAGGTCCTGGGCAGCGATCCGAGCTTCTTCGCAGGCGAAGACCAAGCGCCGGTAGAACAGGTCGACCGCGCCAGCGTGCAGCAGTTCCTGATGGAGGCCGACCTACAACTGCCCACCGAATCCCAATGGGAAGTGGCCTGCCGCGCCGGCAGCGCAGGCGCGCGCTACGGCGAGCTAGAAGAAGTGTCCTGGACGCGCAAGAACGCCAAAGGTCGAGCGCATCTCGTGGGCCAATTGCAGCCCAATGCCCTGGGCTTCTACGATCTCTTGGGCAACGTCTGGGAATGGACCTCGAGCGGTTTCTCCGAGACCGAGTACGAGCGCTGCGCAGCCGGCGTCAACGCCGCTCAGCGCATGCGCTTCAGTACGCTCGTCGTGCTACGCGGCGGATCCTGGTACGACGCTCCGCGCCGCGCGCGTGCATCGTCGCGTTACTTCGCAGGTTGGGACCTAGCCGGTTCCCACGTGGGCTTGCGCGTGCTGCGCAAGCCCTAGGGCGTCAGCGTCGTGCGCAGGGCCTGCGCGGCGGCGGCGGGGTCGGCGGCGCTGAGGATGGCGGAGCCGACGGCGGCGCGGCCGATGCGGCCTAGTTCGGCGATGCGTTGTTCGTCGATGCCGCCGATGGGGAAGACCGGCAGGTCCAAGGTGTCGGCGACGACCCAGGCGCGCTCGGGGCCGAGGCCGGTGGCGTAGCCCTTGGTGGGGGCGGCGTAGACGGGGCCGAAGCCGAGGTAGTCGACGGCTTGCTCGGCGGCGGTTACGGCTTGGACCGGGTCGTGGGTGGAGAGGCCCACGAGCGGATCGGGACCGAGTACCTCGCGGGCGGTTTGGACGGAGCAGTCGTCCTGACCCAAGTGCACGCCGGCGAGGCCTTCGGGCCAGAGCACGCGCGCTACGTCCACGCGGTCGTCGATCATGATCAGGGGCGCGGCGTCGCCTAGGTCTGCGGCCAGCTCGAGCACGCGCCGGGCGGCGTCGCAGCAGGCGCGGGCTTCGCTGACGGCGGGGTTGGCGTCCGGACTGGCGTCGCCCAGGGGCTTGGGGCGCACCTGCACGATGTCCACGTGGGGCAGGGCGCTGGCGAGGGCGGCCCAGGGATCTTGGGCTAGCTCAGGGGTGAAGAGCAACAGCAGGCGCGCGTCCGCTAGACGCGCGCGCAGCTGCTGCCCATCGGGCGGACCTAGCAACAGGCGCCTTCGCTGTCGTCGGTCGGTTCGCAGCAGGCGCTGGTTCCCGGCGCTACGTCCTCGCGAATCACGCCGCGCTTGGTCTCGGCGGTGGTGCGCACGGCGGGGGCGCAGTCGAAGAGCGTGGCGTCTTCTGCGGAGACCTCGACGAGAGGCTTCACGGGCTGGAAGGCGTCCGCGTAAGGCGGCGAGGTGAGCAGGCCGAAGGTCTTGCGGCAGACGGCGGTGCGCTCGCCGCGGCGCAGCACGTGGCCGTCGTCGTCGATGACCTCGCTGAAGGGGCCTTTGTAGATCAGCGCTTCGCCGTGATCCCAGCAGGGGCCGGCCTTGCCTTTGTAGGCCACCACGGTCATGGAGCGGAACTCGATGCCGCGTACGACGGCCCAGGGCTCGCTCTGGTATTCGACGATACGGGTGCCGTGCAGGCCGGCTTCGGCGAAGGCTTCGAGGAAGCGGTCTTCGCGCAGGGCGCCGGAGATGCAACCGGACCAGAGGTCGGGGTCCTGTTGTAGTTCGAGGGGCACGTCCTCGTCGCAGACGATATCCGAGATGGCGCAGCGGCCGCCGTTGCGTAGCACGCGCGCGATCTCTTGGAAGAGTCGCGGCTTCTCGGCGGAGTCGACCAGGTTGAGCACGCAGTTGGAGAGCACCAGGTCCACGGAGTCGTCGGCGATCAGGGGCTCGTCCTTGCGCAGGCGCGCTTCCTCGGCGCGCAGGGCGTCGAGGCCGGCCAGATCGCTTACGGGGTTCGCGCTAACCCAGCTGCCCATGCTGTCCAGGTCGAGGGCTAGGTCTTGGATCAGGCCGCGGCGGAACTCCACGTTGTGCCAGCCGATGGCGTCGCCCACGCCGGCTTGGTGCTGGCGGGCGAGCTCGAGCATCTCGTCCGTGGCGTCCACGCCGATCACGCGCCCGTCCTTGCCGGCCAACTGGCTGGCCATGTAGCAGATCTTGCCCGCGCCGGATCCCAAATCGAGAACCACGTCCCCGGCCTGAACGAAGCGACTCGGATCGCCGCAGCCGTAGTCGCGGTCGATGATCTCCTGGGGCAGCACCTTCAGCAGGCTGGCGTCGTAGTCCACGGGGCAGCACAGCTCGGGCACCTGGGTGGCGGCGCCTTCCGCATAACGGGCACGGACAGAGGTGAGCAGGTCCTCGGAGGTCTGGGTGGTCATGGTCGTGGGGTAGCTACGGGAGAGTTGGGGCCAACATCATGCCGCCAGATCGCGCCGCTTCCCATGTGGAAATCGTGTCCAGGCTGGGCTTGTTGGGGGAGGACGTCTCAGTTCGGCCAGGGCGGTACCAAGGATTCACCTAACTCCTCGGAGCGGCCCGTATCCTGGGCCCAGGACGCGGGTAACCTTAGCCCGACCCCAGCCCTGTCTCTCTCTATGCTGCAAATCTCACCCTTGGCCGCTCGGCTCTTCGCCGCAGGCTTCCTTTTCGCCCCGCTCTCCTATTCCCAGCAGTTCAGCTACCAGAACGGGATGATCCCCGGTGCTGCGCGCTGGACCGAAGGCGTGGAAGCGGTAGACGTGGACCAAGACGGCGACCTGGACCTGTGCTTCGCCGAAGGCGATGGCTTCGCAAGCGCTGGCACCCAGCGTCAACAGAAGCTGATGATCAACCAGCTGGTAGAGACCGGCAGCCTCTCCTTTACGGATGAGAGCACGGCGCGCCTGGGCATCCAGGTGGCTAATGGCAAGGGCGTGACCGCGGGCGATGTGAACGGTGACGGGTGGGTTGACCTGCTCTACCTGAATGCTTTCAACACCGACACGCCCTTCCTCTTCATCAACCGTGGGGCCGCTCAGCCGGGCTACTTCGATATGGAGAGTGCCGCGCGCGGCTTCACCGAAAACCTCTCCAGCGCCGGCGCCCAGTTTGGCGACCTCGACGACGACGGCGACCTGGACGTGATCATCTGCGATAGTGGCAGCAGCTTCCTGGGCGGATCCGGTGCGAAGCCGCGCCTGTTCATGAACGACGGCAATGGCTTCTTCACGGAAGCGGCCGCGAGCTTGAACGCACCGATCAAGAAGGCGCACATGGACGTGCACCTGGTGGACCTGGACGGCGACTGGGACGTGGACTTCGTGGGCCTCAACCGTGCCTCGAACGCGGGCGGCACGCACTACGTGATGCTCAACGACGGCAGCGCCAACTTCACCGATGGTTCGAGCCTGATGCCGAACACCTCGAGCTCGGTCTACGAGGCGGAGGTCAGCGACCTGGACGGCGATGACGACATCGACCTGTACTTCGTCAGCCTCTCGGGCTTCCAGGAAGGACCCATGCGCAACAACCTGGTGGAGAACGGCAGCCTGGGTTTCCAGGCTGGCAACACTCAGAACGGCAACGTCGATGACAACGAAGTCGCCCTGATGGACTTCGACAACGACGGCGACCTGGACGCCTTCATCGGTTCTCTAGGTAACAAAGAGCGCCTCTATCGCAACGACAGCGGGCTCAACTTCGCCGGCAACAGCGTCCTGATTCAGACCGTCACCGACTCGACCCTGGACATGACCGTGGCTGACCTCGACAACGACGGCCGCTACGACTTGGTGACCGCACAGGGCGAATCGAACTCGGCCCAGTGGGCTAACAAGGTCTACCTCAACTCGGGTCCGGTCGACTCCATCGCACCCGGTGTGGTCGGTGTGGACGTGCCGCAGTCCTCCGGCGCTTGGCCGGTAATCCTCAAGTCCAAGCACCAGGACAGCGTCATGGACGATGGCGTGGACTACGTCACGACGACCCTCTTCGCTGCGCCCGCACTGGGCACTGGCGGCACGAGCGTGCTCTCCGGCGGCGCCTTCGCGCCCGCCATGCAGAACCTGCAGTCGGGCAATGGCCTAGCCCTCTCCAACATGTCCGGCGCAGCGACCAGCATCGCGGTGACGAGCGGCCCGGCCAGCTACAGCGTGGACTTGGCTGCTGGCCAAGCGGTGGAAGTGGTGCTGGTTCTGCCCGGCAACTACACCTTCGTGGCTACCCCAGGCGGCGCCTCCCTCAGCGTTACGGTGAGCGGCGTTCCGACCCAAGTGGACGGCGGCGCCATGGGCGTCGGTCAACGCCGCTACGCGGTGCCGCAGCAGGGCGCCTCGCCCTCCGACACCTTCGCGGCGGTCATCCGCTTCAGCGACTGGGTCGGCAACGAGAGCTTCGAGCACATCGACAGCGTGAACTACCCCGGCGGTTCCGGCGGGGCAGTGAACTACTGTGGCCCGGCCAATAACAACAGCACCGGCTTGCCCGCTAGCATCGGCGTAACCGGCAGCTTCAGCGTGGCGCTGAACAGCTTCGGCTTGGTCGCGACCAGCTTGCCGAACAACCAGTTCGGCTTCTTCCTGGTGAGCGCCAACCAAGGCTTCGTCATGAACCCCGGCGGCAGCCAAGGCAACCTCTGCCTGGGCGCCGGCATCGGCCGCTTCATCACGCAGATCCAAAACTCCGGAGGCGCCGGCATGTTCGCCATCCCGGTCGACCTAACCTCCCTGCCGACCAACCCCACCCAAGCGGTGCTCCCCGGCCAGACCTGGAACTTCCAAGCCTGGTACCGCGACGCCGGCGGCGTCAGCAACTTCACCGACGGCGTCAGCGTCACCTTCCAATAAAGGACGGCCATCGCCTCCTGTTCAAGGCCTATGGGGTACTTGCTTGCTAGGGCGTGGTGGTACGGAGCCAGGATAAAAACCACCAGCACTAGTGCGCAACGGCTATGCCGTTACGCGCTAGTGGTGGTGGTTTTTGCCATGGCTCCGTACCACCACGCCGCTGGTCAGGGCGGGGGTGAGCCTTGGTTTGTGGACGTGACCGAAGCGGCCTTGCCGGAGGTTGTAGGCACCTCCGGTACGGCCGCTAAGGATTGGATCATTGAGGTCAACGGCGGGGGACTCGGGCTTGAGGATCTGAATGGGGACGGGCACTTGGACCTTGTTCTGGTGGATGGCTCGACGCTTGAGCGCGTGAGCGCGGGCGAGGCGGGGTTGCCGCCGCGGGTGTTTTTTGGTTCGGCCGAGGGACGCTTTCAGCAGGCGGGCGAGGCCTGGGAGATGGGCGGCGGGCATTGGGGCACCGGGCTCGCGCTTGGCGATGTGAACGGTGACGGTTGGTGCGACTTGCTCGTGACGCAGTGGGGCGAGCTGCGGTTGTTCTTGAACCAGGGTGGCGAGGGTCTGGTCGAAGCCACGGACACCGGACTCGGCGGAGCC
>JBLIOL010000011.1:0-34996 GCA_047639615.1 Planctomycetota bacterium | reverse complement strand
CAAGGCTTTCCATGCTCTCCCTCCTGCTCTGCGCCCTGCTTCAGCCCGCCCCCGCGCCCCAAGAGCAGGCGTGGACCGAGGTCAAGAGCAACCACTATCAGCACACGCTCTACGGGCCACTTGGCGAGCGCCTGATCACCCATCAACAAAAAGCCACCCTCTGGGATCTGCGCAGTGGCGAGCGCATCGCTCAACTGGATGCAGGCTGCAAGGACTGGCAGTTTGACGCAAGCGGCCGGTTGCTCATCGGCATCGGCACCTGGAACGACCAGGAACGCAGTGACGCCGGCTTGACTTTGCACGAAAGCCGCACTGGTCGGCTTCTGCTGGTAGACGGCCTTGGTGCGATCGCTCGCTATCCGAGTACGACCTACGAATGGCTAGGGACGCCAAGCGAACCCAGGCCCAGCATTTGGCAGAGCGTGCAGGACTACCCCATGCCTTCCGGCGTCTTGCGTGTTCGTCAGCCATTAGCGAACTGGCAGAAGTACAGACTGACTTCCGGTGGTGAGTTCCTCACTCGCTGGAACAAGGGCCTGCTGCGCGTGGTCGACCCCAAGACCGGCGAGGAACTTCACTCCCCGCCCTACTCCTCGACGGACTGCGCAGCCTCCTCCCCAGGCCAAGGCCTGATCGCCTTGCTGACTCAGGAGTACGAGCTCTTGTACTGGGACCCGAGGCAAGGCGTTGAGGTTCGACGCCTCGCCCTCACGCCCGCTCTAGAGCGCGGCGCTCCCACGCCGGAGCTTGATAGGGACGGCGAGACCATGGTGCTTGTCTCCTACGATTCCGTGCGTGCCTACAACACTCAGGATGGATCGATACGCTGGAGCATCGGTGGCTACACCTTCGGAAGTGGCTCATGGAGCCCCGACAGAGGTAGCTTTGCCAGGTCCGATCGCCAGGGCGTCGTGCGTGAGTTTCACTTTGCGACCGGAGAAGCCAGAGATCTCCACACACCCGCGCCCTTGGTCACGCGCCAATGCGCAGTCCTGCCAGGTAGCGAGCGCGCCGTGGTGTTGGTTAGCGACGGGACCCTGCGCTTGATCGACTTGGCCAGCGGCCACGCGCTGGCTGTTGCCACCGAACACCACCGCCGTACATCGGTCGGTTTTTCGGTCACGGCAAGTGGTGCTGTACTGAGTTGGGATGAGACCGGACTCACATTCTTGCGAGACTCAAAGGACCTGACAGTTCGCGCAAAAATCGCCCTCGATGAGGAGCCCTACCCACAATCACACAGCCCCTCTGGAACCTCATTCGGGCTGTTGACGCGCTCCTCCAAACTCCAGATGAAGCACTTCACTGGGCAACAAGGACCGGATTGGAGCTCGTTCTCTTTCGAGGATGCGCGCTACTGCGCCTGGTCCCCCAACGGGAGCCAACTCGCACTGATCTACCCGGATCGCGCCGAGGTTCGGTCCACGGCCGATCTGCAGCTGATTCAGACCCTAGACATCGAGGCGGATCCCCTTGGCGCATCCTCTCCAGGTATTGCCAATTTCCACGGAGAGAGCACGGTCGCCATCGCCTGGAACGGTCCCCATCCACAAGTCGGCGTGCGCATCTTCGACATCCCTTCCGGCAAGCTCCTCGCCACCCACAACGCATCCAACCCGTGCATTCTCGGTGGTAATGTTGGCGACATCTACAGCGACCTAGAGGCCGGCACCTTGGCTTACTCAGTCTATTCCTGTGGCTACGTAGTCGGCCTGGATGACAAGACCTGGCAACCCAGGTGGGATATCGACTACGGCGGCGGCAGCCCGAGCGCGCTCATCTTTCAGGGCACTCCTGGGAGCGACAGCCTCTACATCTCGGGCATGCTCGACGACTACTCGCGCGTGGTCGATCTAAGCACAGGCCGCGTCAGCGGCCCTGGCCTGCTCGAGGGTTGCTTCAATCTGCAGCCCACGGCCAGCGGCAAGTATCTGATTGCCACTCGCAACGGCGAACTGACCGTCATGCAGCCCGGCACCCACAAGGAGCTCTACGCCCGTAGCGAAGGCGAAGGATCCTCGGCCTGGATCCGGCGCGGGCAAATCATTGAAGACGCGCAAGCAGGCACGGACTCCGACGGCCGCCACATACGACGCGGCGACCTCAGCCGCCCCATCGACTGCTGGTCCGGCCTAGCCCAAGATCCCGAGCACGAGGGCAGCCTCAACCTGGCCACGCTCCCCACCCCACCCAGCATCCTGCAAGGCCCCGACCGCAACCTGCAGGCCGGAGTTGAGCAAGTACGCCTAGGAATCACAGCCACCGACGACACCGGTCTGATCGCTATTCGCGTCGAAGCTCCCGGCCAAGAACCACGCTTGATCCGCGTGCCTGCGGGCGCGAAGGGCGCACCGCTCGAAGCGACGTTGGAGTTTGTAGTTCACGGCCCCTGGCCCAAGGACATCGTGCTGCGCGCGGTCTCTACGAACGGCGTGGTCAGTCCGCCTTGGCGCGTGCATGTGAAGCCCTAGGCGCGCGCCTTGCTCCACCTGCGTAGGAGCAGCACTAGCTGCAGAGCAAGGGCGATGGTCGCAAGTCCGATGGTGACGCGGAAGTCCCAGATGTCTGGGCTGGACCTGGTGTTGGTGAGCAGCATGAAGGGGTTCATGCTGGCGTCCGCCTTCTGGATGCCTTGGCCCGTAAAGAATCCGATGATGGAGCGCGCCATGGGCGCGAGAATCCAGAGAGTGACCAAGAGCACGAGTGAAGCAACGCGTCCCCGGGTCGAATCTGCGGTCAGCTTCCTCAAGATCATCACGGGGAGCAGTACCCACCCGAGGGCCACCGCGCAGTACCCGAAACTACTTTGGAGCCAATCGTCCGAGGGGATCACAGCGCCCATTGTCAGGGCCATCAGGGCTAGTACGAGGGCTGTCAGATGCAGCGCCAGATACCCAACCGCGCGATCGCCACCGGGTAGCCAGAGGTTGCGCAGGTGGCGCAAGGGTTTGCCCTTGGGAACAGGCTTGGCCGAACGCGGGAGCTCGCGGCGCTCGGTCAGGAACAGGGCCAGAATAGGCAGTGTCTGCAGGAAGAAGACCTCGATTCCAGTTGAGGGCATTCCGAGGGAGCCGACTCCGCCAATCTTCAAGGTGGCTAGCAGGCAAAGCGCCTGAAGCACAAACCAGAAGGTGAACGCACGCCGCGGAACGCTAGAGCGATCCTCACCGGTAGGAGTCAGTGCCGCGGACGCGAAACCTAAGAGCAATGCCACATGGCCTAGGGCCTGCACGGCCGAGACACCGAGGGTCGCGAACATGCTGATCGTGAGCATGCCGCCCGGCGTCAGCATGCGCGTCATGACCAGAGCACTAGCTCCTCCCGCGAACACCGCAAAGATCAGAACTGACACCAGCAAAATGCGCAGGCCCTTGTTGCGCGCGAGCGCACCCGCCAGCACGGCCAATGCAACGAAGCTCAGCCCATCGATCGTCGGCCTGGCGAAGTGCGTGATCAGCTGTTCGAGACCAACCCCATCCATGAGGAAAGTCACGGCAGCGAAGGGTAGGAAGCTGCTCAGCAGCAAGAAGATCAGCACCACGGAGGCCTGGAACTTGCCGAGGGCAATACGCCAAGGACTGAGGCTCGAGAGCAGCAGCTGATCGATGGTGTCCTCGGAGTACTCCTCGGCCGTGGCCTGGAAGGCCGAGAGAATCACATAGATCCGAACGAGCCATGTGTAAATGGCCGCCAGGCTCATCAACATGCTCTTACCGGACACGCGCTCGCCCCGGCTAGCGGAATCGATCAGGAACCCGGCGCTCAGGAAGGAGGCTATGCCGAGTGCCGCCAGCAACACCAAAGTGAAAGAGCGCGAGCGTGTGGCTTGGCGCACCTCCTTGACCAGGACGGGGTTGAGCCTATCGCTCCACGCACTGAGGTTAAGTCCCATGGATTAGCCCTAGGCGCCTGCTGGGGTCAGGATTCCGAAGCGGCAGAGGTCGCCGTGACACGCTGCTTGCAGGCTGTCCGTACCCTCGGCGATAACACTGACGAGCGCCCCGCCCGCGCGGCGCGCCTCCCGTGCGAGGCCCTCGCCCAAGCGCTCGACGCGGCTCTTGTAGGCGCTCACCGTAGCCTCATCCAACACCAGGTCCTGCCCTTCGGCAGACTCCGAATCCACCAACCGGAACGCTTGCCCCACGGGCGGATCTGCGTCGAAGGCCGAGAGCACTTGCACGAGGCCCAATGCGCCGGCTCCCGCACCGAGCGGTCGCACTAGCCCCTGGGGTTCGTGGGGTGAGAGAAAGTCGGAGATCAGGAGGCGTGCCGTTCCAGGGCGCAGCAGGGATGCTGCTCCGCGCGCGGTCTCAGCCAGAGGAACCCGCCCATCAAAGGCCAAGCCATCGGCCTCAAAGCGCGCTAGTTCCATGGGTTCTGGACGCTGTCCGAGGCGCACCAAGCGCACCCCATAACCGGCGGAGTGAGCGGCACCAACCAGTACCGAGACAAGGTCCACGCACAGCTGCGCCTTGTCCTCATCCGCCCCCATGGAGCGCGAGTCGTCCACCAATAGCTCGAGCACTGGCGTAACCTCTTCGCGGTACTGACGCACGAGCAGCTGATCCGTCCGCGCCAGGGCACGCCAATCCAAGTGCCGCACGTCGTCCCCGGGCGCGTACCCGCGCCGGTCTTCAAACTCCAAACTCGCGCCGGGAGCGCGACCCAGAGTCTGGCCCGCGTGCCCGCCTCGCGGGCGCACTCCCAGAGCCAACTGCAGAGCTGCGCCCAGGCGACGGCTATCCTTGGAAGGGGAAGGCATGCGGTCTATTTATGCTCGATCCGAGCGGCCCGCACACGGCCGACTTCCAGATAGCCTTGAATCGCCCGCGGCAAGTTAAGCAAGAGCGCCAAGCCTGCAAAGAGACCCAGAGCAAGCCACCAGCCGCCGGACTGCATACCGTTCCACTGCTCCTCGATGAACGACGCGGGATTGCCCACGTGACGCATGGAGATGTGCCTCCCACCCCCGAAGAGAAAGGACACGATAGCCGGCAGGAAGAACAGGAAGCCCATCAGGAGCGGGGCACCCAGGCGCGCCATGATACGCATGGGCATGCGATGCAGGGTAGCCGAGAGCAAGCCCGCCGGAATCAGCATGTAGCCCGTTAGGTAGAGCACGATCCCCAGGAAAGCGAAGGCTCCGTTGTCCATTATCTCGCCGCGCACGGGATTGAGGAAGAGCAAGCCCAGCACCAGGTAGTACAGCACCAGCCCCGCCGCATGCAGCAGGAAGAACAGCACTCCACGCCCCCCGCCCGGCAACCACGGCACGCTCAGCAGGGAACCCACGGCCCCTTGCGGAACCCGGAATGCCACGCGTCGGCCCATGGGGTTGGGCTCCGAAATGAACAGCAAGCTCGGGATGACCAGGCCCACCATCAGCAGGAAGATGCAGCCCATGCTGAGCGCATCCGCATCGGGATGGAGCTGAAGCATGTAAGCCAGCCAAGACATGCCAAAGAGCAAACCCAGGCTGCAAACCACGCGCAGGTTGGTGGAGCGATTCTCCTCGGGATGGGCCAAGGAGTTGCTGGCCAAGCAGAACAAGAAGGCAGCCACGTAGAGGATCCCGCTCGCAAAGGCAGCGACAACCATCCAGAACTCATTCCCGCCGAGGGAGTCCGGCCGACGCACCATTTCGATGCTGGCTGACATCGCGATGCCGTAGGAGACGGAGAGCGCGCCCGCGAGCACCGCCATCATGAAGATGCGCGAGAAGCGCGTCTTGGACAGGGTTGACAAGGCCAAGGCCAACACCGAAAGAGCCAAGGACCATAGGAAGCTCGTGACCAGCACTAGGCACAGGGCGAATAGGTCGACCCCTTGCATCAAGAAAGCGCAGGCCAGGAAAGGCGTGAAGGTGGCTAGGTAGAGCAGGCTTTGCACGCCAGCCGAGAGCAGCTTGCCCCAAATGATCTGCCAGGGCTTCAGGTTCGAGAGCACCAACAGATCGAAGGTGTTTTCGTCCCACTCATTGCCCATGGAGGCGAAGGTCCCGAAGGGCACGAGACCAAACAGGGCCGCACCCAACCAACCGTAGATGCCATTGAAGAGATCACGCCCCTGGCGATTCCCACCCAAAACGGAGGCATCCATGATGTACGCGGTGGTCGCCATGCAAAGGGCCAAGAGCACCAACGAGAAGGCTATTCGGAAGAAGCGCCCACGCAGGGCTTGGCGCACTTCCTTGACCAAAATGGCATTGGCCCAATCCGTGCTGCGATCCAGTACACGATCGAACTTGCCGAGCTTGGATAGCTCCTCTACCTCCAGGACTTGATCGGTCATTGGAGCTTGCCCTCGGTCAGGCTGAGGAACACATCCTCCAAGTCCACCTGCTCGGGCGCAAACTCGATCGGTCGTAGACCGGCGCGCACAAGATCACCGAGCAACATGGACAGCTCGTCCGGCCCGCCCGCGAAGTCGAAGATCAAACCAGAGCGCTCATCACGCACGCGCTCGATCCCAGGAATCTCGTGCAGCTTGCGCCGCAGATCCTCCAAGTCGCCAAGCACCGAGACGTAGATCTCGGCGTGCGGCCGCATCTGATCGACGATGCTCTTCACCGTGCCCGACGCGCGCAGTTGGCCCGCTTCGATCACGCAGATACTGTCGCAGATCTCCGAGAGCTCGGTGAGAATGTGACTGGAGATCAGGACACCCTTGCCCATCTCCGCCAGGGCCTTGACCAACTCGCGCAGCTCCACTCGAGCCCGGGGATCCAGACCTGAGGCCGGCTCATCCAGAATTAGGAGCATCGGATCGTGCAGCAAGGTCTTCGCCAAGCACATGCGTTGCTTCATGCCCTTGGAGAGCGCCGTGGTCAGCTTCCCCATGAGCGGCTCGAGGCCGGTGAACGCCATCACCTCGCGCACCGCCTGAAGGCGCCTCTTGCCACGCAAGCCATAAGCTCGCGCGAAGAAGTCGAGGTAATCCTCCACCGTCGTCGATGAGTATGCCCCAAAGGCATCCGGCATGAAGCCGAGCCGGTGACGCACACTGCGCGGCTCATCCAGGATCGAATGCCCAGCGATTCGCACATCCCCTTCGTCCGGAAGATCCAGAGTCGAGATGATGCGCATGGTGGTGGTCTTGCCGGCCCCGTTGGGACCGATGAAACCCATCACCTGACCAGGCGCTACCTGGAAGCTGACGTTCTCCACGGCTTGGAAGGAGCCGAAGCTCTTAGAGATACCGCAGACATCAAGAATGGGGTCCGCCATCAGCGCACCTCCCCTTGCTCGAGCAGGCCAATGACGTAGTGAACGTTGCCCAGCTCGGTGACCTCGATACCCAGATCGTCTCCAAACGGATTGCGCTCAACGCGCGCCAGGTAGGAACCAGGCGGCACGTGGAAGCCCCCGCCAAAGTCGCCGGTCAGGGCCGCGTCCAGGCTCTGCGCCATCTTGGGATCCAACTTGGCAGCCGCGTTGTCTCCGGGGTCCAAGTCTCTGACCGAGTACCAGTCACCGTTGTCCGCGTGGTAGGCGAGCATAGAGATCGTCGACTTCAAGCTGTTCTGAACCTCGACACGCCCATTGCCCATACTGACCTCGACCCTCTGCCTGGAAGCAGCTTCGCGCATGACCACCTGACTGAAGACCTCACGCACCGGCAGGAAGGACCCACGGAAGACGCGCCCCTCGCCGGTTTGCTCCACCACATAGACCTCTTCGTTGCCCATGCGGCGCTCGGGGAAGATGGCCGTTCCAGCTCCAGGCCGTAGACCCGCGCCCGGCGAACTGCCCGCATAAACCGCCCGCATGGAGAGATCAGCCACACGCTTGGAAACCTGGTCCAAGTGCGAGACCGACCATTCAGCCTGCTTCACGTCGAGGCCCTGATCGAAGATCCCGAAGAGCAGGATGCAAGCCGTGGCCGCCAGGGACAGGCCCGGGATGGTGATCAAAAGCAACGCCGGCCGCTGCATGCGCTTAAGCACCAGCAAGTTCACCGGGCCGATCAGCACAGCGAAGAGCAGCAGCCCAACCAGAAACCCGCGCAAGGGCAAGGAACCGATACCCGGGATCGTCAGCATGGGCCGATCCAGCTGCCAATTGCCCGGCGAAGGCGTCAGGCGCGCGCGCCGGTTCTGCACCAGCAAGCTGCCTGCGCGCGCGGCCGCGTCGACCCAAGCCGAACCGGTCCAATCAAATGCCGCTCCGACCAGCGCGATACGGCCAAGGCCATAGCTGTAGGGAGTGCCGAACTTGAGCGTGTTGCCGCTGTTCGGAATGAGCCGCCGCTGCTCGAACGCTTGCCCGAGTCCGGCGTAACTCTGCAGCGTGTCGACATTCGGCTCGCCCACCAGCACCAGCTTGCCACCGAGGCGCACCCAGGCGAGGATCGGTTCCAGATGCCGTTCCATGCCGGGAGCATTGCTCGCGTCCACGACCACCACATCCAAGGAGGAGTAGGCCTCCCAGGTATCGGGCAGCTCGCTCCAACTGACCGCACCGAAGCGCCCCTCCGACAGTCCGGTGCCCAGACCGGATAGGGAGGTTCCGATCAGGCCGCCAACGGTTGCGTTGGTACCGATAGGTGCGGGCCGCGACCCCACCCCGAGGACGAAGGCACAGCTCGAGCCCGCCTTACTTGCGGAAGGTTGGCTCAGGGATCTGCGTTCTCCGGCGACCTCGATACTTACGGTCGGCTGACCGCGATCCTGGTAGATGAAGTTCGGTGTGAGCATCCAAAGCTCGGCGCTCTCTCCAGCTTCCAATTCGATTCGACGCTCGTGCCTGGTCAAGCCCGCACGGCGCCCGCGGCCATCGCGCGCCTCCACCGTAATCATCTGCGAGCGATCGCCACGATTGCTGAGCTCGACCTTGATGGGCACATAGCCGAAGCCACAGTCCGCGGGCCAGGAGTAAGCCGATCGCGCAGCGATCTTCGCATCCGGCAGATCCACATCCGTATAGGTGGTCTGCCCTGCCGCGGATCCGGCCAACAAGCCAAAGGCCAGCAGAGCCAAACAGTTGCGCACGAAACTACGCACCATGGGTTGCCTCCCGCGGCGCGCCGTCGATCTCGCCGACGCCGCTCATGATGGCGTTCACCACACTGTCGCCGGTGATACCGTCCAAGCGCGCGCGATAGTCCAGGGTGATGCGATGGCCCAAGGCCGGCGCCGCCACGCCGCGCACATCATCGAAGCCTACACTCGGTCGCCCGGCTAGCAGAGCATGGGCGCGCGCACTCTCCGCGATAGCGATCGCGGCCCGCGGCGATGCACCGAAGCGCACATACTCCTTGACCACATCCGGCGCACCCTCCGTGCTCGCGTGACTAGCGTCAACCAAGCGTGCGATGTACGTGGCCACGGCCGCCGGCAAGAAGACCTGCCCCACGACCTCGAGCACCTCGTTGAGCTCGGTCGCATTCAGCACCGGTTCGATCACAGGCGGCGTACCATGCCGCCGATCGGTAAGGATGCTCACCAGGGTCTCGGGACCCACCTTGTGGACGTTGAGCTTGAATAGAAAGCGGTCGAGCTGAGCCTCAGGCAGTGGATAGGTGCCCTCCAACTCGATCGGGTTCTGGGTCGCGAGCACGGAGAAGGGCCGCGGCAACTCGCGCGTCTCGCCCACCACGGTCACGCAACGCTCCTGCATGGCCTCGAGCAAGGCCGACTGGGTCTTGGGCGAGGCGCGGTTGATCTCATCCGCGAGCAAGATGTTGGTGAACACCGGTCCGGGCTGAAACACGAGCTTGCGTCCGCCGCCGGGCTGGTCCTCGAGCACATGACCGCCGGTCACATCCCCGGGCAGCAGATCCGGTGTGAACTGCAGGCGCCTAGTGTCGAGGCTAAGCAGCCCCGAGAGAGCTTTCACCAGCTCGGTCTTGCCCAATCCAGGCAAGCCCTCGAGCAACACATGACCGCGGGCCAGGAAGGCCACGACCACCAAACGGCAAAGCTCCGATTGACCAAGTAGGGCCCGGTTCAAGCCATCCACCACGCGCTGGGCGCGTGCTTGAGCGGACTCCACCGACTCGGGCGAGAGCAGGGTGGGGTTGGTTGTCATTTGTGCAGCAGGCTGGTACGAGCTGGACCGAGAGCGAATCGCTCAGCGGTCCTTCTGAGTTTGATTAAAGAAGGTCCCCACCGCACGTCGGTGGCGGGGTGATAGACGTCGGCGGGTGGTAGCGGATCCCGGCGAACCGGATACCTCTCGCAGGCCCGCATCTTCACCGGAACCGCGCAGTTCTGGTGTAGCGCGCCCGGCTCCGATCAGCTGCGCATCCTTTAGCGCGCTCGGATCTAGGGGCAGCAGCTCGGTTTGAAATTGGGCGGAGTGCTCGTCGCTCTCATCGCCCCAGAACATGGGCGCTTCGCCAGGACCGCGATTCACGCCGTAGCCAGGTACAGCCTGCATGCCCATATGGAGCGTCACGCGCCCCTCACCACCACCAGCTCACGGCTGGCCGCTCTTGGAGTCCTTTCACGGCTCTCCCTTAGCGCACTCCTCGCAGATCTCGAACTCGCCCATTTCGGCCAGCTTGGCCAGGTCTTCGAGACGCGCAAGTCGGCCCTGCATGCCCTTGAGCAAACCCGCATCCGCCAAGCGCTGCATGCGCTCGAGCATCTCCTTGCGCAGGGCGGGACTCATGGCCTCCTTCAAGGCCTTGGCCAACTCCGGATCCATCTCGGGCAGCTCCCCGAGCTTCTCCCACATCTCCGCGTCGAGCTCGAGACCCTCGGGCCACTCCATGCCCTCCGGTAGCTCCATGCTCTCAAGCTCATCCATGGGGAAGGGCTCCAATCCCGCTGAACTCAAGCGCTCCAATGCCGACTGCAAGGACTCCGCACTCTGCTCGCCACCCGCCGACTCGGACTCACCGGCGGCCAACTCCTCGTAGGCCTGCTCCATCGCCTCCGCAGCTTCCTCAGCCTGACGCGCGAGTTCACTCTCGAAGGCATCCATGGCTTCGAAGGTCGCCTCCGGATCGTGGCCTTGCTCGGCCTCCTCCGCGAGACGCTCCATGTGCTCGGCCAACTCTTCCGCGCGTTCCTCCTCCAGACCCGCTTCCTCTTGCAGGGTCTCGAGCTGTTCTTCAAGGTCGGCCAAGGCGCCCGAGTACAGGCTCGACGGCATTACCGTGGGCTTCGCGATCGGCACAAGCATCACCGCCAAGGCAAAGATCAGGGCCGGCAAGACGCGTCGAACAGCCGGCTTCCAGTCCGGCCCGGGGTAGTTACGCACGCGGCCGATCGCCGCCTCCGCGCGCCCGCGCCATCTAGGATCCGAAAGCTCGTCCTCCGTCACCAAACTGCCGTCCGCTCCGGCCGCCACGTCCAACCAAGCGGCGCCTTGATCGCGTCGGTACAGGCCTGCGCGAGCCATCCAAGCAGCGCCAGGCAGGACCAAGAGCAAGGCCCAGAACACCGGGCTGAGCTCCTTTGGCTCATAGCCCAAGGTCAGCCGCAGCAGCAAGCAGGCTGCTCCCAGGGCAAACAAGCCGATCTGCAACCATTGCCCCAGCGCTCCTACGAATCCCCCCAGGAATTGCCGGCGGCGTAGGTCGGCCAGGGGCCGATCGAGGGTGGAGCTCATGAGAAGGACGTACGGGCCAGGGACTCAGACGTTTCCATTGTAAGAGAATCCGCAGGGAATTCGCCTGGAAAGCCAGCGCGCCCTCGCCCGCCGGAGGCGAGGGAGGGCGCGCTGGCTCATCCGTGAGTCGACCGGCACTCACTTGCCCAGCTTATCGCCCTGCAGGTCGTCCAAGATACGCACGACCAGGCGCACCACGCGGCGCATCTTATCGATGTTGATCTTGTCCGCGGTGTCGGTGGGCTTGTGGTAGTCCTCGTGCACATCGGCGAAGAGGAAGGCCACGGGGATATTCATGTTCTTGCGGTAGTTGGCGTGGTCGGAACGCCAGTAGTAGTCGTCCGCACTGCCGAGCTTGGGGAAGCCTTCCTCCGGGGAGTGCGCCTCAGCCACGCGGGTCAGCCAGGAATACTCAGCATGATCCTTCGTCGGCGTGATGTTGAGCTCGTCGCCAGCGTTGCGCCCGATCATGTCGATGTTCACGTTGCAGACAGCTTCCATGCCCTCGGGCAACCACGGATCCTTGGTCCAAGCAGCCGAACCCAAGAGGCCCTTCTCCTCGGCAGAGACCCACTGCAGCATGATCGTGCGGCGCATGGGGCCGTAGGCTGTTAGGGCTTCGCACAGGGACAGCAGTCCGGTGGTGCCGGAGCCGTTGTCGTCCGCGCCATTGTAGATGTCGCCATTGTCGCGCTCGCCTACGTGGTCGTAGTGAGCGGAGATGATGATCACCTCATTGCGCAGCTTGGGATCGGACCCGGGCCAGAGGCCCATCACGTTCTCGAGTTCCGCTTCCTCGAGACCGATGACGCAGGTCTCGTGCGCCTTGATCTTGAGCACCTTGCCCGGCTTCACGCGGCCCATTGCCTTGGTGAGACGCTTGGCAGTGGTTTCCGTTAGTAGCAGGGTGGCGAACTCTGAAGCCTTCGCACTACCTCGCAGGCTGGGCGTAATCATTCTCTTGTGTGTCCGAGCCTGAGCATCGGCCACGGTGCTTTCCGCGTCCTTCGGCGGCAACACCATGACGCCTACGGCACCGGCACTAGCAAAGGCCTTGCGGCGCCGACTCGAAAGACGATCGGCCGTGCCCACAGCCCAACGGCCATCGAGCTTGAAGTCATCAGCATCCGCCTCGGTGAGGTCGCCGATCCAAACCATTTCGCCGGCAACGTCGCGGATAGCTCCAGAGCTCGAATGGAGGAAGTAGTCGGTGCCTAGTACCAAACTCCACTCGTCCTTGCCGTCCTTGACCGTCAGGCCGGTCTGGCTGAGGTCCATGCTCCACTGGGGCAGGGTGTAGGGGTGGAAGTAGCTGCCCTTCCAACCCGGCTCCCAGCCCATGCGCATGAGCCGCGCGCGGATGTAGCGCGCAGCGATGCGCTGCTGGGGCGAAGGCGAATCGCGCCCTCCCATCTCGTCCGAAGCGATAAAGAAGATGTCGGACCGCAGGGTGTCCGCATTGACCGAAGCCAAACCGGCCTCCAAACCTCCAGCCGCTTGCGTGGCAGGGCTGAGCACATCCTGGGGGACGGCGGTGGCGATGGACGGAGAAACGGCTAGTGCCGCAAGTGATAGAAGGTAGCGGAGGGTCATGGACTGCTGGGAAACACACCGGGACGAATAGACCGGCGCATTCTAGGGCCAGGCCCGCCAGCCCTGAGCCCCGCAGAGGTTCGAATGCTGCAAAGGGCTGTGAGATTTCGGTCCGGGCTGGCTGACAAGCTCCCTAGCGCACCCGGTCGTACTCCGAGTTGACGGCCTTGTCCCCCCAGCGCTTCAAGGCTGCCCGAAGAGCCTCGTCCGACTCGGGAAAACGACCTTGATCGTCGGTCTCCAGGATCCAGGTCTGCAGCCTTTGGCGCATCTCGGCGAGTACCTGGGCGTGCTCGGGGTCGTGCACCAGGTTGTGAGTCTCGTGTGGATCCGCCTCGAGATCGTAAAGCTCCTCCGCCGGCCGCAGGGGCCCAGCAAAGGCGGACTGCACCGCGTTCAACTTGCCGGCGGCCTGCAGCTCTTTGATGGCCTTCATTTCCGGCCGAGCATCACGGTATTGCGGCTGCAGGTAGGGCCGATCGGTCATGAAGTTGCGCAGGTACTTGTAGCGCTCGGTGACCACCGCGCGGATACGGTCGATGGTGTAGTCACAACGATCGCGCGCCGCGACAAAGTGATCCCGGTGGTAGTCATCCGCGAAGATATCCCGCCCCTGCATATGCGGCGGCACGCTGACCCCGGCCAGGGACAAGGTGGTCGCGCTCAGGTCGATGCCGCTGACGATGTCGTCGCGCACAACGCCCTTTGGAATACCAGGCCCGGCGATAATGCACGGCACGCGGATGCCGCCCTCATACAGGAACTGCTTGTGCCGCATGAGCGACATGCCATGGTCCGTAAAGAACACGATCACGGTGTTCTCAAACAAGCCATCGCGCTTGAGTGCCGCAACGATATCCCCTACCTCGCGATCGAGGTCCAGGATCGTGTCGTAGTGATGACCGATAGCCTCGCGGATAGCCGGATGATCCGGATAGTAGGGCGGCACGAAGACCGCTGAACGATCCACCACCGGCTTGGTGCGCGTCTTCCCGCCGGTCATCTGAATCTGGCCGAAGAAGGGCTGTCCCTCGCCCCTACCATTCCAACAGGCGCCGCCCTTGGCACCCTGAAAGTTCATCTTGCCCACCTGGCTGTCGTACAGCCGATCGATGTCGTAGACGAAGTTGTAGTGCAGCTTGCCCTTGTTGAAGGTGTAGTAGCGCGCTAGGTGCAGGATCTCCGGGATCGTGCGCACACCCAAGTAGTTGGGATCCCAAACATCGCTTTCAATCCCGCGCCAGACCTCGACCGAGCTGTAGTGCTGGTGCGCACCGATGCTGGTCTGGTGCATGCCCGTGATGATCGCGGAGCGCGTCGGACTGCAGACCCCGGCCGGCATATACATACGCGTGAAGCGCGTACCGCGCGCCGCCAGCGCATCGATATTCGGTGTCTGGATCAGCGTGTCGCCGTAGCAAGACATCCAGTCATTGGTGTCCTCCACATAGATCCAAAGCACGTTGGGCCTGGAGCTATCCGTGGGCAGCGCATCCGCCGGCTTCTGGGCATACCCCCGCACCAGCAGGGCAAGGCTGAGAGACAAGAACCATATCGCGCGGAGCTGCTTCATGAGCAACAGGCTAGCTGGAGACGAGCCACCCAAGAAGAGCGATGCCGAGTTATGGCGATTTGTGCCTGACCCAGATCGCCATAGCTCGGCGCCCTCACCCGCGGCACCTAGCAGGCCGCTTAAAAAACAGCGGCCCAGCGATTGGTTTCCACGGATCGTCTGGCAAGGCGACGGGTCCCCCCCATAGTGGTGGATACTTGGGGGTCCTGGCAACGCAGCCAGGCGCTTCGTGGGAGCCGAGCGACAAGTCGCTGTTTTTTAAGCGGGCTGCTAGCGCCATTCGCCCAGCGGCGTTCTACGGAAGGAAGGTCAGGCCCAGGGCGCTGCTGGCGTTGTAGGCCGCGCCGCCGGCTGCCGGGTCGCGGTACCAGTACTGGAAGAACCAGCTAGAGCCGGTGGTGATCGCGCCGCTGCCGGCGTTGAAGGGTGCGCTCTGCAAATCGAGCGGGAGGCTCACGAAGCCGCCGACCCCCGCGACAGTCGCGGGCAGGACCCGGTGCAAGGGGCCACTGACGCACAGACTACCGTTGCCAAAGAGGGCCGGCGTTTGCTGACCCGGGCCATAGAACAGCAGTCCGAAGTTGGATGTGATGGCATGCGTCACGATCAACTCGAGGTCGTTACGTGCCAGGGAAACCGAACCGGTCATGGTCAACTGCGCGCCGATGTTGGTGGAGTTGGCGGCTGCCTCGCAGAAGAACTGCGCTTGGCCGGTTTCGCTGTCCAGGGCATTGTCCACGTAGTGGATCAGACGCCGCAAGGTGGCCTTGGTGGCGCGCTTGGAGGTGAGCAGGTTGTTGAGCCCGCCCACATGCACATGACCGGCGGCCAGGCACCAATCCGGCAGCATGGGATCCGTGTGATCGCCCTGATACCAAACGCCCTGGTAGGCCACGAATTCCGAAAGGAAGCCGCCGCCGTTGCCCATGAAGTTGACGAAGGGGTTTACGCCGAGGTTGGCTAGATCCACGAAGTCCGCTATCTCTTGCACAGGTAAGGTAGAGATGCGCACGTGACCTGCGGGCTTGCTGGCGTCCGGCGGCGCGGGCGTGGGCTGGAACGGAGCGGTGTAGTCATCGATCCAAGTCACGAGGTTGCGCTGATTGAACTCCACCTCCCAACTTTCATCGGTCAAGCCTCGGCTAAAAGTCACAATGGCCACCGGGTCAACGCCGTCTGCCAGAGGCCTGAAGTCGGCGGTTGTATCCTGATAGTCCACCTCTAGGTCGCCCATCCCTTGGCCGCCACTGCCCGCCGGGAACTCCGGAAAGTAGGCGTGGATGTCGTATCCACGACCCTCCCAATTCTCGCCGATCCAACCCACCGGGTTCTGAACCGGGCTGGTGCTAAACGCGCGCAACATGCCGTTGGTCGGAGCCCAGTAACCGGTGACCATGATCACCGGCCGAATGCCTGACTCGGCTTGCCGCCCGTGAACGGCCGGTGCCTCCCGCAGCAAGTTTGTCTGCGGCGTCGGCAGGTACCGCACGCGGCGGCGCGGTGCATCGCCCACTTGAGCCTGGGCCAGGGAAGTGGTGAGTAGGAGTGCGATGGGAAAGAGGCGCATGATGATCTGCCAGCCAGGGTAGCGCATCCCCACGCTTCCCCGGGGCTCGTATGGTGGGGTGATGCAAATCGCAATCACCTTGGCCCTCTTGCTGGGCGTCATCTCTGGTCCTCAGCCCCACGCTGACGGCCAGGAATTGCAGCCTCCCGTGCGACTCAGGGCGGATACGGGCCTGATCAATTCAGGTGTCTACAACGGCCACAGCGGTCCGCTCTTCACCGACATCACGGGCGATGGCAAGGCCGACCTCCTGGTGGGCAACTACAAAGGGCACATCCAGGTCTACGTAAACGTGGCCAAGGACGGCGATCCGCGCTTCGAGGCTAAGGGTCTGCTGGAAGCTGAAGGGGAGCAGATCACCGTCGACAACTGGTGATGCATCGGCATCGGTCCGCAGTTAGCGGACCTCGATGGCGATGGCGTACAAGATCTATTGGCGGGCTCCTTCAGCGGGCGACTCTTCTGGCTCCCGGGTAAGGGCGTGGACCAGTTCCTGGCGCCGATAGCCGTTCTCGATGAAGACGGCGAGAAGCTCGTGGCCGGCAAGTACTGGGACCACGAGCTCGGCCATTGGGTGGAGCAGGATCGCAGCGAGCACCCGAGGGCCCACGGCAACTCAGCTACGGCCGTGGACTGGGACGCCGATGGCGACCTGGACCTGGTGCTCGGCATGTACGGCGGCCGCATCTTCCTGCGCCGTAACAAGGGCACGGCCAAGAAGCCGCTCTGGTCCACCAAGAACGAAGTCATCCTCGCGGACGAGGTGGACATGCAGGTCGAAGCCGCCTATGCCATGCCCAGCGTTGCGGACTGGAACGGCGACGGCCTCTTCGACCTGCTCTCAGGCAGCAAGCTCGGCGGCGTGCAGCTCTGGATCAACCTCGGCGAACCGGGCAACCCAATCTTCGACGCCCCCACCCAGCTGGTACCCAAGAGCAATGACGAGCCGGGCACACCCGGTTTGCGCACCCAGGTCCAAGCCACCGACTTCGATGGAGACGGCGACCTGGACCTCTTGGTGGGCGACTACAAGCGCCACGAGAAGAAGACGAGCGGATACGTCTGGCTCTATCGGCGCGGCGCAGCTGAGTAGAAGCCAGCGCAGCAGCCGATCGGCGATCCCGGAGGCGGGCCTGCGGCACGGGCCGGGGCCTGCTCTTCAGGTGCCGGTCGATCGAAGAAGCGTTGGATCCGTCGCACAGCCCCGGCTCCACCTAGGAGCTGGCCGCCCGCACCGCGTTGGAGTTGACCAAGCCCGAGCATGGCCCGATCGCGTACCCGGGCCGGCACCGAGGCGTTGCCTGCCAAGCCAATCAAGCGCCTAATAACGGCCTCCTGCACCACTTCGCGCACGGCCAAAGCACGCGCATCCTCCTGGCCAGTGTCCGCGCACACATGCGTAGCCAAACGCTCGATCACCGCGCCAAGGCCGAGCAAGTTACTATCGCGCCGATGCTGATCTACCAGGCGCACGGCTCGCTCGGTGTTGAGCAAGTACGTCAAGGTCACATCAGCGGCCGTAGCCGCTGCCTCGAGTGGATCGAAGGTCAAACCCGCGCGCCCCTCGAAGCGCTCGCCATTGCCAAGGCCCGCGGGCGCACCCGGAAGCAACAGCGCTAGCACCGCATCGTCGATGTCCAGGGTGCTCGGCTCCAGTGTCGCGAGCAGGGCCACAAGCGCACGCTCCTGATCCGCGGCCGGCACGCTGCTCTGCGCAATAGTCTGTGAATCGCGATCCGCCGGATCGTAGTCCACGCCCGCAACCCACTTGGCCGCCGCCTCCACTTGATAGCGGTGGTGCATGTACACGGGCACAAAGACCTCCTGCAAGGAACCCACGGGCCAACCCGTGGGCAAGCAGTGCAGACCGAAATCTGCCATGGCCTTGGCGCGTACGGCCATGCTCTGGTTCAAGGCCAAGGGCGCGTCGCTGCCGTTGTCCCAAAGCGCCGCGTAGGGATGCGCCCCGCCGGCCGGACGCGCATCGTTATCCGTTGAGAAGCGCAGGTCGTGGCGACCGACGCGCGCCAGCAAGGGCGCTAGATATTGCTCATCGGATGCGCCCGCAGCGGGCTGGCCGTAGAGCATGCGAATGGCATGCACATCCCACGCTCCAAGCCCAATGCCATAGGCCTTCGACACATCGATGTCCCCCTGCCGATCAAGGCTCACCAAGGGCGCGGGGTAGTCCATGACCGAGGCACGCTCGCCGTAGGTACTGGCGGCGAAGTTGTGGGAGAGGCCGAGGGTGTGGCCCACCTCATGAGCCGATAGTTGGCGAATGCGCGCGAGGGCGAGCTCCACCGGATCCAGAGGCCCACCCTTGCCGCTTCCCGCTGCTCCCAGCAAACCCTCAAAGAGCATGCGATCCTGGCGCACGCGCAGACTGCCCAGACTCACATGACCCTTGATGATCTCGCCCGTGCGCGGGTCGACGATGCTGTTGCCATAGGACCAACCGCGGGTGGAGCGATGCACCCATTGAATCACGTTGTAGCGCACATCCAGGGGATGCACACCGTCGGGCAAAACGCGCACCTCGAAGGACCCCGGGAAGCCAGCAGCGGTGAAGGCCTCGCTCCACCAGCTTGCGCCTTCCACCAGAGCACTGCGCAGGGGCTCGGGAGCGCCGCTATCCACGTAGTAGACCAGGGGCTCGCCGGCCGCAAGCCGATGCCGGTTGACCCAGCGCACGTTCAAGGGATCAGCCAAGTCGCTGGCGTAGTCCGCAAAGCCCGTAGTTCCCGCGCCCATGCGCGGATCGTGCTCGCGCGGCGAGTAGCTAGCGTCCGGCAACCGTACGAAGGACTGGTGCTGGATCAAGCTCACGGAGTTCGAACTAGGCGTCACCGAGCGCACCTCACGACCGGGCGCTGTGCCGGCGAATGTAAGCAGCGCCTCCAACTCCACATTGTCCGGGAAGGCTCGCACCTCGTGCGCTTCTAGAGCACTGCGCTCCGCATCTACGCGCCAGCCGCCGCCCTGACCGCTGCGCTGCAGAGTACTCGCCACCCCATGCCAATCCATGAGCAGCATGGGAGTCAGCTCGATCAACGCGCGGCCATCCTTCTCGGCCAGGATAGGCGCCGACCACAGGATCGAAGCAGCGAAGGACTCCTGAGTCGCACGTTCCTCGTCCACGCCCGCATCCAACGCGCGATAGTCCAAGTTAGGCTGCTCCAAGAACACGCGCTTCCCCGCGCGCTTAAAGCGCACGAGGACCGGCCCCTGCAACTGCCCGCGATCCAATCCCACGTCATTGGAACCAAGCCCGCGACGCAGGCCGTGCACATACAGACACTCCGTGAAGATGCCCGCGTCATCGGCAGCCGGCAGGTTCAACCAAACCTTGCCCTGGTCCGCATCCACCCACAGGTCGAGGAACCCCGCGCGCAGTTCGGCCTTACCCACCACCGCCGCAAGGGTCTTTGGACCCTTAGTCTGCTGGGGAGCATTCGAAGGCGTGGCACAGGCCACCACCGGAAGGAATAGAGCGAGCAGGGCGAGTTGTTTCATGGAGGACTCAGTCTAGGGGGGCGTGATTCGAAACAAACGATAGAGGCCGGACGCCCCATTGGATGTGGTGCTTGACCAGATGAGCTCAAAGCCTGGCACGCTGCCAGCGACCAGGGTGTCTGCACACAGAGCTTCTACGGCCGATCCAGGGGGCAAGCCGGCGCCGCGCGGCAATCCGGCCAGATAGAGGGAAGCGTACATACCACCGAGCATGCTGCGGTCAACCACCAACCAGCGGCATTGGAAGCGCTCGGTCAAGAGCTTGCGCAGGGCCTGCGGCCCTGCGCGGAAGGCCGTGGTCCAGAAGGCTTCCACGCGCTCGCGCGCGGCGCGGCGTTCCCACTTGGGTTGCAGCACCATGGGGTTCCCGCAGCTGGCCAGCAGCACGGGGTTGAGCATGAAATCGGCGGCGATGGCTTCCTCATCCGGCACCCGCTGGTCCACGGCAGCAACCAATTCGGCCGTGGCCCCTGCTCGGGCCGCGTTGTACCAGGGCAAGTCAGCCGTAGAGATCCAACCGGCGAAGATCACCAACTGAAAGAACACCAGCGCCGAAACTCCCAAGCTACCGAAGGGACGCGCGGAGTTAGCCACCGCGCGCCTCGCACCCAGAGCGAGCAGCACCGGCAGCACCAAACCCGGCAGTACCACCATGCGCTGGGCCATCCAGGCCAGGAGTAAACCGGTGCACAGCACCGCCACTAGGAACAGCTCCCCAGGCGCGCGCTGCTTCGTGCGCAGGGTGGACAGCACCAAGAGCGGAATCAACGGCAAGGCCACCCGAAAGAAATTCCAGAGCGCGCCCGAGCTAAGCGTCGCGAAGGGCCCCTGCCACATCATGCGCGCCTCGAAGGAGAGCAGCTCCGGATCTGTGGGGCGTACGCCCAGGTGCAGCAACTTACCCGCCAGAACCTGGGTCACATGCCCCATGTCCTCGCTGGGGAAAACCAAGTAGCGCATGAATCCAGCCAGCACTAGGCCGCCCGCGATGAAGCCCGTGCGGCGCGTGGCCCCCGCATAGCTGCCGAGTACCAAGCAAAGCGCACACAGTGCTGGCAGGTCGAAGACTGCTCCCTTGGAGCGCAAGGCCGGAACCAAGACGCACACCAGCAGGAAGGCCCCCAAACCGAACACCGCTCGCCGCGATGCCAGTGGGTGCTTGTTCAGCAGCAAGGCCCCCAGCACTAGCACGCCCATCTCGAGAAGCGCGAGGATTCCGCCAGCGTGCCAGGTGGCCATGGTCGCGCCGAGACTCAGACCCGCCGCAACCCAGGCCCAAATGCGATCCGTACGCACCGCGCGCAAGGCGAGCCCTAGGTGCAAGGCGAAGATCGGCAGTGCCAGGTCCTCGCGCACGAGCACGAAGCCCATGGTGCGGTAGGAAGCCGGCAAGGTCGCGTAGAAGAGCGTGGCCAAGAGGCTCCAGCGCGCAGACCCCGTCAGCTCGAGTGCGAGCAGGTACACCCCCATGCCAGCCAAGGCAGCCATCAGAGCCATGACCTGCACCACCAACACATGCAAGGGCGTCCCATCCCCGAGCAAACGCCGCGCCGCCAGCACCAGGTACTCCTGCCCCACCGTATAGGTGGCCGGCACGTCTGTTTTTTCGGGCCACGCCAAGCGCGGCTCCACGTCCCAATTCTCGGGAGTCCCGCCGGCCTCTACCACTTCCTGAACAAGCTGGTAGAGCAGCGCCGGGTCCGAACGCAGCACCGATTCGGGCGCGGAGCGGTCAAAAGCCGGATGCTCAACCGCAGCCTCATAACGCAGTCCAGCGCTGAGCAAACAGATCAGCAGAGCCAGCAGGGGCGCCCCCACCCGCCAGCCGCGCGGCTCGCTCTGTGTCTCATCTACGTCCACGCTTGGCAAGCTTACTAGCTGCCCGGGCAAGATGCGGCAAGGATGGACGGATGCTCCGCCACGCCTTACTCGGTTTGCTGCTCCTCGGCGCCTGTGTCAGCCCTGTGACTCAGCCGGTCAGCGCACCCATCGACCTGCTGCTCCAGCGGGTTGCCGCGGACAAGCCTCTCGTCGGCGGCGACCAAGGCCCTAGCCTGCGGAATCCCACTTGTCTGGTGCGGCCCCTACGCGAGCGCCAACTGGATCGACTCCTAGCAATCGGTCACGAGCGCGCGCTGATCCAAGCACTCTTCGCGCCCGGCGCCGGCGATCATGCGGCCCACGCCGATCTGCTGGACGGCCTGCGCGCACTGCACGCCGCCACGCCCACACCCGAGCGCGCCGCCTTGATCGAGAGCCTCAGCCTGCCGTTCGCCTGGCGCCGGGCCGAAGACCTGAGCGCCGCGGGCGAGCCGGGAGAGATTCGGATCAGCGTATCCCACTGGAACGTGCCGACCGTCTCCTTAGCGCAAGCTCTGCGCAGCACCGCCGGCGCCCCACAGGAACCGACCCGAGCCTTGCTCGAGTCGGCCCTGCAGCTGCTCGATCTCTAGGCAGCCTCGGCCGGAGCCGCAGGCGTGCGCTTCAGATCCTGTCCGATGCTCAAGAGCACTGGCACCAGGAAGAGCGTGAAGATCGTGCTCACCACGAGCCCGCCCACGAGCACCGCACCCAAGCCCTGGTAGAGCTCCGCGCCGGCGCCGCCGCCGATGGCCAGGGGCAACATGCCGAAGACCGTGGTCACGACACTCATCAGAATCGGCCGCAAGCGTGAGCGCGCACTGTCCGCCAAGGCCAGGCGCGGATGCACGCCAGCCTCACGCAGGTTGCCGGCCTGGTGCACGATCAAGATGCCGTTGTTCACCACCAAACCTGCCAGGATCACGAATCCGAGCATGGCGATCACATCGAAGGCCGCCAGACCATCGGTCCAGTAGCTAGCCAAGCGAATGCCGAGGATGCCACCGGACAGGGCCAGAGGCACGGTCACCAAGATCACGAGCGGTCCGAACCAGCTGCGGAAGAGCGAAACCAACAGCAGGTAGACGATCAGCACAGACAACCCAAGCCCGCCGGTCAGAGCGTCCAAGGTCGTCTTGAGCTTGTCAGCGCTGCCGCCCACCCCCAGCGTGTAACTCGCGCCCAATTCCGCAGAGAGCGTCGGGAAGACCTCATCCTGAACGCTGTCAACCACGGTTTGCAGCGGCATATCCTCGGCGATGTTGACCGTGAGCAGCACATTGCGTTCACGCTCCAATCGACGAATAGACACGGGCCCCGTGGTTTCCTGAACGGTGGCCAAGCTGGCCAAAGTGACCTCCTCACCCTTCGGCCCGAGGAATACCAATCCCTCCAAGGCAGTCACCGAGTTGAATTCATCCGGATCCGCCACCAGGTTCACGTCCACCTCGCGGCCTGCATCGATCAGAGTCGTCAAGCGACGGCCGGCCAACACGGTCTCGACCACGCGACCCACAGCGGCTACGGAAAGCCCCAGATCCTTGGCGCGCCCCTCGTCTACCTTGATGCGCAACTCAGGACGTCCGAGCACTAAGCTCGAGCGCACGCTCGTCACACCCGGCAGAGCCGTGAGCCGTTCCTGCAGTCGGCCGCTCGCATCTCCGAGAGCCTCGAAATCGGGTCCGGAGAGCTCCACTTCAAACTGCTTGCCCGGGTCCTGAAAGATGCTCGAACGCACGGGCACGAAAAACTGCCAGCCCGGCAAGGACATGCCATAGAACAGCTTGCTGTGAAAAGCCGCGATGCTCTTCGCATCCGAGTACTCAGGCTTGAGCACGATGCCGCCGCCGTTAAAGCCACCGGAGACCGCGAACATGCGATCGAACTCCGGCTGCGCCATGGCGAACTCTTCGAAAGGCTTGTAGTTCTCCGCCACGGCCTCGATGCTCGTACCCGGTACCGGGCTCGCGAAGAACATCACCATGGCGCGGTTGCCCGTGGGCAAGTAGCCCGCCGGCGGCGCCAGGGTCAAGGTCACCAGGGACATGGCTAACACAACGAGCACGAAGCCGATCTTGACGCCCAAGCCCCCAGGTCGCGGGCGCTCCAAGCGCTTGCAGAAACGATCGTAAGCCCAGCCCAAGGGACCCAGGCCGATGCCTGTCTTGCGCTGCCCTTCCGGAACCGTCTTGAACAGCAGCGCGCTCATGACCGGCACGCCGCTGAGTGCTACCACGAGGGACAGCGAGACCGCCGCCGAAATGGCCAGGGCTAGGTCCTTGAAGAGCTGGCTCGACTCGTCCTGCTGAATCAGAATTGGCACGAAGACCGCCACCGTGGTCAGAGTGCTGGCGAGCACGCCGCCCCAGACCTCGCGACCGCCGTCCACCGCCGCTTCCTTGGGCGACTTGCCCATCTCGAGATGTCGGAAGACGTTCTCGAGCACAACGATGGCATTGTCCACCACCATGCCACTGGCGAAGGCAATGCCCGCCAGACTGATCACGTTCAGACTCCGATCGAGCCCTTTCAGCACGAGGAACACGGCCAATAGGGAGACCGGGATCGTGACCGCGATCACAAGAATCGAGCGCAGGTTGCGCAGGAAAATCAGCAGCACCGCCACCGCCAGCAAGCCGCCCAGCAACATATTGCTGCGCACGAATCCCATGGCGGCGTCGATGTAGGTCTTCTCCTGGAAGAGCGTGTCCAAGTACAGGTCCACGCCACGCTGAGAGAAGGAGGCGTTGAGCTCGTCCGCCACCCGCATCAGGTCCTCGGTGATTGAGACCACATTGGCCCCCACCTGACGGCGCACGCCCATGCCCACGGCGGGCTTGCCGTCCATGTTCACGAAGCCGGAGCGACGGCGCACCGTATCGAGCACCTCCGCCACGTCGCCGAGGTGCACGCTACCCGAGTCGGTTTCGAGCACGATCAGATCCTCGAGGGCCTGAGCCGTGAGGCGCTTGCCGAGGGTGCGCACCACCAACTGACGCGCGCCGGTCTCCAGGGTTCCACCGCGCACGTTCAGGTTGCCCGACACCAAGGCCGCGTCCAAGGCCTCGAAGGAAACGCCCAGTGCGACCATACGCGCCGGGTCCACCCTCACGTGGATCTCCCGCGGGGAGCCGCCCACCACCATCACGCTAGAGACGCCCGCCACGCGCTCCATGCGCGCGGCAACATCCTCCTCCACCAGGCGTCGAGCTTGGTCCACCGGATAGCCCGAGCGCGCTGCGAACCAGACCACCATCTCGCGGTCCGTTGAACTAGCCACCTTGGCCACGGGCTCATCCGCTTCCACGGGCAAGCGCGGCACTTGACTGAGCTTAGAGACCACGTCCACCATGGCCAGCTCCACGTCCGTCCCGAGCTTGAACTCGAGCTCGATGCTGGAGGAACCTTCGGACGAGGTACTGGTCATCTGCACCATGCCGGAGACGCTCTGCAGCACATCCTCCAGCTCGCGCGTGACCTGCTCTTCCACTTCCACGGCGCTCGCGCCACGGTAGCGTGTGCTCACATTGACCCGCGGCACATCCACCGTGGGCTTGAGTTGAATGGGAATCTCGCGCAGGGCGAGGACGCTGAAGAGCACCAGCAAGATGCCCGCAACGGCGACGGTGTGGGGCCGTGAGACGGCGAAGGGGATCGGGTTCACAGCAGGCCTACTTATTCACCAGTTCGTCACGGATCAGGAGCGGCGCCCTGGGAAAGGCTAGGCCTAACCCACGCAACACCAACCGGTCACCGGAAGCAAGCGGCGCCCCAGTGCCTGCATCCACTTGCTCGATGGCCAACATGCCATCCCGCTCAGCCAAGACGCGCACATTGAGGACCTCAGCGTTGTGGCTCGGTCCGGATCCTTCGCCAGCTCCCTCCGCCGGCGCGCTCTCGCTCACGCGCACAACCTCAGAACCCGCAGGGCCTTGGCGCACGGCCGCTTCCGGCACGATCAGCACGCCCACGGAGGGCGCTAACTCAACGCCGGCACGTACGAACTGACCCGGGCGCAGCATACTCGCCGCGGAGGTATCGCGCGGCAAGCGTACCAGCGCGCGGAAGTTACGCGTACGCGGATCAGCCACAGGCACGAGCGTGTCCATGGGCCCGCTCCACTGCAGCTCGCTGATTTCATCGGAGCGCAAGACCACCTGGGGCGCATCTCCCAAGCGTGACACGAAGTTGGCTGGGATCTCCAGCTCGACCTCGAGGTCGGACACATCCACGGTGCGCATCAGCTGCTCACCGGCCACCACAAACTCACCTAGGGCCTTGGAGCGTTCCACCACCACCAGGTCCATGGGCGCGAACAGAGAACGACGCCTAAGCTCTCCCGCGCTGCGGTCTACGCTGGCCTGCGCCACGGCGACCTTCGCGCGCGCGATCTGGATGTCCTCCACGCGGCTACCCGCTTCGGCCAAGGTCAAGCTCGAGCCCGCCGCCGCCGCGCGTGCGACGGCCTTAGCCAACTCCGCCTCGCGGCGGTCCTGCTCGGCGCGCGCCAAGTAGTTGTCCTGCACGAGCTGCTCGCCGCGCTGCACGTCCAGGGTTGCCAAGGATTGCTGCGCCAAGCGCTCATCCCGCTCCGCCGCCAGCCGCGCCAGCACCTCCGTACGCGCACCGGCCTCCGAGAGCGCCAGCTCCGACTTAGCCAAGGCCAAGTTTGCTTCCGCCACCGCTAGGCCCAAGCGCTCGTCCTCATCCGCAAGCCGCGCCAAGAGCGCACCGGATTCGACCCGGTCGCCGTCGCGTGCAAGCAACTCCACCAAGCGACCGCCGCGCGCGAAGGCCAAGGACGCCGCGGATGGCGACCGCA
The DNA here is from genome assembly GCA_047639615.1 of Planctomycetota bacterium. Taxonomy (GTDB): domain Bacteria; phylum Planctomycetota; class UBA1135; order UBA1135; genus CAYWNK01. The sequence continues at coordinate 8,507 of JBLIOL010000011.1, read as the reverse complement.
CCGTTCCCGTGAGCTGCACCAAGGGCACCAAGTCGCCCTGCGCCACGCTCACGGTGGTCACGGGCAGCACATAAGGCGGCCGGCCATGGCCAGGTGCTGCGGCGGGCGGCTCACGACGGAGCCAGACTAGAGCGAAGGCAACCGCGGCGATGCCGACGACGGTGCTAAAGAAGCCGTTGAAACGACCCATGGAGGAGACGACCCGCCCCGAGAGGCGTAACGAGAGATGCCTGCCCCGAGGCAGACAGGGAGTAAGAAACACCGCTGCCGTGGGTGCCCCTGGGCGCGGAGTCTACCCGGCTCGGCCGGCCGGCTGGGTAACCCCTATGTCCAGGTTGAGGGAGTCAGCCGGAGGCACTTGAATTCTGGAGCACCGCTTTCGCCCGCGAACGTGCTAAGAAGGTCCTGATGGCCGCCCTCCCCCTCGCCCTGTTGCTGGCAGATCACCCCGCAGCGCACGCTCTAGCGGGCCCCGGCGAGCGCCTCTTGCGGGTCGGTCCCTCGGGCGTCATCTATGGTGGCGAGGACTCCGAAGGCCGTCCCACAGCACGTAAGGTCTTCGAGTGCGGCGCGCTCACCCGCTGCGTCCAGTACGTGGCCCTGGGCTCGGCCGCCCCCTACGCGTGGAACGAGCACGCCGTGCGCGCCGCGCTCCTGCGCCGGCGCATCCTCAGCCGGCTCATGCAGCTCTGGTTCCCGGGCGAGCTGCGCGTGGCCTACGCCTCCTCGCACGGCTGGGATGCGCGCTACTCCGCTTACGAGCTGCACGTGGAGCTGGTCAACGGTCGCCCGCCACAGCTGCCGCACCCCCTGCGCCCCAAGGGCCTGGGCGAGGCGGAATTCCTGCGCCGGGACCTGCTCCCGCGGCTGCAGGCACACCTGCTCGAGACCGGCTTCGACGGCATGCTCTGGCCCGCCGGCCTGGGCAACCCCGTGGCCCTGGGCAACTTCCTCCTAGAGGAAACCAAGGACGGCGGCAGCACCTGGGTCTGGGTAGATCTGGAATCCGGCGTACCGGCCCTCTTCCCCGGCCAGATCAGCGCGCTCTGGCGCACCTACCTCCCGCTCTGCCGCAAGCACGGCCGCGTGCTCTTCGACGACGTGGACGTAGAGCGCCTCGAGCACTGGTTGGCCTTCCACGGCGACGCCTTAGACGCCGCCACCGAACCCGGTACGGCGGGCGCCTGCGCGCGCGATGTCGAGGCCTTGAACTTCCATCAAGAAGCCTGGCGCAAGCAACCCCGGCGCGCCGCAGCCATCGCTGCGCAGCTAGCCAAGGGCCGCCTCGACGCCGGGCAAGCGGAACACTACGAGGGCCACGCCCTAGCCTGGTACTCCTTCGAAGTACGCCGCCTCACCCGCGCCCTCGCCCAGCGCGGCGTCGGTTTCTGCAAGCGTCATTGGCCGCGCATCGCGCGCCTGCCTTGGCGCCGCCTGCCAGCCGCAAGCCTGCGCTTCCTCGGCTCCCAGCGTTACCGCGAAGCAGCCGCCCGCGACCTGGTGCGCCTGCGCATCCGTCAATGGCACGCGCGCGGCCAACTCAGCGCGGAGCACGCCGAGCAACTCAGCGCACGCACCGCCAGCGATGCCCCCTCCACCTACCTGGCCGACTTCGGCGTACACCTCGCCATGAAGCCCTTCGTCAAGGGCGCCGAATACGTGGCCATGCCCCTGCTCTACGCCGGCGGCTTCGTGGACGAGGCCGCACTCGGCCTGGTCTGGCTCTTCGGTGGCTGCGTAGCGCGCACGGTCTACACCGCCTTCCGCTGCGCCCAAGAATTCCTGCGCGGCCGCGCCGCACCCTGGCTGGCCCTACTGGTCGGCGCCCTGCCGGTCTTCGGCAACCTAGCCTTCCCCTTGCAGATCGTGCGCCGCAGTCAGGACGAGGACGAGCTCCTAGCTAGCTTCCTACTCTTCGACGGCTGCGCCCTGATCGGCCGCCGCCTGCCCATCTGGGGCGGCCGCAACACCTGGACCGAGCACGCCCTCGGCAGCCTCGCGCGCAGGCTCACCCGCGCGAGCTCCAAGACCTGATGCAGCCCCTCCTAGAACGCGATGACCTCGATGGCTTGGACGACGACGAGACGATCGTCGATCCGCCGGAAATCCGGCGCGCCAAAGCGCTGCTGGTGAGCCTGATCCTGATCGTGGTGAGCACCTTTTGCGTAGTGCTTCTGGCCTTCTTCCAACCGCAAGGCCAGCTCATGCAAACCCACTGGGATAACGGCTACCGGCGCTCGGAGACTACCTACGTCAGCGCCTCCAACAGCGCCGGCCGCATCCCCCACGGCGCCCATCGCGCCTGGCACGAAAACGGCGCCCTGGCCGAGGAAGGTCACTACGACCGCGGCCAGAAGACCGGCCAATGGTCGTATTTCGACGACCAAGGCCAGCCCACGGCCGCGCCCGCGGAATAGCCCGGCCCTACTGGCCGCGCACCCAGTCGTCCGTACGGAATGACGAGACCGGCAAGCGCTTCCAAGTGCCACCCACCAAGTTAGGCTCGTCCCCGGCACCCCACGCATAGCGCGCCGCCACAGGCTCCGCCACCGCATCACTGCGCAGCACGATGGTCGCTCCTTCGATGACGGCCTGCGCCGCATGGAAGACCCGGTCCGCGCCCGCCACTTGGAAGTGCGAGGGCGCCTCGCCATCGGAAGTCCCGAGACCGCCGAGCGCATTTTCGAAGCTCAACCGCAAGGCACCCGCATCCGGCGCACTGCTTGCATAGATCGGACCACTGGCACGCAAGTGCTTGAAGCCATAGTCGTTCTTGAGCGCCATGTCCGCCAAGCGCGCCGACACCGGCCACTTATCCCGGGGGTGAATATCCGTGGGGTTGCCCACATCCATCGTCACGGCCATGCCCGTATTCGCCAGGGACAAGGTCATCAACTGAGCTTCGCGCAACTCCGCCGCCTGGCCCGTATCACCGCCGTAGTTGAAGGGCGCAATCTGCACGAAGTAGAAGGGGAAGTCCCCCTGATCAAAGCGCCGGCGCCAGTCCGCGATCATGGCCGGGAAGAGCCGCTGATACTGCTCCGCGCGTGTTCGGTTGGACTCGCCCTGGTACCAGATCGCCCCACGAATGGAGAAGGGAGTAAGGGGCTCTAACATGCCGTTGGAGAGCGCAGTAGGCGTGTTTGGGCTGAACGCTCGCTTGCTCGGGAAAGCCCCCAGCTGCTGCATGGATGACCCCACGCGCATTTGCCAAACACCTGCGAGATCCTGGCTAGCTTCCAAGTTCGCGGCCCGCACACGCGGCGCATGCAGTTCTCCGCCCGCCTGACCGAAGATCCCAGCACCGCCCGTATCCAGAGCGGCCACGCACAACACATGCGTTCCCGCGCTAGCTCGTTCAGCAGCGAGCGCGTACTCGCGCGGGGCCCGATGCTGGCCCATGACCTGGGTCGAACCCAGGGGCTCCCCGTCCCAGTAGGCGATGTCCATGTCGTCCACCGGACCCAACTCGAAGACCAGATCCTGTCCTGCAAGGTCCGCACCAAGAGTGACCTCACGCCGGAACCAGACGAGTCCATCGAACGCGCCCAGCTCCACTTGATCGAAGTTGAGCGGCACGGAGGCCTCACTCCAGCTGCCTTGCAGCTCGCCGGCCATCCAGCCTTCCTGCATGCCCTGGTCCTTGGAGCTCAACCGCTCCCACCAAGCACTCTGACGCGCCGGCAGATCGTCCACAGGCTTGGGCTCCTTGGACTCCGCTACCAACTTGGCCAGCACCGCATCAAACTCAGGGAACTCGCTCAGGCCCTCGGCGCTGGTCCAAGCCTCCGCCACGGTGCCGCCCCAGTTGCTGCCGATCAATCCGATGGGCACCCCCTGCAGGCGGTCGTTCAAGATGCGGCCGAAGCCATAGCCCACGGCACTGAAGCCCGGCACCGTCTCCGGCGTGCAGATCGCCCAGCTACCGGGCGCATCTTGCTCAGGACTCTTGGCGGTCTGGTGAGCCACGTTGAAGAGTCGAATCTGCGGACAGTTCGCGTCGGCGATCACCGCAGCCGCGTCATTCATGGAAGCCACGCCCCACTCCATGTTCGACTGGCCAGAACAGACCCAAACCTCGCCGCTATACACGTCCGCCAGTTCGATCGTGTTCTGCCCTTGGATCGTCAGCGTGTGAGGACCACCCGCCTCGGGAGTCTGCAAGTGCACACTCCAGCTCCCATCATCGGCAGCCACGGTGGAGGCCGCTTGCTCCGACCATGAAGCACGAACCGCAACCGCCTCACCGGGATCGGCCCAGCCCCACACACGCGCGGAGGTTTCGCGCTGCAGGACCATGTGGTCGCCGAAAAGCGCCGGCATGCGGACATCCGCCCGGGCGCTGGAGATACAGGACAGAAGCAGAGGGATCGTAATGCGCAAGCTCATGCCCCGAAGGTACCCGAGTCCGCACAAAAGTGGGCGCTGTCCCTGCCCGCAACAAAGTCCTACGGACCGGGCCTATTCCTCGGCTGCGTCGCCGGCTGCGTCGCCGGCTGCGTCGCCGGCTTCCGGCAACTGCTTCACGCCCGCCCCAGCGCCACCCGCCGCGCTGACGAAGTCACCGCAGAAGAAGCAGCGCACGCGCGCGCCGCGGTTGACCTTGCCGCAACAGGCACAGGTCTGGGAGGGTCGCTCGCCCTCTGCGGGCGGGGTGCGCAACTCAAGCTCGGAGAGCTTGCTGCCCAAGGCCTCGGAATCTAGCTCGAGCTTCTCCGACACGAGCTCCCAGAGCGCCACATTCATGGCCATGGAGCGCTCCAAGGAAGTCTCCAACTGGGCGATGCGTGCATCCGCATGCACGGCGGCGCCGCCTGCGCGGCGCACCTCGCGACGGGCGCGCTCAGCGCTGCGGCGACTGTCGGGCAGTCGCATCCACTCGTAGGCATCCATGGAATTTTGGCGGTCTTGGGTCAAGGGTTAGAGGGGCGTTGGCGCGGCTTGCCGAGGCTGCGTGTGAAGCCGAGCATCAGGCGTGTGCTGTCGGCGTCATCACTCATGCCTATGCTTAGGCTGAGATCGATGGTGGTCGTCGGGCTGTAGGCGTAGAGCGCGCCGCCACTGAAGTAGAGCGTGGTGAGTTCGAGCTCGCGCACGTATTGACCCGAGACCTCAGCGAAGAGATCCAGGCCGCGCAGCCAGGGGCGTGTGGCGGACAGGGCGCCAGCCACGGAGAGGTCCGTGCCGGTGCTTCCAGGCGAGCCCAGGAAACCCACCTCTCCGTACAGGGTGTAGAGCGCGTCGTAATAACGCCGGTCTAGAGCGACGGCGCCGAAGATGTCGGCTTCACCCGAGCCGAGTCCCTTCTCGGAATCGGCGATGGGGAGCTTGCTGAAGAACTCCACCAGCACGGCGGGCGTGCTTGTGGTCTCATTCCAGAGCCGGTGACGCACGCCGGCGTAGATGTCGCCCACGCCTGAATTGGAGGCCCCGTCGGTGCGCCGATAAGCCAGCGGTGACACGAAGAACTCCGTCACCGGGCTCGCGCCCCAGCGGATGCCCATGGGTAGGTCGAAGCCCTCACCAGGGTTGGAATCCAGACCCATTTCGACCTGGATCTCGCCAGGTAGCACGGTATCCGTGCTGTGGGAGCGCGTGGCGCGCTGGACCGCAGGGGTGGAAGCACTGGCCGGATCCATCCGACAACCGCTGAGCATCGCAGCGCTCACACATGCACATAGGATTGGGGCCCGCATGGGGCGCCAAGCTACGGAATTCAGCCTCCCCGGGCTACCCAGCCGCCGTCTACTTGGCCTGGACCTGAGTGCTCGGCTTGCGCGACCAGACCAGCTTCGAGGGCTCAGCCCCGACCGGGAAGGTGCGAATCACGCTCCAATCGCTCAGATTGAGCTCCGCAACGGCGTCTAGGCGCTTCATGGCGACCCAGCCGCGCTTGCTCCCAGGCGCAATGATGAGCGAAGTCGGCAGGCACGAGCGGCCCACGCGGGCGCCCTTGGGTCCGGGACGTTGCTCGGCCACCGCGGCCGAGACCCGCGGCAATTCGATCTCGCCCACGGGCTTGTGGGTGCTCACGTCGAAGATCGAGATGTTGCCCGAGGACATGTTCGTGCAGAGCGCATGGGCCCCGTCGGAGGTGAAGGTCAGCGCGCTCGGCTGGGATCCGCAGGGGAACTCCACCAGCACGGACTGGCTCTCGAGCTGGATCAAGCTGATGGAATTGGACTCGCGGTTGGCGACCCACAGCTGCTGCTCATCCGGTGTGAGGGCCATGGCGCTGGGCCCGCCGCCCACATCGATGGTCTTCTCCAGGCGCCTGCGAGACAGATTGATGACCCCAATCGTGCCTGAGCCCTGGTTGCTGACGAAGGCGAAGCGCCCGTCCGGGGAGAGCACCACGCGCTGGGGCAGGGTCCCTCCCGTTGAAGTCGAAGCGATGATCTCGGCCCGCTCGAGGCTGATCACCAGCAGGGCGCCTGCGGTCTCTGAAACCACCAGCACGGTGTCGCCGTCGGGCAGGAAGGCCACCCCACGCGGGCGCCAGAAGACCTGGGTCCCCTCCCCAAGGCCAGGGCTCGGCCCCTCCAGCTTGATCGTGCGCATCAGCGACTGATGGGCAAGGTCAATAACACCGATGGAATCACCGGCAACCTCATCGCCAGGGATAGCCACCACGGCCACAGAGCCATCGGGCGAGATAGCCATCTCGCCGGGACCTCCGCCCAGACGCAGGGTCAATTGATGCTCGCCCTCCTCAGCATCTAGGAGTGTAACGGTGTTTGAGCGCGTACTCGCGACCAAGAGAGTCTCCGACGCCGGGCCAAGCCCAGGATCCGAGAGCAGGATTGTTGTGATGAAAAGTAGGTTCAGCATGAGATCCCTCGCTGGATCCCTGACTTTAAGTTCATCGCCAGCTTCATATGCAAAATCGAAGTCGACTTGGGTTTTCTTTAGGGGGGCCCGCCCGCAACGGGTCGCCCCATCGGCCGGAACCGTCTCCACCAAGGGCTTAGTGCTCAAGAGAGGCATGAAAAAAGGCCAACTAGTGACCGATTCGCAATCTGAACGCAGATCACATTACCAGCCACCACAGTCTCAATTGCAGTAGGATCGTCCACTACGAACTAAGATCAATAAGGGCATAGAGTAGCCCCGGTGCCACCCAGCAAGAGGTTTTTATTACCAGCCCAATAAGAACATCAGGGGTTTCGGCTTACCCCTAGGGGTAGAGAGATTATCCGGCTTGCACCAATCCCCAAGGCGCATTTAGAATCACAGGCCTCTCGATTCGACTTTCGGCCCACACACATGGGCACCAAGATGACAAACCAAAGCATGACGGAAACCACACCCAGCGACAGCTCCCGGCGGAAGCGTCGCACCCCGGAGGAGATGATTGCGGATCTCCAACTCCAGATCGAAGAGGTCAAGCAGCGGGCAGCAGCCCGTGAAATGACCCAAAGCGCCTCGGTCAAGATGACCGTCGGCATCGTACGCCAGCTTGACAAAGCTCTGGATCTTGCGCTCGAGGAGGACCAGACCGTGTTGCGCCACGCTCTGGCCGACGCACGCAAGCCCCTCGCGAGCTTCCTCTCAGCCAAGGGCATCAAGCTGCCGAAGGCTCGTGTCCCCCGTGGACGCAAGCCCAAGGAATACAACGACATCCAGGACTAGCCCCCCCTAGGGCGCTCCCAGAGCCCCTCCGCCACCAAGACCGAAGGTTTCTAAGGTTTTGGTGGCGATTTTTTTGCCAGCCCTCGTTGGACCTATTAGCAGGGTACCCGCCGGTCCCTGCCAGGGCCCCTGCGAGAGTCTGATAGAGGCCCGCGTGGACCTCAGGAGGAAGGGGCCCTACACGCACTCGCGTCTAGCACGCTACTTGGATGCACCCCAAGCCCTCGGGCTTGGGGTGCTCCATTTTCTACAGGGCTACTAGTAGCCGTCGACCAGGTTCGCCAGACGTTCCTGCAGGCTCGCCAGGGCATCTAGGTGGCTCAGCGCCAGCAGCGGACCCAGCACAAGGTTGCACTCCTCGAAGGGATCCTGGAGCAGGTCGTAGAGCTCGGTACTACGAACAGGTGCGTATGTCTCGATCAGCTTGTAGCGCTCCCCCCTCAACATGCGGTGAGCCCGCACGTCGCCAATACCCTGGGGACCATTCGGCGCGAACCAATCCGCATAGACATGGGACCTCTGCGGCGCGGCCTGGGGCGACTCCAAGTACGGCACCAAACTGACCGAGTCGTGGGTGTAGCTAGCGGGCAGGAGCCCGTGAATCCTCGCCCCCGCCATATGGAGCACGGTCGCAAACACATCCGTGACATTGACCAGCGCACCCACCTCGCGACCAGGCGTATTCACGCTCGGCCCTGCGATCAACATGGCCACATTCAAGCCACCCTCATAGGGACTGAGCTTGGCGTGCTCCGGCTCAAAAGGCGCGATAGACGCCTCCCTCGGCGTTCCATTATCTCCGAGCACAATCACGTGCGTATTGGCCAGGTCCGCACCAATTCCGGCCAAGAGCCGCCCCATCTCCGTGTCCGCGG
>JBLIOL010000010.1:0-35526 GCA_047639615.1 Planctomycetota bacterium | reverse complement strand
TTGACCACCCCCGACGGGCGGGACATCCACAACCAAGGCCACGGTACGTACATCTTCCGATGGGTGGACAGCGCGTGGAAAGTAGTGCACACCCAGTCGGCCAGTTCTCCGGTCCGGACCGCCGACGGCCATTCGCACTGACAGCCTGGTATGTCGCATGACAAGCAACAGCTTCTGCCGGTTGACGGGCAACCGCCTAACAAGCGCTTGCAGCGGACGGTCCGCTGCGCGGCCCGCCGCTGAACCGCAACGACGTTAGACGGGCAGTAGGGACCATGACGTACGACCCTCCTCATCCGATCATCGATCACCCACATGAGTACCGCATCATTGACATGCGCTACTATGTGTGCTCTGGGGACGACGAGCCGTTCCTCGACCTGTTTTTGCGCCGAGAGAACACCGTCAGAAAACTCCGCTTCTGGTCGCCGCAAAACCTGGAAGTCGAGAAGGGCTTTCCCCAACCCACTTCGGGCATGCAAATCCTAGATGTCAGCAAACGGCAGTTGGACGGACTCAACGTTCAGGTCGCGGACTTCGAGGCATCCTGGGGATCGATTACCTTCATGGCTCGAGAGGTTATTGACCTTGATACGATTGAAGCCGACGAACCAGATGATGCAACGGATCGGGCTACGCCCGACCGCTGATTGCCCAGGTCGTTAGGCGGCAGCATTGGACCGACACAACACACAGGAGGGAGCCATGACCGACAGCACGAAGACCACAGCCGCGACGGTGATTCCGACCGTGCGCTACAACGATGCAGCGGCAGCCATCGCGTGGCTCTGCGAGGCGTTTGGATTCGAGAAGCACCTGGTCGTGCCCGGTGAAGACGGCACGATCGCCCACGCACAGCTCGTGTTCGGGAACGGGATGATGATGCTCGGTTCCGCGGGAGCGAGCGATTTCGATGATCTTCAGAAGCCGCCGAGTGCTCTGGGTGGCGCCGTATCTCAGAGTCCGTACATCATTGTCGGCGATGCCGATAAACACTATGCCCGAGCTGTCGCGGCGGGCGCGGAGATCGTGATTGAGATTAGGGACGAGGACTATGGGGGACGGGGCTACTCTTGCCGCGATCCCGAAGGGCACGTTTGGAACTTCGGCTCCTACGATCCCTGGGCCTCCGCCTAACAAGCGCTTGCAGCGGACGGTCCGCTGCGCGCCCGCCACTGAAACGCAAGACCGTTAGACAAACAGGAAACAGAGGTACTGAATGGAATGGATACTTATAGCTAGTGGGATTTTCGCGATCAGCGGTGCAGCTTTCGACTGGGACTGGTTTATCAACCATCGGAAGGCGCAATCTTTCGTGAAGCTGTTCGGGAGGACCGGGGCGCGGATCTTCTACGGGATTCTCGGCGCGGCAATTGTTGTGACTGGCGTCCTGCTTGCAACGGGCATCATTCAAGATTCCCAATGACATGGAGTACACATGCCCGCGGTCCAACAAGCCGCTCCATACGGTCGGGGCTTCGCCCCGCCGCTGATCGGCCCTAGCCGTTAGGCGAGCCGTGTCCATCCGATGGCTGCGCACTACATCCTTGATTTGAACGCACTCATCTTTGACTCAGGACTTGAGATCGAACTGTATCCCTCGAATGAATGAGGGCAACCTAGATAAGCGATGCAGGCGGACGCCGCTTCCGGCGCCCCTGATCGCCAACCGTGATAGCCATGCCTAAGATTCAAAAACTACTTCAGAGGCTCGCCTGGTGTTGTTTCCCAGTGTTCCTGGTCTGTGCCATCGTTTCCGCGATCGCCGGAGCTTTCCTGATTTGGCGAACCGGCGGTGGCGCGTTCTATGAATCGGTGACGCGGGTATTCCTGACCGCGTTCCTGCTAACCGTCATCACGGGGCTGCTCATTTCGGGTGTGCGGACTATGGTCGGCGAGTTGAGCGATGGTGGTAACGGCTAAGCAGTCGATGCAGGCAGGCGGCCGCTCCGCGACCATACGGAGCCGCGACCATACGGAGCCGCGACCATACGGAGCCGCACCAATCGCCGCCGTTTTCTTTGGTCTAGTCGTACCTCGTCTGAACAGTGGCGACGACGCGCTTGGTCAGGTCCGGAGCGCAGGAATGTTGCTGCTATGTATGGCAGATCGGTGGAAAACGGCGGCGATTGGTGCGGCTCCGTATGGTCGGTAAGCTTGGAGGTGACATGAAGAGCACAAGCCACCACGATGAGCGGATTGCGCAGATGACCTTTGCGTCCGTGTATCCGCACTACGTTACGAAGGTCGAGAAGAAGGGCAAGTCTGTTGAAGAGCTCCACCAGGTGATCGAGTGGTTGACCGGGTTCGACGGAGCTGCGCTGCAGAAGCACATCGACGAGAAGCTCACGTTCGCGCAGTTCTTCAAGGCAGCCACGCTCAACCCGAATGTGCACCTGATCACCGGGCTGATCTGTGGCTATCGGGTCGAGGAGATCACCAACACGCTGACGCAGCAGACGCGGTACCTCGACAAGTTGGTGGACGAGCTGGCACGCGGGAAGAAGATGAAGAGCATCCTCCGCGCTCCGAAGCCTGAGAAGTCCTGAGAGCGCAATCTTGTTGACCGTCCGAGTTGCTGAAGTGAGTACCGAAGCGGGTACCGACCAGAATGCAACCCGGACAGCAGGACGCACGGGGAGGTACGGCTCTGGGTTGTTTCTTGCGGGTTTGGTTCTTCGGCGCTTCGCCCGTGGATGAAACCGGCCACCTAGAACAGCGGTCTAGTCATATGATGACCATCGGCGGCTCTATCGCCGCCGGGCATCGGTCCGTTTGTAGTGGTTCCGGCGCAGGCCGCAGGAGGAGTTGAATGAAGCAGCCGTATCTAGAAGTGACGTTTCACCTCGGGCGACCGTTTGCTGCGTACTACTACCTGCCGGGTGAGGGCGGTGACGTCAGCGCAAGAACCCAGAGCATCGAACCCGGGATGGTCATCGACTTCGCTCCGAATGGGCGACCGATTGGAATTGAGATCTCTGGGCCATCGAAACTCACGCTAAACGACTTCAATCGCGTGTTGAATGAGGTTGGGATGCCGCGGGTCACGAGTGGTGATCTAGCGCCCCTTTGCAAAGCCTAGGGGGGGGCTGAGCCCTAAACGTAGGGCAATGCCGTCTGCTCCGCGGGCCTAGGGAGGCTCCAGGGGCCGGATCGCTAAGGGGCCGGTTATCTCCGAGGCGCATAGCGTGGTGGGGTCTAGAAGCAGAGCGCGCTTTCAGGTCTAGCCATATCCATTTTTCCGACTAAGTCATTGACTTAGTAAGCCATTGGCGTATGCTTGATGATGACCAGATCGAGTGGGATGAAGTTAAGAGCATCACTAACAAGGCAAAGCATGGAGTTTCCTTCGAGGAAGCGGCTGCGCTCTTTTCGTCGGGCGACGACTATGTGGAGGTCTTCGATGAGGCGCACTCTGACGAGGAGGAACGATTCATCGCCATTGGTCCTATACGCCGCGGCCTCGTCCTGGTCGTCTGGACTGAACGGGAGGAAGGTATGGCACGAATCATCAGCGCTCGTTGGGCTACTAGGCGTGAGCACACCGCATTTCGATCTGCAATGGATGACCAAGCATGACTGACATTCCTGAACTCACTCCGGAGCAGCTTGCCCGGGCGATCCCGGCACGGATGCGGAAGCGCCTGATGGCTGGAAAATTCGAAAGCGGCAAGGACATCGCCGCGCTTCGCAGGTTTGTTGGCCTCACTCAGGTTCGCTTCGCGGAGGCGATGGGAATCAGCGTCCATACCCTTCGCAACTGGGAGCAAGACCGGCGTCAGCCAGAGGGCCCGGCGCTTGCGCTTCTTCGCATCGCTGCGCGCCACCCCAAGATCATCCGAGAGAACCTCGAATCAGCTGCGTGACGGGGGTTTCGTCCGCTCAGACGAGTCTGTGGCTCGGACGGGGCACATCCCGCTGCTGATCGCCCCAATCGTGGTTGGTAAGGCGGTAAGATTGGCCGCTCTCCCCGCACTCGACGCCTGATGGCCTAGCTACCGATGAAACTCATTATCCGCAATCTCGATCGCAGCACCACTGAGGGCGAGCTCAAGGTGCTCTTTGAGAAGTATGGCGCCGTTCATTCCTGTGACGTGGTGTCCGACAAGGCTACCGGCACGTCCAAGGGTTTTGGTTTCGTGGTGATGTCGAACCCTGGCGAAGCCAAGGCGGCGATGAAGAGCTTGAACAGCACGACCGTTGACGGCAGCACGATCCGGGTCAAGAAGGCCATCGCCAAGGCGAAGTGACCTGACGGGCCGCGGGCGCGAGCGCACGCAGGTCGGTAACCAGCGCGCTGTACCCAATGAACGAGCACGTAATTAGGCCGGCGATCGGCTATGGAAACCTGGTCTTAGGGGTCGACCGGGCGGTGGTGCGAGCGCGATTTGGGGACCCTAACTCGGTCAAGGTCGATGATTGGGGTGATGGAGTCGTTCAGGAGCGATGGTGCTATCGCTCGCATCAGATTGAGCTCGACTTCGATTCGGACGATGAGGGGCGGCTTAGCGGCATCAACGTGTTTAGTCCGTTGGCTCACATTGGAGGTCGCGAGCTCATTGGCATGCAGGAGCCGGTCTTCCTGGATGGATTTAGGCGTGCAGGTATTGATGACATCATCTTGGAGGATGACATGGAGGGCACTGATTGCCGTCAGTACTCAAGCGAGCGCTGGAATCTCAGTTGCTGGGTAACCATGGGAGAGCTGGAATCGATAACTGTCTGGCCGCTGTATGACGAGACGGGGGATATTCCCCAGTGGCCAAGCTCGGGTGGATAGGTGCAGTGCCGTGGCGCGCGGGCTTGGTACGGCTCGCGATCTAGGGCTTGGCTGGCTTGCCTAGGATCGCCACGGCGATGCCGCCTAGGGTCAGGGCGCTGGCGGTGACGAAGCGGGTGGAGAGGCTCTCGCCAAGCAGCGTGATCCCACCGAGGGCGGCGATCAGGGGCACGGCCAGTTGCACGATGGCGCCGCTGGTGGCGGATAGGCCGCGCAGGGCGGCGTACCAGATCACGTAGCCGATGCCGGAGGTGCCGGCGCCGGCGATGCAGGCGAGTAGGGCGCCTTCGGGCTGGAGCGTGAGCTCGGAGCTGAGTGGCAGTAGCAGGAGTGCGGCGGCGGGTGCTGCTAGGAGGAAGCTGCGGGCGTTGGCGATAGTGGGGCTTTGCGCTCCGCGTCCGGCTAGGGAGTAGGCGCCCCAGCCGATGCCGGCGGCGCACATGAGCAGGGCTCCGAAGGGATCCGGTGCGGAGACGCCTGGGAGTACGAGCCAAACGACGCCGGCTAGGGCTGCGAGGAAGCCGAGAGCCTGGACGGCGCCCAGGCGCTCGCCCTTGGCTAGGCCGGCGCCGATCATGGTGACTTGCACCATGCCGAAGAGCAGCAGGGCGCCGGTGCCCGCATCCAGGGTGACGTAGGCCGCGGAGAAGCAGAGGGCGTAGACCAGGAGGGCTAGGCCGGCGCGCTTGTCCCAGGCGGTGGCCCGTGCGGCGGGGACGGCCTTGCGCGAGAGCAGGTAGAGCACCAGGGCGCCGCTGCCTAGACGAAGGGCGGTGAAGGAGTAGGGGTCGATCAGCTCTTCCGCTAAGGCGGCTCGGCAGAGGAGTGAGTTGCCCGCGAAGGCCACGAGGGTCACGGCCGTCAGCAGGAGCGTTCGTCTGCGGCTGGGGACGGGCACTAAAACGCGAGCCCCACTGCTAGGTGCAGCACGAGGTTGTCCTCGTCCTCGTGGGCGTCGGGGTTCCAGCCCAGGTCCAGTCGCACGGGGCCCACGGGGAGCAGGTAACGCACGCCTACGCCCAGGGCCCAGCCGTAGTTGTCCAGGTCTTCCAAGCTCGAGGTCTCGGCGACGACGTTGCCCATGTCCATGAAGCTGGCTAGCTGCCAGCCGCTGGAGCCCACATCCTGGCGCAGTTCGAGGCTGAGTAGGCTGAAGGCCTCGCCGCCGATGGGGTTGTCTTGGGAGTCGGTGGGGCCCAGCTCGCTCTCCATGTAGGAGCGCACGGAGTTTTCGCCGCCTAGGAAGAAGCGCTCCTGCAGAGGGATTGTCTGGGAGCCATCGGTGGAGTGAATCAGGCCCGTGCGCAGGCCTGCGGCGAGTACGCGGCCGGAATCGAGGGGCCAGTACTTGGCCGCCGCCAAGGTCAGGCGCACATAGTCCAGGTCGGAGCCGAGAGTGGCGTCGCCCCACTCGCTGGAGAGTTCAAGCAAGCTGCCGCTGCTGGGGAAGAGCGGCAGGTTGCGGCGGTCCTCGCGGTGGCTGAGGCGCAGGCCGGAGAGGGAGAGGTCGTCGATGGCGTCTTGCACCTCCGAGGTGACCACGTCCACGTCCTCCAGGATTGAGCGGCGGTACTGGTAACCAAAGGTTGTCGCGCGGCGGCTGGAGTCCGTCCAGTCGTGGGTGACGAAGGCGCCTAGGCCGCTGGCTACTGAAGTGAAAGAGGGCTGCTCGCGGCGGTCGTAGTCGAGGGTTAGGTGGCCGGCGTTGCGCGCTCCGAAGAGCTCCGGATCCGTCAGGCCCACGAGGGCGTGCTGGGAGCGCACGGCGGCGGTGACTTCTGCGCGCAGGCCGCGGCCGCTGGCCCATAGGTCGCGGTCGCGGAAACCTAGACGCAGGCGCAGAAGCTCGTAGGAGCCATAGCCGGGCTCTACGAAGAACTCGCGCGAGGAGCGTTCCTCCAGGTTGAGCACAAGCTCGCGCTCTTCGCCGGTGCCTTCGAGTTCGGCGCTCACGCGGCGAAAGATTCCGGAGCGATAGAGCCGGGAGATGCTGTCTCGAACGGCGCTCGCTTTGGCCAGGTCGCCTGCTTGTAGTTCGAGCCGGCGCTTGACGAAGGGCTCGCCGCCGGCACGCCGGCCTTCGATGCGCACGCTCGACACGTGAACCTTAGGACCGGTGGTGGCGCTTGCGTGCAGTATCACGCCGGGGTTCTCGCGATCGATCTCGACGCGGGCGTCCACGCGCGCGTCCGGGTAGCCGGCCTCTTGCAGCTCTGAGAGAAGCAGCGCGCGTAGCACGTGCACCATGCTCGGGGTGAAGGGCAGGGGCTCGTCCGGACTCGCGCCCAACTCCTGACGCAGGCTCTTCCAATCCACCCCGGCCTCGGCTAGCTCCTGCTCGGAACCGCCGTAGCGCAGCTCGCGCACTTCATAGGCGGCGCCGGCCGTTAGCTCAAGGCTGACCCAGGCCTGGAGTCGATCCTCGCTGAAGGTCACCTGAGCCTGGCCCACGTGCGCTTCGAGGAAGCTGCGGCCGCGCAGCTCGTTCAGCAGAGTCTTGCGCAGGGCGTCCACCTTGGACTGCACGAATACCTGCTTGCCACGGCCGGTCAAGCCCGTGCGCGGTGCTTCGTAGTAGCTCTCCAGGTCGGCGTCCGTGAGCTCCCCGGCTGTCTGGAAACCGGGGAAGCTGAAGCCCTCTAGTAGGGTACGCGGGCCCTCGACGATCTCAAAGATGAGCAGGGGCTGGCCCGCTTCCTGTTCGATGCGGAAGTTCACCTTGGCCGCGGCGAAGCCCTGGTCCGCGTAGCGTTGCGTCAGGCTGTAGGCGGCGTCGTCGGCGTAGGGGCGTGCGAAGTCTGCGGAGCGCCAGTCCTCGAGTTCGAGGGCGATGGACGTAGCCAGGGAACGCTCCGATAGCTGGGCCTGGCCTTCATAGCGCACGGCAAAGCCCGCCGTCTCCGGCAAGCCCTGCCACGGTAGCGCCGACTGGCACGCGCCCAGGAATAGGCCCAGGAATAGGCCCAGGAATAGGCCCCGGAATAGGCCCCGGAATAGGCTCAGCGATAAGGCCAGAGGACCCATCCAATGCGCGCGTCTCACCGCAGGTTCACCACGAAGCGCAGGCCGAAGTTCACATCCTCATAGCGATCGCGCTCGGCCACCACATACCAGGTGCGGTCCATGTCTTCCGGTTCCGAGCCCAGGCGCCAAGTGGCTTCGAGGGTCGAGAGTCCGGAGCGGCTGACTTCCTGGCCGGACTGGATCTCGAGGCGATCCAACCAGGAATCGTCCTCGTCCAGACCGCCGCCGGTCCAACGGCCGAGGATGTCCTTGGCCACGTACACGGTCAGGGATTGGGCGGTGCTGCGGCCGGCGCCTTCGGCGGGTAGTTCGCCGCTGAGTAGCAGGAGCAGGACCTGCTCCACGGGCAGCGCCGGGCTGGAGGAGAGGTCGAGCGTAGGTGCGCTGGCGTCGCCGGAGGCGTGCAAGCTGATGTCATAGCCAGCCATGCGCGCCTCGCCGTTGATGTCGATGTGCGGCGCGAAGGGGTGCGCGGGATCGAACTGCAGGATGCCGCCGCTGAGCTTGAGCCGGCCGCCGGGCAGGCTGACGGTGCTCGGGTCCAGGAAGAGCTGGCCGCGCGGGATCAGGCTGTTGCCGTGCCCTTCCAGCTTGAGGGAACCGCGCAAGCTGCCGTTGGCTACGTTTGAGCTGATCTTGAGGGGCTCGATAATGTCCACGCGCAGGTCGACACGCAGGTCGGCTAGTGCGCCTTCTTCGGCCAGCACTAGGGCCAGGGGTGTACGCAGGGAAGCCGGCCTGGAGTTGCCGCGCAGTCGGCTGAGCAGGTCCACGTTCTCGTGCAAGCGCACGTGGCGCAGGCCCAGGGTGCCGGCCAGTAGGGGATCCTTGAGGGTGCCGGAGAAGCGCAGGTCGGCGTCCGTGCGCACGCGCGCGCTGGGGCTGCGCAGTAGCAGGGCGTTGCTGCCCTTGAGGGTGATGTTCCAGGGCTCGGCGGCGTCGAGGTCGAGGCTGCCGCTGAGCTTGATCGGGCCCGCGCCTAACTCTCCGTGCAGGTCCTCGAGAACGAAACGTCGGCCGTCGAGTACGAGGGCGCCTGCGAGTCCCTCAATGACCGGTATACCGGGCAGGCGCAGGGAGGCTTCGGATAGATCGATGCGCGCGTTTCCGGCGGGCTTGCCGAAGGGGTCGCTGAGCTTGGCGGTGGCGCGCAGATTGCCGCTGCAGCGTTGAACGGACTCGCTCAGGCCGGCGCACCAGCTCAGGTCCGAGAGGTCGACTTGCGCTTCCAGTTCGCTCCAGGTTCCGCCCAGCTCTAAGTGGCCTGTGGCGCCGTCGGGCAGGCCGAGCCCGAGGTCGGCCGGCCAGTCGAGCTTCGCTTGTAGGTCGAGTTCGCCTAGGGCAAGCAGGCTATCGGATCCGGGTGCTAGGGGGATGCTGCCGGTGAGATCGAACACCAGCCTTCCGTCTTGCTCGAGCTGGGCTTTCGGGAAGCTCAAGCGACCGTCTTCGAGCTCGGCTAGCAGCTCCAGATCGCCCAACAGGTATTCGTCGTAGAGCAACTCATCCGCGAGCACACGCCCCGAGAGTTCCATACCCGCCGGTGTTTGCTTCAGCTTGAACTCGATGCTCGCCCGACCGTCGAGGTCGGGTGCGTTCGGGATGCCGCGCGCAAGATCATCTAGGCGTAGACTGCGCACGACTAAGCTGGCGCCAAGCAGGTGATTTTGGAAAGCCAGCTGCAAGCGCGCGCTGCTGGCGGGCAGGCCGAGCTCGGCGCTGAGCTCGGCGTTACCGGCGGAGGTCTCGGCTAGGTTCAATTCTTCGACGAAGAGCCAGGGTTCGCCGTTCACGCGCAGCTGCCCATCGCGCAGGAGGCCTGCCGACCAATTGCCGAGGAACTCGAGGGAGGTGCTGCGCGGTTCGGTGCCCGTGGTCCAGTGCAGCCCATTGCCCTTGGCGTGCAGTTCCTTGCTTCCCGAAGGGATGCCGGGTTCGAAACTGAGACTTGCCTGGTTCAGCTCGAAGTGGTTCTCGCCGCTGGTGAGGGAGAAGGAGAGCTCCTCCATGAGCACTTCGGGAAAGCCCAAAGGGATGTTTGGCAGGCGCAGGGGCTCGCTGCTCGCTTCGTCCGCGGCAGACGTGGGCTCCAACTCCACGTGCAGGCCGCTGAGTTCGATGCGCTCGAGTCCGGCCAAGCCGTGGCGCACCAGGTCGAGGGGATGCAGCAGGAGATCGGCGCGTTCGATGCGCAGCTCCCGCAGGGTTGAGCCGGCCTCGTCGAGGGGCCGAAGCACCAAGCCGCGCACGCCCAGGTCGCGGTAGCCATTGCCCACCAGGGACTGGGCTTCCAGGGACCAACCCTCGGCCCTGGCCAGCTGCTTGAGCTGGGCCAGGGCCATGGGGTAGAGCGTGTGTGCGCGCGTCGCGTAGAGACCCACCGGCAAGAGCGTGGCTACGCCCAGCAGCCAGGCTGCGCGGCGTTTCCAGGACCTACGGGGTGCGGGGGCCTGGGCCTGGGAAGGAATATGGGTAGGGGGCTGGGCTTCGGTCACAAGGGAAGTAGGGGAGCTACTAAGCCCGCGGTACGCGGATGTCCTCTACCAATTGCATGAGTTCTTCAGAAGGCGGCGGCGTGAGGCGTGCCACACCGATACCTACGCCGAAGTTCACCAGCATTCCAAGTGTTCCGATGCCTTCGGGCGAGATTCCAAACCACCAGCGCTCAGCGGCTCCAGGTCCATTGTCGATGAACTTGAACCAGATGATGTAGGCCGCTGTGAAGGTGATGCCGGAGAGCATGCCCGCGATGGCGCCCTGGCGGTTCATGCGCTTCCAGAAGATTCCTAGGACGATCGCCGGGAAGAAGGAGGAGGCCGCTAGGCCGAAGGCGAAGGCGACGACTTGGGCAACGAAGCCGGGGGGGTAGATGCCTAGCAGGCCGGCGAGGACCACGGCCACGGCGGCGGCGATGCGCGCGGCGAGCAGCTCGCCTTTCTCCGAGATGTTCGGACGAATACCGCGCTTGAGCAGGTCGTGACTGATGGCGGTGGAGACCACCAGCAGCAGGCCGGCGGCGGTGGAAAGTGCCGCGGCGAGGGCGCCGGCGGCTACGAGCCCGATGACCCAGTCCGGCAGGCCGGCGATCTCGGGGTTGGCTAGCACCATGATGTCGCGGTCCACGTAGAGCTCGTTGTCGTTCTCGGTGGCGGCGTTGGCTAGCAGGCGTTGACCGTGCTCCCCGCGCTGGGGGATGCCTTCGCCGGCTTGGTAGGCGGGCTTGGGCGAGCCGTCGAAGGCTTGGAAGGCGGCGCCCTTGCGGTAGCTCACGCGTCCGTCCTGGTTCTTGTCCACCCAGGCCACGAGTCCTGTGTCCTCCCAGGTGCGGAACCACTGGGGCAATACCTTCTCGTCCTGCTGCGCGTCCTCGGCGCGGTAGTGAGCGCCCTCCACCACGTGGATTAGGTTGGTGCGTGCGAAGGCGGCCACGGCCGGCGCGGTGGTGTAGAGAATCGCGATCAGCAGCAGGGCCCAGAAGGCACTCACGCGCGCGTCTTTCACGCGCGGCACGGTGTAGAAGCGCACGATCACATGCGGCAGTCCGGCCGTGCCGACCATCAACGCCATGGCGATGCAGAACACATCGATCATGCTCTTGGAGCCGTCCGTGTAGGGCGCGAATCCGAGCTCCGCATGCAAGCCATCGAGCTTGTCCAAGAGTCCGATCTTCTGGCCGCCCGCGATGACGTCGCCGACGCTGCCGGCTAGTTCACTGCCGAAGCCGATCTGCGGGATCGGGTTGCCGGTCATCTGCAGGGAGATGAAGATCGCCGGAACCATGAAGGCGAAGATCAGCACGCAGTACTGGGCGATCTGCGTGGCGGTGATGCCCTTCATGCCGCCGAGCACGGCGTAGAGGAAGACGATCGCCATGCCGATGATCACGCCGCGTTCGACGCTCACGCCGAGGAAGCGACTGAAGACGATGCCCACGCCGCGCATCTGGCCGGCCACGTAGGTGAAGGAGACGAAGATGGCGCAGAAGACGGCGACTTTGCGCGCGGTGCCGGAGTCGTAGCGGTCGCCGATGAAGTCGGGCACGGTGAACTTGCCGAACTTGCGCAGGTAGGGCGCGAGCAGGAGCGCTAGCAACACATAGCCGCCGGTCCAACCCATCAGGTAGACGGAGCCGTCGTAGCCGGTGAAGGAAATCAGGCCGGCCATGCCCAGGAAGGAGGCGGCGGACATCCAATCCGCGGCCGTGGCCATGCCGTTGGCGAAGGGGTGCACGTGGCCGCCGGCCACGTAGAAGTCTGCCGTACTCTTCGCCCGCGCGCCGATGGCGAGGGCGATGTAGAGCGTGAAGGAAAGGCCGACGATGAGCCAGGTCCAGGAGCTGACGTCCATGTCTATTCCTCCTCGACGCCGAAGCGCCGATCCAAACGACCCATGAGCACCACATAGATGCCCACCAAAATCACGAAGCCGTAGATGGCGCCCTGCTGCGCGAACCAGAAGCCGAGCTTAAAATAGCTACCGGGCAGCGTGTATTCGTTCAGGGGCCGCACCAGCAGGATCCCGCACCCGAAGGAAACCAGGAACCAGAGGCTCAGGAGTACGGCCAGGGTGCGCAGGTTGGCACGCCAGTAGGCGCTCCGTGCTTGTTGGTCGGCGCCACCAACGTCGCTTTGATGATCGGGCATGCTGAGCAGACTAGCAGGTGGGTAAGTCCTCGGTTGAACGCAGGCCTGAACCGAGTCGCTTTCTCGGGAGCGGGCCCCAAGCTGCCGGAGGGGGCGTAGGATCCAGATCGAGTCTCCACGAATCGGGCCGGACTGGCGATGGAAGCCAGGCGGCGCCCTGTGGACCCGTTTGCACCTTGACCAACACCTGCCGAATGACTCTCCGCCTGACCCTGCCCGGGCTCCTACTCGCTCTCCTTCCTTCCGCAGCGGCGCAATCGCCCGGCGCTGATCTCTTGGGCGTGCCCGCATGGCGCGAGCGCGGTCCGGCGCTGTTTGGCGGCCGGATCGTGGACGTTGCGTTGCGCGCGGATGATCCCGCCGCACTGCTGGCGGCCAGTGCCTCCGGCGGGCTGTGGCGCAGCGCGAACCAGGGCACCACCTGGGAATGCATCTTCCAGCACGAAGGCACCATCTCCATCGGTGATGTGGCCTGGGACGCTGCGGACCCGGACGTGATCTGGGTCGGCACGGGCGAGGCCAACAATCAACGTAGCTCCTTCTGGGGCGACGGTATCTATCGCACCGAGGATGGCGGCGAGACCTGGGAGCACCTGGGCCTGGCTGAGACCCATCACATCGGTCGCATCGTCCTGCACCCCACGCGGCCTGAGGTGGCCTACGTGGCGGCGCTTGGTCACCTGTACTCGGCCAACGAGGAGCGCGGGCTTTATCGCACGGACGATGCCGGTGCTAGCTGGCGCAAGGTGCTCTACATCAATGAAGATGTGGGCGTGGTGGATGTGGTGGTCGACCCACGCGATGGGGATGTGGTCTATGCGGCGAGCTACGAGCGACGCCGGCGTGCTTGGAACTTCGATGGTGCTGGACCGGGCTCCGCTATCTGGCGCTCGGTGGATGGCGGACTTAGTTGGGATCGTTGCACCGGTCTGCCCGAGGGCGAGATCGGGCGCATCGGCTTGGCGCTCTTCCCGGGCAACCCGGACACGATCTTCGCCACGGTCTCCGATCAGAATCTGGTTGAGGTGCCGCCCA
Organism: Planctomycetota bacterium; assembly: GCA_047639615.1. Lineage (GTDB taxonomy): Bacteria > Planctomycetota > UBA1135 > UBA1135 > CAYWNK01. The sequence goes on along the minus strand of JBLIOL010000010.1, from coordinate 22,044 downwards.
GTCATGATCCGGACGTGGCGCTGGTGACCAAGTACAAGGGCGGCGAGCTGAGCGTGACGCGCGTTGCCGGTGGCAGCGGCGCGGCGGAGATTGGCTTGCGCTCGAAGGATGTGCTCGTGCGCTTGGGCGACGTGGACCTGGGCAGTGGCTGGGCTTGGCTCTCGGCGCTCGAGTCCTTGGAGGAGCGCGGCGAGGATGCTGAGGCGGAGCTCGTTTGGCTGCGTGGTGGTAAGAAGATGCGCGCGCAGGTGACGCGCGATGACCTGGAGCGCGTGGCCTCTGTGGAGGACCGCATGCGCCCGGTGGGTGGCCAGATCTTCCGCTCGGATGACCGCGGGGTCAGCTGGCGCCAGGTGAACGAAAAGCCCATTGGTGGATCGCCTGCCTACTACTACGGGCAGATCCGCGTGGATCCGGTGGACTCCCAAAACCTCTACCTCTTGGGCGTGCAGGCCTATGCATCGGAGGACGGCGGCCGTACCTGGCGCCGCGACTTCGGGCGCACCCTGCACTCCGACCACCACGCCATCGAGGTGGACCCGAACAACCCGCAGCGCATCGTGCTAGCTAACGATGGCGGGCTCGCTATCAGTCATGACCGCGGCGCGCACTGGGACCTGCACACGAACCTGCCCATCGCGCAGTTCTATGCCATCGGCTTGGATGACGGCCGGCCCTATCGCATGTACGGCGGCACCCAGGACAACGGCACCTGGGGCGGTCCTTCGCGCAGCCCGGAGGGCGGGTCCGTGCTGCCGCACGATTGGGAGAAAGTGGGTGGGGGCGACGGCTTCTACGCGCAGGTCGCTGCCTCGGATCCGAGCACGGTCTACGCCGAGTCGCAGTTCGGCTTCCTCTACCGGCGCGATGTGAAGCGCAAGGTGACGAGCTACATCCGGCCGCCGCGCGCGGCGGAGGGTGAGCCGGCTAACCGCTACAACTGGTCGTCGCCGATTCTGGTCTCGAGTCACAACCCGCAGATCATCTACTTCGGTGGAAACCGCTTGTTCAAGTCCTTGGACCGCGGCGACAACTGGTCCCTGGTCAGCGCGGACTTGACCACGGCCAACGCGGACAAGATCGCTGGCAACGTGCCGCACTGCACGCTGACGACCATTGCGGAGTCGCCCTTGGATCCGAACCTGCTGTTGGTGGGTACGGACGATGGCCTGGTGCAGCGCTCCACGGATGGCGGACTCACCTGGGACAGCTTGGCGGGCCGTTTTCCGGGTCTACCGACCGGCCTGTGGGCCAGTCGGGTGGTGCTCAGCGGCGTCGATCGCGAGCGCGCCTACGCGACCTTCACGGGCTACCGCGAGGACGACTTTCGTCCCTATGCCTTCGCGTCGGACGACATGGGCGAGACCTGGCGCGCGATCCATGGTGAGCTGCCGGATGAGCCGGTAAATGTGATCGCTGAGGACCCGGCCAATGGGGATGTGCTCTACCTGGGCACGGATCTAGGCATCTGGGCCTCCTTGGATCGCGGAGCGAACTGGAATTCACTGGGCGAGGGTCTACCGACCATCGCCGTGCACGATTTGGTGGTGCAGGCGCGCGATCGCGAGCTGGTCATCGGAACCCACGGGCGGGGATTTTGGATCCTGGACGTGAGCGGTTTGGATGAGCTGAATGAAGCGGCGTGCGAGGCGGCTGCGCATCTGTGCTCGATTCCTGAATTCACCCTCTGGCGCCGTACCCGTAGCAGTTCGGGCTGGGGCGGTCATCGCTACTGGAGTCCCGATGGGGATCCGCCCGGCGTCCGTATCACCTACCACTTGGCCCAGAAGGCGGAGAAGGGCGCGCTCAGTCTGCGCATCCTGAATGCGGCGGGCGATGTGCTGGCGGAGCCGAGCCTCGAGCGCGGATCGGGACTGCACAGGGTGTATTGGAATCCAGCCGGCCGTAGACGCGCGCGCGTGAGTGCGGGCACCTACAAAGCGGAGCTGACCTTGGATGGGCACGTGGAGACGCGCTCGTTCACGATTCTCAGCGACCCTCGCGACCTGTGAGTAGCATGGGGCCTCCCCAACCGAGGCTCCATGACACAAATCCATCGTCGCATGTTTCTGGGCGGCGCTGCCCTCTCCGGCAGTGCTGCTCTCGCCGCAGCTAGCTCGTCCTTCCCGGCCCTGCATCGAGCTCGCCGGCCGTCGGACGAGATTCGAGTGGCGGTGGTCGGTATTCGCAGCCGCGGGCAGCACCACATCCGCTCCTTCCACGGGCTACCCGATGCGCGCGTGGTGGCGGTCTGCGATGTGGACGAGAGTTTGCTGCTGAAGGAGCGCGCCAAGTTCGCGGAGCGCGGCGAGAGCCTCGACACCTATGCGGATCTCCGTGTGCTCTTGGCCCGCGACGACATCGACGCCATTTCCCTGGCGACGCCTAACCACTTGCACGCGCTGCACACGATTTGGGCCTGCCAGGCGGGCAAAGATGTGTACTGCGAGAAGCCCATCAGCCACAACGTGTTCGAAGGTCGGCAGGCGGTGATCGCGGCGGCCAAGTACGGGCGCGTGGTTGCCACCGGCACCCAAGCGCGTTCGAGCACGGCGATCCAGCAGGGCATCGAATGGATGCACGCGGGCAATCTGGGGCCGCTGACCTACGCTTGGGGCACCTGCTACAAGCCGCGCAAGAGCATCGGTAAGGTCCCGAATGCTCAGGAGATCCCGGGGAATATGGCTTGGGATCTGTGGTGCGGGCCGCGCGGAGTTATGCCGCTCATGCGCCAGCAACTGCACTACGACTGGCACTGGCAGTTCGCCACGGGCTGCGGAGACCTGGGCAACCAGGGCATCCACCAGATGGACATTTGTCGCTGGGGACTCGGGCGCAAGACCTTGGCTCCACGCGTGCTCTCGGTGGGCGGGCGCTTCGGTTATGACGACGACGGCGACACGCCCAATACGCAGTTCCTCTACTTCGACTACGAGCCCGCTCCGCTGATCTTCGAGGTGCGCGGTTTGCCCGCGAACAAAGAGGCTCAGACCAAGAACTGGGGTGGCGGCATGGATCGGCGCAACGGCATGGGCATCGGTGTTTCGATCCACGCGGAGGGCGGCTACCTGGCGGTCAGCAACTCCTACGCCAGTGCGCGGGCCTACGACGACAAGGGGCAATTGCTGAAGGAGTGGAAGGGCGGCGACGATCACTTCGCCGGCTTCATCGCCGCGGTCAAGGCCCAGGACTCGACGCTGCTAGCGTCGGACATACTTGAAGGCCACCTCTCGAGCGCCCTGTGTCACATGGGTAACGATTCCCATCGCCTGGGTTGGCCGACTCACCCGGATTCCATCGCGGATGCGGTCTCGGGTGAGCCGCACCTGAACACTAGCTGGGAGCGCATGCAAGCGCACTTGGTCGCCAACGCGGTCGACCTCAAGCGGACGCCCGCACAGCTCGGCCGCTGGTTGGTGCTCGACCAAGAGACCGAGCTCTACGTGGGTGATTCCGAGGCGAACGTCCTGCGCCGCGGTTCCTACGCGGAAGGCTTCGAAGTCACGGACGAGGTCTGACCGAGTTCGGGCGCATGGGGTCAGGCACAAACCGCCCGAACTCGGCAAGCGCTAGTGCTTGGTCTTGCTCCAATCGCGCCAGAGTGTCTCCAGTTGTTCCTGCGTGCGCGTGCCGCTGTAGATGGCGGTGCGCCAGCGGAAGTCGATGCTCTCGTCGGGCTTGAGGATCAGTGCGCCCTCGCCCTTGGGGGATCCGGTGAAGTGGTGTAGGCCGAAGGGGTTGGCGGCGGCCAGGCCGTAGTTGCGTGCGTGCCAGCGGGTGGGGTGGCGCCTGTTATCGGGGTGGCCGAAGATGGCGACGCCGATGGTCTTGCCCTCGATCTCGCCCTCGTAGCGAATCCAACGGGCGGGCTGGCCCCAGACCTTGCCGTCGCGCTGGCCCTTGGCGTTGAGCAGACTGCCGCCGCCGTCGGGGCAGAGTTCCTTGCGCAGGCGCAGGGCGAACATGCCTTCCTTGGTGTCGCCGAAGACCACGAACTCTTCGGGCGGGGCACTGAAGCGGTGCACACGATCGACGAAGCGTACGCCGTCCTTCTCATGGAAATGGAGGGCGCGCGACTCCCGCATGAGCAGCTTGCCCGTGGGGCCGTGCCAGGCGAAGATTTGGCGCAGGAGGGTGCTCTGAGCCTCCTCGTCCTGCTTGCGCAGGAGGTCGCCCTGGCGCTTGATTTTGGCCTTCGGGTCGTGCCAGAAGTCGACGCCGTTGATATCCCCGTGGGCGGTCCAGAAGGACACGTGGTGCGGGTGATCCTGCTTGGGCTTCGAGCCGGGCCCCTTGATTTCGCGCGTGATGGGCGTGCCCCCGGGAGCGAGCAGGGGGTAGACCTTGGGCAGGCGTCCTGTGAAGTCCCAGGTAGCGAAGTGGGCCTCGCCAAGCAGCACCTTCTCGTGCAGGACGGGCGCTTGCTCGGGTTCCTGGGGCAGGGCGAGCAGCAGCAGCAGGGCGAGGGGCTGGATCATGTCCCTAGCCTACTTCGGCAGGTCTCATTCGAGACGCTATCCTCGGTATGGTCAATGCAAGCCATGTGGACCTGCCAACTAAGCTCTGATTCCTGCCCCGAGGGTCTTGCCACCCTCGCCGATGCCTTTGCTAAGCGCAATGCGGGCTGCTCCGTGGACTGGTTGCCCGGTGTCTCGGGCGTGGAGGCGAGCGCTGGCCTGCGCCTAGCCTTCGTGCAAGGCGGCGAGGCGCGCGGGGTATGCGCGCAGCAATCGAGCGCCCTGGCCTTGGGCGATGTGGTCTTACTCGCTGCGGGCCAAGCTCTGGAACTCGACGGCCCGCTCGACCTTCTGCTGTTCACGGTTCCCGGCCCCACGCCCGAGGGCGTGCCGGCTTTTCTGCGCCCAGATCATGACCCGCGTCTCACGGACACACCTGGCGGTTGTGCGCAGGAGGCTGATGCTTACCGGCGCATTCTGCTGACCTGGTCAGAGGACAATGGGCCTTACCTATGTCAGGCGCTCAATGCGCATCGCGTGCGCATGCACGACTCCTTCTCCCACTATCACCCGCAGTCCGCGGGCTTCGAAGAGCTCTACCTGGTGCAGCACGCCTTGCCCGACGCGCGCCTGTATTGGTCGGAGCGCGTGGGGGACATCGAGAACTCCGCTGAGCTCACGCGCGAGACCGCTAGCGCGTTGATCCAGACCCTGCCGCTCGCGGCCGGCCAGTTGGTCTATCTACCGCGCGGCACCATGCATCGCGCGGTGGGGGGTGCCTTGGCGCAAGTCATCACCGTGCCGGGCTTCGTGCCCCAGCAGGAAATCGGGCTCGACCATCACCTGCGCAAGTTGCAGGAGCGCTTCGGTTTCGAAGGCGATGAGGCGATTCCCTTCCGCTTGGAATCGTCGCACGGCGCAGTGATTCAGTAGGCGCTGCTACTCGGGGTGGATCGATAGTCCGCCCGACGCGCGCAACTCCACGCGGTAGCGTTTGCCCGGGCGCGCTTCGATGTAGGGTGCTTCCCCGTGGATGGCGCGTACGCCGCGTTCGGCGGCGGCTTCGGGGTCGTTGGCGTAGTCCCAGAACTTCTGCCAGAGCTCGGCGTAGTACACGTCGCCTTCAGCATCGCCTTGGGCACCGTAGGCACCCGGATGCACGCCGGCGGTGTCGATTTCCACGCCGGCGGAGGGCGCTTGATGCTCGCCGAAGATGCGCCGGAAGAGCACCACGGAGGAGCCGCGCAGGAAGTCGCCGCCCTCCACGTACTGGTCGTCGAACTTGATCACCAGGCTGTCGATGTAGATTTTCTTGCCCTTGACCGTGGCTTCCACGGGCTCGCCCATGGGCTCACCCTGCTCGTCTAACTCGATGAAGCGAATGGTGGTCTGCACCTCATCCGGGTTCGCGGGGTCGGGGGATTGATCCACCACCTCGATGTGCGCCACGCGGTTGTCGACCTTGAGCAGGTACATGGACACGCGCAGCTCTTGGATGAGCTTGCCCTGGGCGGTGATCTCCTCCTGTTTGACCACCAGGTCCTCGTTCAGGCCGTCGATCGCCAAGCGGCTGGATTCGAGGTTGCTTTCCAGGGCCACGATCTTGATGTCGCGGTCCTCGATGCCGTTGACCTGCTCCTGAACGAAGAGGGTCCACCAGCCGGCAATTCCCGTGAGGGCGCCGAGGATCAGAACGAGTGAGAATCGCAGCATGAGACAGGGATCGTGGGTGAGAGCGGTGAGAGCCGCCTTGAGGGTAGCGCTTTCCCGACAGCGGGTCGCCTTTCGCATTGGCGCTCTAGCCATAGCCCTTGCTGGACGATTCACTCAGCGAGTTCCTACATGACACGCTCTATTACTCAGGATTCCCTCGCCGCTCAGGCCCTTCAGGCTCGATTCTCCAATCGAATCGAGTCAGGAGACCTAGTGCTTCCGCTCTTGTCCACCACCGCGCTGCAAGTGCTCGAGCAATCTCGTCGGGAGGATACGGACGCCAAAGAGCTTGCCGATATCGTCCAGATGGATCCGGCTCTGACCGCCCATGTGCTGCGTACGGCCAACTCCACGGCCTTTTGTCCGGCGGAACCGATCATCTCGCTCTCCCAGGCCATCTCGCGCCTCGGGCTGCACCAACTGTCGGCGATCGTTGTCGCGGTGGTGGTGAAGGAGGAAGTCTTCCGCTTGCCCGGCTTCGAGAAGGAGTTGGAGGCCCTGTGGAAGCACAGCGCCCTCGCCGGTGGCTGGTCCTCCGAGATCGCGCGCCTGCGCCGGGCCAATGTGGAGTCTGCTTTCCTTGCGGGCTTGTTACATGAGGTTGGCAAGCCGGTGGTGCTCAGCGCCTTGAGCAGCATCGAGGAGCTCAGCTCCTGCAGCTTAGATGCCGGTATTTACGCGGACTGGTTGGTGGAATTCCACGAGCCCGTGGCATGCCGCCTGCTCACCGAGTGGGGCTTCCCCGAGCGTTTGGTCGAGGCCGTTACGAACCACCACAATCCCGAGGGTGCTAGCGACTACCCGCAGGATGCTAAGACCACTTGCCTGGCCGACTTGCTCGCCCACTGGTCGGCGAGCGAGGACGAGGATGAGCGCGAGGTGCTCGAGAAGGAGCTGCGCGCTCACCCGAGCGTGGCTGGCCTCAACCTCTACACGGACGACATGGACAACTTGCTCAGCGCTGAAGAGCGCGTGCGCGAGACCGCGGAGGCTTTCCAGTGAGCAAGCCCGAGCACTACAAATTCGTCGTGATCGGCGCCGGCCCCGCCGGCCATCACGCAGCCGTCACCGCCGCCGAAGCCGGCGAGCGAACGCTCTTGGTGGAGCGCGGTGTGGAAGTGGGCGGCGAGTGCGTCTTCCGCGGGACGATCCCCAGCAAGACCCTGCTAGCCAGTGCGCGCGCTCTCGTAGAGATGCGCCGCAATAGCCCCGTACCCGCGCCCGACTTGGCCGGTTCCCCGGTGCCGCACCTGATGGGTCGCCTGAGCGATGTGCGCGACAGCTATTCGCGCAGCATCCGTTCCGACCTCGAAGAGAGCGGCGTCAACACGCTGCATGCACGCGCGAGCTTCGCGGGTCCCAATGAGATCCTGTGCGAGGCCGTGGACGGCACCAAGACCACCGTAACGGCCGACTACATCGTGTTGGCCACGGGTACCAGACCGCGTCAGCCCCCGGAGCTGCCCCTCGATCACGAGCGCGTGCTCGACAGCGATTCGGCGCTCTCCCTGGCCTACTTGCCCACCGATCTCGTGGTCGTGGGCGCAGGCGTGATCGCCTGTGAATTCGCCAGCCTCTTCCAAGCCTTGGGTGTGCAGGTCACGATGCTGGACAAGCATCCCTCGCCCATGGGTTTCCTCGAGCCGGAGCTCTCCGAGGGCTTTCTCAAGTGCTTCGAGGCTGATGGCGGACGTTTCATTCCCGGCGTACAGGTGGAGTCCATGGAGCGCGGCCGTCCCGATGGCGTGCACACGCGACTCTCCAATGGCGAGACCTTGCACACGGCCAAGGTGCTGGTGGCCATGGGCCGCGTAGCCAGCCTGGGCGGTCTGAACCTCGACGCGGCGGGCCTCGAGCCCACCGCGCGCGGCTTGCTCAAGGTGGATGAATTTGGCCGCACAAGCCAAGCGCACATCTACGCCGCCGGCGATATCAGCGGCGCTCCCGCTCTGGCAGCGGCTTCTTCACATCAGGGCCGCATGGCCGTGCGGCACGCCCTAGGCATGGAACTCGGCGCTTCCGCCGAGCACATCCCCTGCGGGATCTACACCATGCCCGAGCTCGCATCCGTGGGCCTGACCGAAGCTCAAGCACGCGAGCGCTTCGGCGATGTTTTGGTCGGTCGCGCGGACTTCGCGGACCTGGCACGGGCCCAGATCGACGGCAACCCGGCGGGGCTCTTGAAGCTCGTGTGTGAGCCCGAGGGCAAGCGCTTGGTAGGCATGCACTGCATGGCCGATCGCGCAACGGAGCTGATCCACCTGGGTCAGATGGCCCTGGTGGCCGAGAGCGGACCCGAGGTTTTTGAGGACACCATTTTCAATTTCCCTACCTACGCCCAGGCCTATACCACCGCCGCCCACGCGATCCTCGAACAGATACGTCGGCGAGCCAATCGACACGTAGCCTGAGTGAGGCGCCCACGGGCTGCTATACTGCGCGCGATGCGCCCTCTGACCATTGCCTGGCTGCTCCTCGCGAGCTGTTCAACCGACGTGCAGGACCCCCTGGCGCCTGCGGGCCTCGTGCCCGGCACGCCCAACCTGCTGGTCATTACCCTGGACACGACCCGGGCTGATCACCTGGGTTGCTACGGGTACTTCCGGGACACGTCGCCGAACCTGGATGCCTTAGCCGCCGAGTCGCTGCTCTTCGAGCGTTGCATCGTGCCCATGGCGACTACCTTGCCCACGCACGTGTCGCTCTTCACGGGTACCTATCCCCACGAGCATGGCGTGATCGCCAACCTGCTGAAGGATGTGGTCTATGAGCGCGACCCGCGGCTCGTGACCGTGGCGGAGTACCTGCGCGACGTGGGCTACACCACCGCGGCTTTCGTCAGTGCCCTGCCCCTGCGCGCCGAAGCAGGCCTGGTGGATGGCTTCGAAGTCTATAGCTACACACGCAGCCACTTGAGGCGCGCATCCGATACCTTGGATACGACCCGCGCCTGGCTTGGCAAACGCGCTAAGCCGCCATTCTTCCTGTGGGTGCACCTCTTCGATCCCCACGGCCCCTACGATCCGCCCGAGGAAGCCCAGGGTCGCTTCGATACCGACGCGGACTTGCGCGAGTGGATGGCGGCGCGAGAGGTCATCAAAGAGGCCGAACGCAAAGGTGGCAAGGCGATAGATATCGAGGACGCGCTCAACGCCTACGACGCCGAGATCGCCTACATGGACGCCCAGTTGGGATTGTTCTTCGACGATCTGCGCGAGCGCGGGCTCTGGGAAGATTTGGTCATCGTCGTGATGGGGGACCACGGGGAAGGGCTTGGCCAGCACGGGCTCCCCGGCCACGGGCGTGCCTACGACGAGCAGCTGCATGCCCCGCTCATGATCAAAGCCCCGGGCCTGGCGCCGGGCCGCTATTCCGATCCGGTTTCGGCCGTGGACGTGCTGCCCAGCCTGCTGCACCTGCTGGAGCTACCTGGCAAGACCGAGTTCCTGGTGCAGACCACCGGCGTAAACCGCTTCGCGGCCACGGGCGGCGCTGAGCTGAAGTGGATCATGAGTCAGAGCTCGCCGCGCCAGGCGGACGGCGGCAAGCTCGAGTACGCGCTCAGTGCAGAGCGCTGGAAATACCTTCGCAGTGCAGATGGGCAGGAATCCCTATTTGATCTAGCGGCGGATCCCTACGAGCTCGTGGACGTTGCTGCGGAGCATCCGGAGGTTCTAGGCGAGTGTCGCGAGCGACTGAACTCGCGCCTGGCTCGGCAGCTGGCACGCCAGGGTGGGAGCCAGCGGCAGGCTACGGGTGAGGAATTGCGTGGCCTGGAGGGGCTGGGCTACGGCGGTGACGACGAGGATTGAGGCGCGTGCCTCAGTTCCAGATCAGGGGCTCTTTTCGAGCCTAATTGAAGCCGGACGTAGAGGTTTGCGCGGATGGGTTAGGCTGAAGGACCTACCGTCGCCTTCCCCGGCAACCTATCACGATGAATCCCGACCTCTTGATCGGCCGCTTGGCCGTGTTCGCCCCTTCCCTGCGACATCTGCTAGGTGGCATTAGCAACCAGGACTCCCGCTGGCGACCGCCCGATGGGGGCTGGTCCGTGTTGGAGATCCTTGGGCACCTGATCGACGAGGACGTGGACGACTTCCGCAGTCGCATGCAGTCCGTCCTCGAGGACCCCGAGCGCAATTGGAAAGTGATCGATCCGCGTTCGGCGGCGGAAGAGAAGGGCTACAACGAGGGCGAAGTCGGCCGCGTGCTGCAACGCTTCGAGATGGAGCGCGCGCGCAGCGTGGCTTGGCTCAAGGGCCTCGTCTCACCCGCCTGGGGCAACACCTATAACCATCCGAAGCTAGGCGCGATCAAGGCCGGCGATCTGCTGGCCTCTTGGTCGGCCCACGACGCCATGCACCTGCGTCAGTTCTCCCAGAGGCTCTACCAGCTGGCCGTGCGCGACGCGCCGGGGTTCAGCGTTGCGTACGCGGGCCCCTGGAACAAGGAGTAGGGGCCACCTAGCAGGCCGCTTCACGCGTCTCTGCAGCGTTCTTGCCAGGCTACTGCCCGAAGGGTGGTAGCCTGGCGAACTATGTGCATGCTGCTGGCCCTCTGTCTGCTCTCTTCCATCGCTCCCCAGGATGGGGAGATTGTCTTCCCCGCGACCCAGGTGGAAGCGCCGGCGCCCGTGGGTGCCTTGCCCAGCGCGGCCCAGCTGGCCTGGCATGAACGTGAAGTGTGCGCCTTCGTGCACTTCAACATGAACACCTTCACGGACGAGGAGTGGGGGCATGGACGCGCGCCGGCAACTACCTTCGCGCCCACGGAACTCGACACTTCCCAGTGGGTGAAGGTTGCGCAGGATGCTGGGCTGAACGGCATCGTGCTCACCGCTAAGCACCACGATGGCTTTTGCCTATGGCCCTCCGAGCTGACGGACTACGACGTGGCGTCCAGTGCTTGGAAGGATGGGAAGGGTGACGTGCTGCGCGAGCTGGCCGACGCTTGCGCGGAGGCGGAGTTCGACATGGGGCTCTACCTATCGCCCTGGGATCGCAACCATCCGAGCTATGGGGATTCGCCCGCCTACAACGCCTACTTCGTGGGCCAGCTCGGTGAGATCCTGCAGAACTACGGCGATGTCTTTGAGGTCTGGTTTGACGGCGCCTGCGGCGAAGGTCCAACCGGTAAGCGTCAGGAGTACGACTGGCGCGCCTTCGCGAATGCGGTCAAGCAGCATCAGCCGGAGTCGGTGATCTTCCACGGTCTGCACCCAGATCTGCGCTGGACCGGAAACGAGCGCGGGTTCGCCGGCGAGCCCAATTGGAACGCGTACCGCATGTCGCGCTACTTCGTCGGTTCCGAGGAGCAGCCCCAGGAATTGCAGGTGGGCTTCCCAGATGGCGACCGTTGGGTGCCTGCGGAATGCCCTGTGTCGATTCGGCCGGGGTGGTACTACCACGCGGATCAAGATGAGCGCGTCAAGGGACTCGATGAGCTCGAGGATATTTACTACGGCTCGGTCGGGCGCGGTGCGGGCTTGCTACTCAACCTGCCGGTGGATCGACGCGGCATCGTGCACGAGCGTGACGCGGAACGCTTGGCCGAGTTCGGTGACCTGATCGAGAAGACCTTTGACGAGAACCTAGCTAAGGGCGCTGGGGCCTTGGCCTCCAGCGTTCACGGCAGCGACTCACGCTTCGGTCCGGCACGCGCTCTCGATGGTGTGGCCGAGACGTACTGGGCTGCTGCGGCCGTGGATGAGCAGCCGTGGATCGAGCTGCTCTTGGCTAGCCCGCAGACCTTTGACGTGATCGATCTCGCGGAACCCCTAGCTCTAGGCCAGCGCGTGGCGAGCTTCAGAGTGGAAGCGCGCGAGGGCGACCATTGGCGCGAAATCGCGAACGGTACGACCATCGGGCATAGACGACTGTTGCGCGTGCCTTCGGTGACGACGGATGCGGTGCGTGTGACCTTGCTCGAGAGCTTGGCCGCTCCGATTCTTCGGCGCGTAGCGCTCTATGCATCGCCGCCGAGGGTGGCGATCACTCCGGACGTGCGCGCCTTCCTCGGTTCTGTTGAGGTCACGCTTACCGCATCCCTCGAGGCCGCGGAAGTGCGCTATACATTGGACGGCACTACACCGAATAAGAGCTCGATGCTCTATGAGGGGCCGCTGCCGTTGGAGCAGAGCACGGAGCTGCGCGCCATGGCCTTTGCTGAGAAGAATCCTGGGCTGGTGGAGGCGCGGGCTGAGTTTGAGGTCATGCAGTCGGCGGACCTAATCCCGGCTATCGCGTTTGTGCGAGCGCCGGATGCGGGTCTCAAGGTAGACGTCTATGAAGACGGCTGGCAAACCCTGGATCAACTCGCTGGTCGCACGCCTAGCTCTAGCGCAGTGGCTGCTGTACCCAGCGTGAGGAGCGCTACCCGCGAGGAACATGTGGCTCTGGTCTTCCAGGGTTTACTGCAGGTTCCTGCCGACGGCGTGTACAGCTTTTGGCTCACCAGCGATGACGGCAGCCGCATGTGGCTAGCCGAGAAGGACCTCGTGGACAACGATGGCCTGCACGGCAGTGTCACGGCTACGGGGCAACTGGGCTTGCGCCAGGGCTGGCACCGCCTCAGGCTCGAGTGGTTCAATGCCGTGGGCGGACGGGAACTAAGCCTGGAGTGGGCAGGGCCCGGATTTGCGCGTCGGGGAATCGTGGCGGCAGACCTAGCCCACTGACGGTCATTCTCGATTCGGGTCCGTGATATGCGGCCAGCCTAGCGTTAGCATGGGACTAATCTCACTCCCATGAATTTCGATATCGAGTCCGTTGAGGAATCTACACAGGATTTCGTACACCGCCATGGCCTATTGGTCAAGCATGCGACGGTCGGTGTGCTGGAGCTTGGACTCGGCGGCGAGATTGCGGGCCTGAATCCGAAGGCTTGCGAGTGGCTCGCTGTTGAGGCTCTTGAACGGGTTCGCGGCCAGGCGCTATCGGAGTTGCTCCCAGAATCCTGCCGGGCAGAATTGGCACGGGCTCTCGCGCGGGCGAGCCAAGGCGAGGATGCGGAGTTTGATTGCCTACTGCGCAAGAAGGTCCGCGGGCGCTTTCGGTTTTTTCCTCTGCGCAACCCTGAGGGTCAAGTCACCTCGCTCTATGGCCTCGTAAACGACAGACAGGCCAGCAGCGAAGTTCTCGATCGGCTGCAAGACAGCGAACATCGCTACCGAGAGCTGTTTGAGTTCAGCCAGTCGATAAAGTTCCTGCTGGATGCGGAAACCGGCGGCATCCTCGAAGCGAACGGCGCTGCCTGCGAGTTCTACGGATACTCCCTCGAGGAATTCAAGACGCTGAGCCTGTTCGAGATCAAGAGCTTGCTGTCAGACGACCTGCGCGAAGCCTCGATCCGCGAGAGTCGTGGCCTGCGCCGTGGGGTGGAATTCAGTCACCGCACCAAGAGCGGGCAACTGCGTGAGGTCGAGGTGATCTCAGGCCCCGTGGAAACGCCGGAGGGGGAGCGCATCTACACGGTTGTGCACGACCTGACGGCTCGCAAGGACTTCGAGCACGTCATGGAGCGCGAACGGTTCGCGTTTGCTATCGCCGGATCGCGCGACGGCATCTGGGATTGGGATGTGGCTAGCGACCACTCGTGGTGGTCGCCACGCTTGTATGAGCTACTGGGTTTTGGGGACGGGGAGTTCGTCCCCTGCCGCGAAGTGACCTACGCCATGATGCATCCGGAGGATCGCGAGGAAACCCGCGAGGTGGCTGATAGACACCTTGCCTCCGGAGAGCCTTTCAACCTGACCTATCGCATGCGAGGCAAGGGTGGTGGGTACCGCTGGTTTCAGGTGCGAGGTCAGTCCCAGCTGAATGATCAGGGTGAAGCGACCCGGGTCTGTGGCTCCTTTACGGACGTGGATGAAGAGATCAACACCGCCCTCGCACGCGAGGAGCGCGAAGCGCGCCTCGCCAAGCAACAGGCCTGTGTGCTCGAGCTAGCGACAGATCCCATGTTGGCCGCTGGTGGCTTTCGTCAGGCGTGTATGCGGATCACCGAACTCGCCTCGGATGTGCTCGACGCGGGTCGGTGTTCGGTGCTCATGCTGGCGCCGGGTGGCAGCTCCATGGAGTCGGTGGACCTCTATGTGCGCGAGACCGGAGTGCACAGTCATGGGCGCCCACTCGACGGCATGGAGTTCCCCAAGTTCTTCGCAGAGCTGCAGGCCATGCGCGTGATCGTGTGTTCCGACCCTTTCGAGGACGAACGCTTCAGCGAGTTTTCCTCCGACTACATTCGCGAGCGAAAGGTGCGAGCCATCATCGAGGTGCCCGTGCGTCGCGAAGGCCGCTTGGTGGGGGTGGTCGCTGTTTCTGAGACGCGCTATGACCGCGAGTGGCATGAGGATGAGGTGGACTTTGCGCTGAACCTAGCACAGCAGGTCTCGCGCCTTTTGGACGCAGCCGATGCCCACGCTGCCGAGAAGAAGCAGCGCGACCTCGAGCGTCAGATGCTCCAGGCCCAGAAGATGGAGAGCCTGGGCCTCATGGCTGGTGGCGTGGCTCACGACTTCAACAACCTGCTGGTAGTCATCTTGGGCAATGCGGATCTGCTCAAGTCGACCCTGGCTAGGAACCCCGGCAAGCTCGAGCTGGTCAACGAGATCTGCGCCGCTTCCATTCAGGCGGCTGAACTCTGTCAGCAGATGATGGCCTTCACCGGCCGCGGGCGCCTGAGCCCGACACACTTCGACTTGCAGGAGCTGGTGCAGGAGCTCTGCCAACTCTTGCGCATCAGTGTGCCGAAGCAAGCGACCCTCGAGTTCAAGCGCGGGTCCAAGCAGCTGAGCATGGTGGGAGACGCCACCCAGGTACGGCAGGTGGTTATGAATGTGATTCTGAACGCCTGCGAGTCCCTGTGCGATGGACCGGGGCAAATCACTATCAAGGCTGGCAAGCGCATCGTCGCCACGGACACCCATGCGATCGGGCTATCTGTTCCCCGGGAAGGTGAGTATCTCTTCCTCGAGGTGCAAGACTCTGGGGGCGGGATGGATCAGGAGACCCTGGCGAAACTCTTCGACCCCTTCTTTACCACCAAGTTCGCCGGGCGTGGACTCGGCATGGCTGCGGTGCTGGGCATCATGCGTGCGCATAACGGCGGCATTCACGTACGGAGTGCGCCGAATGAGGGATCGCGCTTCGAGATTTGGTTCCCCGTAGCTTCCGCGGATCATGAGATCACTCAGCCACGCACCATCGCGGAGTCCGTGGCTTGGACGGGAAGCGGCACTGTGCTGCTCGTGGACGACCAGCCGGCCGTGCTTCGCTTGGGGAAGCAGATGCTTGAGCGCTTGGGGTTCGAAGTACACGTGGCTTCGGCGGGGCGCGAGGCCGTGGAGTTCTTCGTGGGCAACCACAGAGACTTAGCTCTGGTCGTGCTCGACCTGACCATGCCGGAGATGAGCGGCGAGCAAGTGCACGCAGCACTCCAGGAAATCGATCCCTGCGTGCCGATCATCCTCTCCAGCGGCTACACCGCGGATGATGTCCACTTGGGCACCGAGCTTGCTGGGAGCTGGGTCTTCCTGCAGAAGCCGTACACCCTGCAGGCCCTGCGCAACTGCGCACGCGGCCTGCTGGGTTAGCCGTCGGGCTAACCGCTGGTACGCATGCGCCCGGCGAGCAGGGTGAACGCCTTCGGCGCATCCTCTGCTAGTCGCGAGCTCAGGCCATGGGCCGGCACCAGTACGTGAAAGAACCACTGGTGGTGCAGGTCGACCAGAAAGCGTTCGGTGGCGGCGGCGCGCGCGATGGGGTGGGCGCGGGCTAGATCGGCTAGACCTTGGCGTACGTCCAGCAGCACCTCTTCAGGCGTGCCCGCGGGGAAGGGGTAGACCGGGCCGATCCAGCGCGCGTCCTCGTCTACGCCGATCAAGCGGCCGACGATCAAATTGCCAGGCACCAATTTCACGGGCCAAGCATCGGGATCGACCAGCAGCAGCTTGCCGCTTTCCAGATCCATCAGCTGCCGGCGTTCGCCGCAGCTTGTGTGTTCAACGCGGTAGAGCTCAGGACGCGAGTCGATCGCTTCCCGGAGCACCTTGGCGTGGATCGCATCCAAGGTACCACCCTCCAACATCTCGACGGCGGCACTGCGTCCGTGGCGGCCGCTGGTGTCGAGCATGGCGAGCGCTTCGAAGTTGGCCTTGGCCAATGGGGAACGCAGCAGGGCAGCGCCGCTTGCGTCGCAGCTCTCCTCCAGGCATCCATCCCAAAACCACTCCGACAATTCCGTGAGTGCATTTCCGAATGCCGGTTGGCTAACGCGAATGCGAAGTTCGCGGGCCACACGTATCCAGGGGTCATTGCCCAGCGAGGTGGGCGTTCGTAGCAGGCTAGTCACAGGTTTAGCATTCCTCCGTGTTGGCGATCCTAGTACCGCAGCAAGCATGTATTGCCTCGCGCTGCACGGGTTCTCAACTGGGGAACGGTCTCATGTGGGGACGGCCCAGTGCTTGAGGTAACGAGCGCGTCACCGGGTCAGCCTGGGTTATTCATGAGGACGCGCTTCGGACTTAGCAAGTCGTTCCCTAGGGAGGCTGTGGGATATCTGTCACCGCAGGGGTAAGCCCCGGTCCGCGCAGCGGATCCAAGGGGCCCTGTGAACCTCTTGGAAGGGGACGATACTGACAGGGTTGAGTGTGGTCGCGGTCGTGAACAAGTGGGGCTGCCGCTAGCGCGCGGGCGCTTTTTGGGTGGCCTGGCGGGTGCGTACGCCTATCGACCATGGACTGGCGCCTCCAACACCCCGCCGCGCCACTCAGAGGCTCAATTTGGCTCCACACTGACTCTTGGGACCACAATCAACCTATTCAGTACCGAAGGGGCCCCCCGTAGGGCCTGCGAGGACGCCAAATCCTCACCCCTATAGAAACAACGCCTATCCCGGCTAGGGGGCAAGAGGGCGGCGTAGCCGCCCGTTTGCGAAGTCTGGCGTGTGCCCTCGTGAATTACCCAGGCTAGAGTGCGCCGCTTCGTTTGGCTCCCAAGTAGGCCTCAGCGAGGGCCGTGGGCAGCTCTTTGGCCGTCGTATCGATAGTCAGCGCGCCCGCACGGGACACAGCTTCGAGGGCTTGTCGCCGCTCTTCCAGCACGAGTGCGGCTGAGCAGCTAGAGAGAGCCGATTGGAGGTCCTTGGCGGGCTGCTCTAGCTGGCTGTCGGTGGTCGCTTCACGCACGCTCGCAACCACCACCAGGTGGCGGCCCTGGAGGCTGCGTACGGCGCGCACCAGCTCATTGGAATCCTCACCACGCAGGTTGGTAATGAGAACCAAAAGGGTCCGACGCGATTCGCGCGTGAGCACGTTGCGCGCGGCCTCCGCGAAGTCGCTCGGGGCATCGCTGGGTTGCCAGGCCTGCACGTGTCCAAAGAGCCTCGGGAGCGCGCCCCTGCCCTTGGCGGGGGGCAGGGCGTCCACCGGGCCGGAAAAGCCCAAGAGCCCGACCGAGTCCCCCTGACGCAGGGCCACGTAGGCCAAAACCAAGCTCGCGTCCAGAGCCCGATCGAAGAGCGTGCGCTGGCCGTCCCTTGCGCACATGCGCCGGCCACGATCCAGGGCGATCAGCACGCGCTGGTCGCGCTCCTCCTCATACTCGCGGCTGATCAGCTGATGGCGCTTGGAGCTCGCCTTCCAGTCGATCTGCTGGGGCAGGTCACCGTCGCGGTATTCGCGCAGCTGATGGAAGCTCGTGCCCTGGCCGCGTCGTGGCCGCCGGCGTGTGCCCGTGGGCGAAATACGGTGAGCCAAGGACTGCAGGGTCATGCGCAGGGCCGGGCCGTGATCGGGCACCACCATGATGCTCTCGTGCATGCCACAGGTGCGGCGCTTGGCCCACAGCCCGAGGGGCGAGGTAAGCAGCACCTCCGCTGGTCCGAACAGAGCTTCGCCGCGCACGTTGGGCAGCAGGCCATAGCTGACCTCGGTGGTTTGGCCGGCACGCATCTCCAGTGAGAGGGGCAGGCCGTCCACGGGGCCGATCTGCGGCGCGTCATCGATCAGTTGGATCGAGCCAGGTCGCGCGGAGGCGGTCTTGACGCTCAGCACAATCTTCTGGTGATGACCCACCGACCAATGCCCGCTTAGGCGGCGAGCCAGCTCCGGTGCGCGACTCCAGCCCGGTCGCATGGCATCCAGCAAAGCTACCACGGCAATCAACGCCAAGGCCCCCTGGAGCAAGGGACGCAGCATCGGCGCCGCGCCCGTCGCCAGGCTCAGCAGCAGTACCCCGCCCATCAAGGCGAGCAGTCGTGAGGTGGGCCGCAGACTCACGCGCGCGGTGCCTCCACTTGCTCGAGTAGCTCGAGCAATACGCTATCCGCGTCGCCGCCTTCGAAGGCTAGCTCGGGCGCCATGCTGACCCGGTGGCGCAGCACGGGGCAAGCCAGCGCTTTCACATCTTCGGGGGCCACGAAGTCGCGTCCGCGCAGGAGCGCGCGCGCACGGGCGGCGCGCACCAAGGCGATGCCTCCACGAGGTCCGGCGCCGAGGCTCAGGCCGCGCGCTTCGCGCGTGGCGCGCGTAATGCGCACCGCATAGCGCGCTACTTCCTCGTCCACACGCACCTTGGACACCGCGGTTTGCGCGGCGACGACCTCCTCGGCACTGACGACGGCCTGCAGCGCCCCTAAAGGCAGGCCCACGCCCGTGGAATCGTGGGTCACATGGCGCACGATGGCGAGCTCCTCGTCCTCTTCCGGTGAGTCCATGCGCACTAGCATCAGGAAGCGGTCGAGTTGGGCTTCGGGAAGGGGGTAGGTGCCCTCCTGCTCGATGGGGTTCTGGGTGGCGAAGACCGCGAAGGGCTCCTGCACCGCATAGGACTCGCCTTCCAGGGTGATCTGGCGCTCCTGCATGACCTCCAACAGAGCGGCCTGCGTCTTGGCCGGCGCACGGTTGATCTCGTCAGCCAAGAAGAGCTGCGTGAAGGCTGGCCCCTTGCGCACGCGGAATTCGGCGCTGGCCATGTCGTACACGGCGTGCCCAGTGACATCCGTGGGCATCAGGTCGGGCGTGAACTGGACTCTTCCAAACTCGCCGCCGAAACTTGCGGCGAGCGCGCGCACGAGCAGGGTCTTGCCCAAGCCCGGCACCCCTTCCAACAGAGCGTGCCCACCCGCCAGCAAGGTCACCAGCACCTGCTCGACAACCTGCTCCTGGCCCAGGAAGGCGCGCCCGATGGACTCGCGCAAGCTGTTGGCCGTGGCGCTGGCGCGCTGCAGGTCGGGATGGATTTCGTGAGTGTCTTGGGCGTCGGTCATAGGGAGCGTTCGATGTCCTGCAGGTCGGCTACGACCTGAATGAAGCTAGCGTGTTGATCCAAGTGTTCGGAGGTCAATGCCTGCTGCACGCGTGTCGCCTCGAGGCCGCTGCGAGCGCTGATGGCAGCGGCGAATTCGGTGCTGCGACTGAGATCCGCATCGGATCCGGAGCGCAGATGAAGTGTTTCTTGGGCCCGGCGCAGAACCCGTTGGCGCCAGGCGCTGACCAGGGCTAGCCGGCCCCCACGTCGCCACAGGAACTCACCCAGGGCGGTCACGTGTAGGTCGAATCCCAAGCGCGCGCGCGCGGGCTCGCGCAGGCGCGGACCAAAGCGCGCAGCCACACGCCACAGGGCCAGCGCGACCAGTAGCAGCAGCATCCAAGGACTCTCAGGTGTATGGCGCTTGATCAGCGTCCAGAGCGTGGGTCTGCCGCCGTGAATCAAGAGCGCCCGGCCCGGCCGGTACTCGCCTACCTGGCACTCGCGCCAAAGCCACTGTGCGTGGTCAGCGTCACCGATTTCGGTGCGCGCCAAGAAACCACCCTCTCCGACTAGGGTCAGCTGGCCCTCACCGAAGTAGACGCGCTGCATGGGCAGTGATTCTTCACCGTCATGGCTAAGCCAGCTGCCGCCTGGATCCAGTAGCAGCTCGAGCTCGTCGTCGTAGTGGGAGACCATCTGCTCGTATTCGATGGAGACCGACTCCGCGGGCTCGAAGGGATTTTCCTCGGAGAACTCCATCGCTTCCCGGAGCTCCGACTCGGTGGGGGATTCGAAAATCCACAGGCCGAGTTCATTGATCAGCGCGTTGGGCCGGTCCATGGCCACGCGCGCCACGTTGACAGGTCGATCGAAGCCGCTCAGGCAGACGATGGCATGGCCACCTTGGTCCACCCACGCGAGGAATTGCTCGAGTACAGCGCCATTGAGTTCGAAACGCTCCCCGGAGACGATGATGAAGGCATCTTCCGGGAGCAACCCGGGCCAGAGGTCCGTGGATGTCGTCGGCAGGCCCAGTTCCGTGAGCATGCGCTCGGCGGCCAGCAGTGGATTGCGCCGCGCCTCGCCGCGCAGGGGGCCGGGGGTGGTGATCTCCTCAAATTGGCCGCAGCTAGCCAGTAGAGCCAGGGGCAGAATCCAGCGGGCGCCGCTCATGCTCGCCCTCCGAAGTGCTGGCTCCACTCGCTCACCAAAGCAGGTCCACTCTCTCTGGCGGGCAAGCGTGCACCCCAGGCGCTGTAGAGCCAGGTCTCGGTCAGGGTCAGGAAGAAGGCGGCCTTGCTTGCGTCTTTCAATTGCGCCACCCGCTGGGCGGCGTCGAACTCGGTGTCGCTAGCGCCTAGCTGCAGGCCATCACGGCGCACCAAGTCCGCCAGGGCGCAGCGGTAGAGCAGGGACAGGGCTTCGCGCAGCTGACCCGCTTGCCACAGGTTGCGAGCTTGCGTTGCCGGGTCCGCGGGCAAGGACTCCACGCGCAGGTCGAGCCCGAATGCGTGGGTGACGGGATTCGGCTTCTTGCTGGTCGATTTATCGACCCTCTCGCGTTTGCTTAGATAGCTCGCGATCGAACCGACGACGAACACCAGCACCACCGCCAGGGCGACCCAAGCAAGAAAGGTGAGCACACCACCCGCCAAGTTGCCCCCGGCCCAGCTACCTTCGGCGGAACCCTGGGGTTGGTTGGGGACCCAGACGCTGGAGGTGACCTCGTAATGGAACTCCTCGCCTTGGAGCACCTCCTGGATCACCTGCTGGGCTTCAACAGTGCTGCTCTCTTGAGCCTGTGCTTGGGCACTCAGCGGGGGCGCGCTACCAAAGAGCATGGCCAGCATCAGCGCTACGCCGGCGCCGCGCGCGGCCGCTGCCGAGCGACGCTTGGGTTTAGCTTCAGCTTCGATGCGCTGCGCCATCTCGCGGAAGCCGAGTTCCAAGTCCCAGCCCTCGAGGTCGGTCCGCCGGCACAGGTAGAGGCCAAACCCCGCGGCCACGAAGGCCGGTTCGAGCAGTAGCCAGGCCGCGAGGTAGGACCCGGTCCAGTGCCACTTCAGGGTCGGCAGAAGCTCGCCGTACTCCCACAGGAAGCTGTAGGCCTCGCTCCAGGACTCCGGTCCGAAACTAGCCAGTAGCATGAGGATCGAGCAGGTTAGGGCGATCTGGAAGTGGGCGAAGAGCACCAGGCTGGAGGAGCTGGTTCCGCCAGCGTCGCCGCGGCCGAGGACCCGTAAGCGCGCGGCGCGTTCGTTTCCGCGGGGCGCTTCCAGCATGTCGACGGGCATGACCAGGTTGCGGCGCATGGTCAGGCGCTGGCTCACGAGCGCTCGATACAGACGTCGGCCGAAGAGCCGCGGCAGCTCGGCCAGTACTTCCTTCAGGGAGGGCACCGGCCCGAAGACCGCCCGCGAGAGCACGAAGAGCACAACGCGATCAGTCAGGGGCTTGAGCCACAGAACAACGAAGCAAAGCAAGATGGGCCAATCCTGCAGGGCGAGGCACAGCAGCGCCGTGAGCGGCAACATGCACACCAGCCAGGGCAGGTACACGGCCCAGCGCCAGTGCATCAGCAAGGTGATACCCAAGTCCAAGGCTTCCCAGGCGCGCCGGGGCGC
>JBLIOL010000009.1:0-37807 GCA_047639615.1 Planctomycetota bacterium | reverse complement strand
ACTACGGTCGCGCCGTGGACCTGCTCTACCACCCGCCCGTGCATGTGATCGTGGTGGGCGACCGCGAGCATGACCTAACCCGCGCCTTGCGCCAGGCTGCCCTGCGGCCCTACGTGGCGAGCCGCGTCGTTCAGAGCGTGGACCCCGGGCGCGAGCCCGAGCTCCTGGAGCAACTGGGCTTGGCAGGCATCGCGCCCTCGAACACGCCCACGGCCTACATGGCCCAAGGCCGTGAGAGCTACGCCAGCACCACGGACCCCGCGCGCCTGCCGAGCCTGATGACGCGCACGGAACGCGGCTGATTCCGGGGCTAGGCATTGGCCTCTTGGGCTAGATCGTGAATCATGGGCGCCGTCCATGGCCTGGCTCGCAAACCTCTTCCTGAAGCGCCCGAGCGTGCTGGTCGCTCTGCTCATGGGCCTTTGCGCCTTGGCGGGCGTGGGCGTCTCTCGGCTGGAGATCGATGACAAGCCCTCGTCCCTCTTTCGCTCGGACGATGAGGAGTTCCGGCGTCTGGAAGAGGTCTGGGATAACTTCGGCTCGGACGATGGCGATGTGCTGCTCTTCGTGCGCAGCGAGCGGCTCCTGGAGCGCGAGGGCGGCCTGGCCTTAGCCGAGCTCACGCGCGCCGCTGCCGCGACGCCTGGAGTGCGCTCAGCCGTCTCTCCCAGCAGCCTTATCCAGCGCGGCCCCCTGGGGCTGCTGCCAATTCCCGTCTGGCCCACGCAAGACGCTGAGGGCGCCAGCTGGGAGGCTCTGGCGAGCGTCCTCGCGGATCACCCCCTGGCGCGTCAGCTCCTGTCCGAGGACGGCCGGTCCGCGTTGGTGGTGGCCCAGCTGGAAGGCCGGGATATGAAGGTAGACGATCTGCGCGGGCCGGTGGAGCGCCTGCAGGAGCTCGCCGCGCGGGTCACTTCCGAGGGTCAGCTACAGGTGCAAGCCACCGGCATCCCGCCACTGCGCATCGTGATCTTCGACGCGATCCGCCGTGAGCAAACGCTCTTCGCTCTGCTGGGCGGATTGCTCGGCATGCTCGTAGGCGCGTTGGTCTTCCGGCGCATCGGGCCGGTACTGGTGACCTCGGCGGCTTCCATCGTCGCAGCCTTCTGGGGTCTCGGGACCCTGGGCCTCTCCGGCGATCGGCTGAACCTGATGAACACGCAGCTGCCGCTGCTGATCCTGGTGATCGCCTTCACGGACTCCGTGCATCTGATGGTGCACATCCTGCGCCGGCGCGAGGCGGGCCTCTCCCCCATGCAGGCGGGCGCGAGCGCTATCCGCGAGCTGGGTCTACCCTGCGCCCTGACCTCGCTCACCACGGCCATCGGCTTTCTATCGCTCAGCCTCTCGCGCGTGGAGGTCATCCGCCACTTCGGCGTGCTCTTCGCCATGTCGGTCGCACTGACTTTCCTAGCGGTGCTGATCCTGGTGCCACTGCTCTCCGCGTGGTTCCTGAAGGACACGCGCGGCGAGAGCATGAGCGAGCGCTACTCGGGCCTGCACGGCCCCGCCGAGCGCATCATGCGCGCGGTCATGCGCCGGCGCGTGGCCGTGTCTTGGATCGGCGGGCTCTTGACCCTGGGCATGGCGCTGCTGAGTCTGCAGTTGAAGCCCGAGAACCGGCTGACGGAAGTCGTGCCCGACGATCAAGAGGC
This sequence comes from Planctomycetota bacterium, assembly GCA_047639615.1. Classification (GTDB taxonomy): domain Bacteria; phylum Planctomycetota; class UBA1135; order UBA1135; genus CAYWNK01. Next base: position 36,152 of record JBLIOL010000009.1, on the reverse strand, counting down.
CGTGCATGTGCTCGGCGAAGTGGAGCAGGCCTTCGGAGGCAGTCTTTGGAGCGCGATCCTGGTCGAATGGGACGCGGATGCGGCCGAGGGTCAAGTCCCTGAGGGCCTCGCGCTCGCCTTGCAGCACATCGAGCAGATGCTTGAGAACGAACCCTTCTGCCACGGCCCGCTCTCCGCGCGGGCCCTGGCCCAGGTGACGCGCGGCGATGAGACTCTCTTGGACCGGGTCGCGGACTTGCCCCAAGGCCTCGGGCGGCGCTACCTGCAGCCCGATAAGGGTCGCGCTTTGGTGAGCTACACCGTGCCCGATGCGGGCAGCGATGTTACGGAGCCCGCCTACCAGCGCCTGGAATCGAATATGCGCCAGCTGCGCGAAGCCCACCCGGACTTCGGCCTGCACATCACGGGCACGGGCTACGTCGCGCGCCGCAACGTGAACCTGATCATCGTCGACTTCTCGCGCGGCCTATGGCTCGCGGCGGGCGTGATAGTGTTGGTGCTAGCGGCGGCCTTCCGCTCCTGGCGCTTGGGCCTGGTGGCGGTGCTACCCAATGTCTTCCCCTTGGCGGTCGCGGGCAGCGTGCTAGTGGCCTTGGGCATTCAGCTGCAGGTGGCCAGCGTGCTGGCTTTCACGGTTTGCCTGGGGATCGCGGTGGACGACACGATCCACTTGCTCGCGCGCTACCAACACGAAAGACGCGCAGGTTTGGAACCCTCCGAGGCGGCCATTCAAGCCTTCCTGCACGTGGGGCGCGCCCTGATCGCGACCACCCTCGTACTACTGTGCGGCTTTGGTGTGATGTTCCTGTCGAGCATCGCCACCTCGAAGCTCTTCGCACTGATCGCCGTGATCGGATTGATCGCCGCACTCCTGGGCGATTTGATTCTGTTGCCCGCATTGCTTGCGGCGACGGCTCCACGCGAGCGCAACTAGCGCTAGTCAGCGCCACGCCACTATCTACGGACAATGGCGTAGGGCGACGGCCGACGATGCGGCGTCCAGATTGTGGACAAAAGTCCATTTGGTAGACCAGCCCCTGGGCGCGTAGGCCCGCGCACGCGCTGGAGCCGCGGTGGAACAGATATTGCTTCACATGAGCGACCTGTAAGGGTCCTCGCTGCTCCCATCCGTCGAAGATCGACCTCGCTGTGAAACGCCGCCTACCGAGCCCATCGATAACGAGTGGAGGACTCTCATGACTTGGGGAGTGCTCAGCCTCTTGTTGCTGGGTCTCAGTCTCGCACTGAGCTCAGCGCTGCTACGCCGCAAGGAATTGCGTTCGATGGCGGCCGGTCATGCGCAGCGACAGGTCGCCCGTGAACGCGGAAGCGACCGCGCCAGATTGCAGTACCCGGCCATCGACGGCAGTCGCTGCATCGGCTGCGGTGTGTGTGTGGCCGCGTGCCCGGAGGAGGGCGTGCTCGACATCTTGCATGGCCAGGCGGTGGTGGTGCATGGCGCGCGCTGCCTGGGGCACGGACGCTGTGCGGAGGAGTGTCCGGTGGGTGCGATCGCGCTGACCCTGGGCGACCTGTCCCACCGACACGATCTGCCCGTACTCGATGAGGGGCTCGAGTCGCCCCATGCGCCGGGGCTATTTCTTGCTGGCGAAGTGACGGGCTTTGCCCTGATCCGCACAGCGATCGCCCACGGCTCTGCCATCGCGCGCGAGGTGGGCCGGCGCCTCTCCCCCAGCACGGAGAACAACGACGTGCTCGACCTGTGCATCGTGGGTGCGGGGCCGGCGGGCATCGCCTGCGCCCTGCAGGCCCGCGAGCTGGGCTTGAATTTTCAGGTGCTCGAACGCGACACCCTGGGCGGCACCGTGGCCCACTACCCGCGCGGCAAGCTGGTCATGACCCAGCCAGCGGAGCTGCCCTTGTATGGATCCATGCAGCGCGAGACTTGGTCCAAGGAGGAGCTCATTGAACTCTGGGTTGACCTGGCCCAAGAGCATGAGCTACCCATCGAGGAGAACGTCACCTTCGAAGGGGTCGTTCGGCATGCGGATGGGCATTTCGAAGTGCGCTCCTCGCGCCCGCCCCTGCAGGCTCGCCATGTGTGCCTGGCCCTGGGGCGCCGTGGAATTCCGCGCAAGCTGGGCGTGCCGGGCGAAGAGTTGCTGCATGTGGCCTACTCCCTCGTAGACGCGCGCTCTTTCGTAGATCGGCGCATCCTAGTGGTAGGCGGCGGAGATAGCGCGGTGGAAGCGGCCCTCGGGCTCGCGAAACAGAGCGGCAATCAGGTGCTGCTCTCCTACCGCAAGGATAGTTTCTCGCGCATCAAGGCGCGCAATGAAGCCCACCTTCAGGAGGCCCTGAAAGAGGGCCAGCTCAGCCTCTTGCTCGGATCCCAAGTGGTGCACATCCACCCGCAGCAAGTGGAGTTCGAAGTGAACACCAGCGCGGGCTGCGAGCGGCAAGCGCGCCCCTTCGACGATGTCTTCATCATGGTCGGCGGTGTGCCACCCTTCAAACTCCTGGAGGATTGCGGCGTCTCCTTCGACCCAGAAGAGCGCGCCCAGGAAGCCGCGCCCCGCAGTGGTGATCCGAGCCTGCTACGCACGCTGATCATCGCCAGCGTCTCGGCACTGGTGATGGCGGCCTGGGTTGGCTTCTATTGGAACTACTACGTGCTGCCCCTGCACGAGCGCCCCGCGCATCAACTGCACGGCTTCCTACGCCCGTCACGCGATTGGGGGCTCGGCTTCGGTATCGCTGGCGTGGTGTGCATCCTCGCCAACCTCTGCTACCTGCTGCGCCGGGTGCCAGGCCTGCCCCTGCGCTGGGGCTCGCCGCGCGCCTGGATGACTTCACATGTGGTGACGGGTCTCCTGGCCTTGATGCTCGCCCTGCTGCACTCGGGCATGGCGCCGCGCGATTCCGTGGGGGGCCACGCGCTCATCGGTTTGGTGGTGATCATCATCACGGGCGCGATCGGGCGCTACCTGTATGCCTTCGTGCCGCGGGCGACCATGGGGCGCGAATTAGCATTGGACGAGGTGCGCGATCGGGTCCTGCGGTTGGCTGGTGAGTGGGAGCGCGAGCATCAGGCCTTTGGTGAGCGAGCGAGGACGGCCGTGCATGAGCTGGTCGAGCGCGAGCGCTGGAAGCGTACGCTCGTACATCGCCTGTTGGGCATCCTGCACCAGCGCCGTGCACTGAAGGACTGCTTGGGAGATTTGGCCCGGGAAGGCTTGGGAAGCGGCGTGCCCGAAGCCCAGGTGCGGCGCGTAATCGCATTGGCTCGACGCGCCCACCGCATGGCGTTGATGGCCGCGCGCTACGAGGACCTGCGCTCGATGATGTCGACCTGGCGCTACATTCATCGCTGGGCCGCGGTGTTGATGGTGCTCTTGGTCATCGTGCACGTGATCAGCGCCCTGCGCTTCGGACACCTGTTCGGTGGAGGCAGCTAGTGAACGGTTTTCTGAGCCTGCGCACGGGCCTAGCTATGGCCTCGCTAGCTGTGGTCGTGCTGATTGTTGTAGCCGACGTGGAGCGCGCAACGCCTGGTCCCTTGCACAGCTCCCATGGGGCGCTGAAGGACTTGAATTCCCTGGCAGGCTGCGTGCGGTGCCATGGTGAAGGCGAGCAGGACATGCGTGCCGGTTGCCTGCATTGTCACACCGCTATCCAGCAGCAATTGGATGCGGGTCAGGGCTTGCACGGCATGGCGACCACGGAGCAAATGGCGCGCTGCGGGAGCTGCCACGGCGAGCATCACGGGGATGCTCTCGCACTGATTACGCCCGCTAGTTTCGCCGCTCTGGACACGGATGGACCGGATGGCTTCACCCACCCCGGCATGGACTTTGGCCTGAGCGGTGCCCACGACGATCTCGACTGTGAGGCCTGTCACGAGCTCGCGCAGGCGCCGAGCTTGGCAGCGGGCCAGATGCGCTTCCTCGGTCTGGAGCAGAACTGCGAGGCATGCCACGAGAACCCGCACGACGCGAGCTTCCCAACGGACTGCGCAGCCTGCCATGGGCAGAGTGAGGCCTTTCCAACGGCCGCGGAGTTTGAGCACGAGGGCAGCTTTGCACTCGAAGGGGCGCACTCGGGCCTGCGCTGCGACGAATGCCACGCAGCGGGGAGCCAGACGTCCATCCTCGCGCTGATGCAGGCACCGGGCCAACCCGCGCGCGATTGCAGCGACTGTCACGCTGATCCGCACCAGTCGGGCTTCCTGCAGGCTGCGGATTGCGCGAGCTGCCATCCAATCAAAGCACAGGGCTTCGAACGAACCTGGGCCAAGCTGGAAGTCAGCGACCATCAGGCGCTCGGCTTTCCGCTCGAGGAGGCCCACGCAAGCCTGGCCTGCGATGGCTGCCACGGGCTGGCAACAGCGCCCTACTCAGAGCGCTTCCCCCAGCGAGGGCCCGATGACTGCGCGGCCTGCCACACGACGCCCCACGGGGGCGAGTTCGCCGACCAGGGCTGCGCGCAATGCCATGACACGGCGCGCTTCCGGCCCAGTCACTTCGGCGGCCAGGAGCACGCAGCCCTGGGCTTCGCTCTTGATGGAGCGCATGCGCCCCTAGACTGCACGGCCTGCCACGAGCCCGACCTCGACGGGCGCATGCTGCGCTTCGATGGCCTGGCTGGCGATTGCGCAAGTTGCCACGAGGACGTGCATGCGGGCAGCTTTGATGCGGGCTATCCCGCACAGATAACTGGCAGCGACTGCGCCGCCTGCCACACCACGGCGAGCTTCCGCTTGGCGGATCAGCACACGTTTGCGCACGGAGCTGCAACGGGGTACCTGCTGGATGGCGAGCACGCGCAGCTGGATTGCGCGGCCTGCCACGTGCCTGACACGGCCTCCAGCGAACGCCGCTTGGGGTTCTTGGCCGCACGCCTGCGCGCACCGGTGAGCAGCTGCGCCAACTGCCACGTGGATGTGCACGCACGTGCCTTCGACCAGGACACGGGCGTAACCGACTGCGCACAGTGCCACAGCACAGCTGGCTTCAGCAGCGCCGGTGCTGCCTTCGATCATGATCGCTGGACCGGCTTCGAATTGCGCGGCGCCCACCTGGCGAGTGAGTGTGCGAGTTGCCACGGCGGACCGAACGCGGAGCGCAGCTTGGGCCGGGTCTCGGAGCAATACCCAGGCGCTGACCTCAGCTGCGTTCGTTGTCACACAGACCCGCACGGAGGTGCGTTCCGCAAGGCCCCCGCGCCCAATGGCTGCGCCGCTTGCCACGACCAGCAGGACTTCGCCGCTGCAGCCGAAGACTTCACTGAGCACGGGGCTTGGACTGGATTCGAATTAGAGGGGGCTCACGAGCGCCTCGACTGCGCGGAGTGCCACGCAGTGCGCACGGTGCCGGATTTCCTCGGGCGCCACTCGGAGCGCGCATCAGGTTCTGAGTGCGCGGACTGCCATGGGGATCCCCACGCGGGCCAGTTCCTGGGCTCGGGCGCCAACGACTGCGCCACTTGCCACAGCCTCGAGAGTTTCCGCTTACGGAACTTCGATCACGACTCGGAGACCGACTTCCCTTTGGACAAGACCCACCGTGGGCTGGATTGTGTGGATTGTCATAAGCCTGTCACCCTGAGTAATGGCCGCGAAGTGGTGCGCTACCGTCCCCTGGGACGCGAGTGCGCGGACTGCCACACACCGGGCGGCGAGCGCCAGCAAGGAGGCGCCAAGTGAGAGCCTGGACACTCATAGCCTGCGTCTTCGCGCTGCTGCTCGCTCCCCTATCGGGCGCACGGCAGAAGGACAACACCCCCATCGATGTGCGGCTGCTCGCACTGGATGGGCGGCGTATTCAATTGGATGCGGGCCGCGCAGCGCAAGTCGCAGCCGGCGACCACGTTGTCTTGCAACCAGTCGCTGGAACCGCGCGCGATGCCATCGTTCGCAGTGTGACCCAAAAAACTTGTTGGGCTGAGTTGGTCGGACCCGTGGCGGGCATCCAAGTGGGTATCGAGGGCCAGATTCTTGTGCCTAGCAGCCGGCTGAAGGCCAAGGCCGACAGTCCTGCTCACCCGCCTTGGAGCCAGGATCTCGATCTATGGAACCGCGAGGCACCGCTCCTGAGCAAGCCCCCCACCAGCGCGCCTTCGAGCCGCTCCTACGACCTGCATGGTCGGGTCTGGACCAATGCCGATTGGAGCTTCGACAACCAGCGCCAGGGCAACGACAGCGGGCGGGCGCGCCTGGGCTTGTCCGCTGACTGGATCGATCCCTTTGAGCAGGGCGGTGCCCTGCAGTTGGAGCTGCGTGCCCTCGACCGTTGGTCGGACGGCAGTGGCGGACCGGGTGCCGATGAAATGCTGCTCGGCTTGGAGCGCGCCTCCTACGCTACCGGCGGCACGGCTAGGGAGCCCGTGCGCGTGGAATACGGGCGCTTCCTGCAGCATGAATTTCCGGAGCTCGGTCTGCTCGACGGGGTCGAGTACACCCGCCGCCTCGATTCTGGCAGCCACCTCGGCGCGAGCGCCGGCTTCCTGCCCGACTTCACTCCCGAGCGGCGCACGGGGGACGACCAACAGGTGTCGGTCTACTACAAATACACCTCGGGCCCGGAGCGCACGCTGGAGCTCGGCAGCGCCCTGCAGAAGACCTGGCATGAGGGCAGTCCCGACCGCGACCTGTTGCTGGGAACGCTGCTCTACCGGCCGCTGGCGCCGCTCACCCTACGCGGCGGTGTTTGGATCGATCTCTATGACAGCGGGGATGCACCCAAGTCGAGCGGGATGGAGTTGAGTCAGGGCCAGCTTTCGGCCTCCTACTTCGGGAGCAAGAGTGGCGCTTCCTTGGGCCTCTCGCGCTACCGCTGGCCGGTGCTCCTGCGGAATGAACTACCGCCCCTGCTGCAGGAAGACTTGGCCAGCGGCCAAGTGGATCGCACTTATCTCTCGAGCTGGCACCGATTCGATGGTGGTTTGCGACTGTCTGGGCGAGTGGACCGCTGGCAGGATGAGGACAGTGACGGACACTCCGGCGAGCTGCGCATCGCCTCGCAGGACACGTTCATCTCCCAGGGCGAAGTCAGCGCTGCCGTGACCTGGAGCGAGGCCCAGTTCTCGCGCCTGAATGGCCTGCGCTTCGGCGCCTGGCGCAGCACCAGTCTCGGCACCTGGCGCTTGGACCTACTGCTCTCCGAGCAAACCCCTGCGGGTGCGGATAGCTTCGGCTCGAGCACCTTGCGCGCGTCCTGGGACCAGAGCTTCTACACCGATTGGCAGCTATCCCTGCACGCCCAGCAGAGTGTCGGCGACGAACAGGACTCCACCTATCTTGGATTCACCCTCACGCGGTCTTTCTAACCAAAGCAATCCCGCCATGCAGAGCACCCACAAGAGAGACAAGAACACCGGCCGGCGCGCGGGCCTGATCGCGGCGCTGGCCTACCTGGCAGTGGCCTGCATGGTAAATGTGCCGCGCTCGGACGTGGCACCTCAGAGTTGGTGGGAGCAACGCGGACCGGTGGTGCCGCACGATAGCTTTCCCATGGACTGCACCGCCTGCCACTTGGAAGGCAGCTGGGACCAAATCCGTGCGGACTTCGTCTTCGATCACGGCGCTGAGACAGGCGTTGTGCTCGAAGGCGCGCATGCCCAGGCCGAGTGCTTGCGCTGTCACAACGACCGGGGACCCGTGGCGCTCTACAACGCACGTGGGTGCTCGGGCTGCCACGAGGACATCCATCTAGGCCGCCTCGGCAAGGGCTGCGAGTCCTGTCACGAGCAACACAACTGGCAGGTATTCGAGACCATCTCGCAGCACAACAGCACACGCTTCCCACTGGTCGGCGCGCATGCGGCGAGTGCTTGCTGGCGCTGCCACCCCGGAGCCGAGGCCGGACAATTCACCGGTGCTTCTACGGAGTGCGCGGCTTGCCACCAGGCAGACTTGGACCGGGCCCTAAGCCCCGCCCATAAACCCCTGGGCTGGGTCAACGCCTGTGACCGGTGCCATATTCCGACGCGCTGGGATGGAGCTGGTTTCTTGCACAACAGCTTCCCGCTGACCGGTGCGCACCGCCGAACGGACTGTGTTGAGTGCCATGTGGACGGTCAGTTTACCGGGCTACCTAGAGACTGCGCCGGATGCCATATGGATGACTACCAGATGACCACGGATCCCAACCACGTGGCCAATAACTTCCCCACGGCCTGCGACCAGTGCCACACCACGCAGGCTTGGGAGCCAGCGAACTTCAGTCACGCTGGCATCACGAACGGTTGCGTAAACTGCCACTTGAGCGACTACCAGAACACCACCAGGCCCAACCACACGGCACTGGGCTATTCACTCGAATGCCAAAGCTGCCACGGGACCGACACATGGTCCGGGGCAAACTTCTCGCACAACTTCCCGATCAATGGCGGTGACCACGGCGGCTTCAACTGCACCGATTGCCATACGACCCCGAGCAACTTCACGGTCTTCACCTGCACCGACTGCCATGCGCACCAACAAGGCGACATGGCCGATGAGCACAACCGGGTAGGCGGCTACGTCTACCAGACCAGCGCCTGCTATGCATGTCATCCCGATGGAGATGACTAGCTCGCTTCAATAGCCCTTGAACAGGGGTAGGATGGTCGGCTCGAGCTTGGTGAAGAGCTGCGAAGTGGCGCGCACATCGCGTAGGCAGTACTCGCCGATCTCGTCGATACGACCCTCGCGGTAAGCGCCGGCGACTTGGCTGCCGTCGATGGAGACCTTCGGGCTTTCGACGTCGAACCGCCGGCACCAGTAGTCGAGGGAGTAGCGCCCGCTGGCCGCGCCTTGGAAGCCGAGCACGTCCTGGAGGTCGCAGTGATCGCCGATGTCGTAGCGGTAGGGCGTCAGGTTGCGGCTGGGTGCGATGCCTAGTTGGGCCGAGCGCACCATCAGCATGGGGCCGTCGTAGCCGCGGCCGTTGTAGGTCACGAGGCGCGAGCGGCGCGGGGAGACGATCTCCCAGAAGCGCTTCAAGATGGCGCTCTCGTCGCCGCGGAAAATTTTGGAGTCGGGCGCGCGCTCCCAGGTTTGCTCTTCGGCGCTGTCGCCCTCCAGGAGGATCATGCCGCGCTCCTCCTCCACCAGCCACAGGCCGATGGCGATCACATTGCCTAGGCCCGGATAGAGTCCCATGCGCTCGGGCACTGCTTCACGGCGTTTGGGGTCTCGCTCGCGACCTTGCAGATAGTCCTGGGTGGGCTCGTCCACGTCCTCCCAGGCGAAGCCCGCTACCTCGATGTCGAAGACTATGGTGTTTCGACTGTGATCAGAACCCGGCCGTGATTCGGTAGACATGCAAAGATCCTACCCCCGAAGGGGCAGGATCGTTGATCACACTGGCCTTGTTGGCCGGTTGACTATTGGCAGCTGACTACTGGAAGGTGATTTCCAGGGTCTCGGTGAAGTTGCTGCTCAGACCATCGCGATGCCAGCACTGGAAGTACCAGGTCTCGCCAGGAATGGTCGAGACGGTCGGAGTGTTGGGCACCATGCTCATGTCGAGGGTGGCGTCCAGGAAGCCGTTCACGTCGACCGTGGAGGTCTGCATCACGAAGCGCGCGGTGTTGCTGACGGCGCACAGGGTGCCGTCGGAACCGCCGGCGAAGGGGATCTCGCCGAAGTTGCGGGCTGCGATGAAGTAGCCCATCTCGCCGACCGGCAGGTCATAGGCGCGGAAGTCGATGGAAGCGCCGGAGGCGTTGCTGCTCAGGAAAGCCAGCTGGCCGATGTCGCCGGTGGAGTTAGCGACAGCTGCACAGCCCTCGATGCCTTCGCAGCGGTTGGCTGCGCCGGGGGTGTCGAGGACGATGCTGAACTCACCGATAGCCCAGCCGCTAGCGCAACGAATGGCGTGGGCGGGAACGAAGGAACCGTCCGGGCCGAGGGTAGTGGGCCAGTAGGTGGGGTCGCCACCCACCGGATCTTCGATCAGAGCTAGGCCGTCGATGACCGCGGTCCACGGGGTCACGTCCTGCACGCCATCGTCATCGGTGTCGATGTCGGTGGTTGTGCCGTCGTAGCCCGCCACCAAGAGGTGCGTGACGTTGTCTGAGTTCTCGAAGTTCAGGTTGACGGTCGCATCGGCGACGCCAATGGTGAAGGTCGCCTCAGCCATGACGAAGATGCCGCTAGCCGGAACTATGAAGCCGTCGAGGCTCGTGACGTTGTCGAAGGAACCGGGGCCAGTGGCGCCGTCGCCGATGACGATGTAGGTCAGACCCGTGAGGTTCGTACCCGGGCCGGCCATAATCTCAGCGTATTCGTCGTTGTCGCTTCCACCTTGGTCGATGCGAATTTCGTTGATCAGGATGGGATCGCCGCCCTGAGCATGAGCTGCCGACGCGAGGGCGAGGGTTCCGGCGGTGGCGAATACGAGTTTGGTGAGAGTCGTCATGGGGAGGAGATCTAAGGTGATGGGTAGGGGAATGGACTGCAGACTATTTAGGCAGGCTCCGAGAGGATAGCTACTTCCCAGCTTTGAGCACAATCACAGGGCAAATGCCGCACTAGACACCCATCAGAGGGGGTAAATGCGCGGGGCTGCCTCAGGATCCCCACCCCGAAACAGCCCCACGACTTTCCCCCAAGGCTGGCCGAATCTCCCCAGAGACGGCTGCCCATCGGCTCGACGCTAACTCGTGCGTCGGTGCAAGACGCTGGCTCCCACCAGCATGAATATCCACAGCAAGGCTTCCCACGCATCCTCGCTGTCCAGGGGCCCGGTGGGTGCGACCGCATGACAGGACCCGAAGCTGACCTTGGTCACGGTGGTACCAAGGAAGGTGTAGGCCGTGCCCTGCATGTCGCCCTGCTGGGTGGCGCTGTCTTTCACGAGCACGCTCTGCATGCTCGAGCTCGAGGCTGGCGTGACGACCACGAGCGTTGTCGCATCCACAAACTGAACGCTGCTCGCTGCCGTCCCCCCCGCACCCGTGTCCGGGTTCGAACCGAATCGAACCTGCGTCGTGGGAGTGAAGCCGCTACCCACGAGCGTGATCGTCTCGCCTCCCTGCTCGCCACCTGACGCGGGAGTCACCTGGTTCAGGATGGGATCATCTTGGTCGATGTAAGCGAAGGCGATCGCGGCGCTAGCGCTGTCCGGGTTGGTCAATCGCAACACGTAGGGCCCGCCAGGTGTGCCGGGCTCGGTCACGATCTCGAGTCGGTCCGGAGAGACCACATCAACGTTGGTTTGCGCGATGCCATCGATAGTGATGCTTGCACCGGACACGAAGTTCGTGCCGCTTAGGACAAGTAGGGTGCCGCCGTCGGAGTCGCCGGCCACCGGAAAGAGGCTGGCGATCTGCGGCAGGCCTTGGCTCGAGAAGGCCGAAAGCGCGCGCCCTTCCACCCCACTGGGATCGATCACCACTACGTCGTGAATACCAACCACCGTGGCCTGCAGAGTGAGGCTGATGGTCGAAGGGTTCAGCACGCTGCAGCCGTTTGACGCGCCATCCACATAGACGCGATTCCCGATCACAACGCGCGACCCGGAGCGAAAGTCGGCGCCGGTCAGCGTGAGCAGGGCGCCGCCATCGGAGTCGCCCGTGGCGGGCGAGACATTGGCCACGTTGGGATTGGGCGGAGTCACCTCGAGGGCGCCAGGCAGTAGGTCCTGATCACCGGAGGAGTTGGTCACCAAGAGATCGATGTGACCTGGTGCGGCCCCCGCGGGTACCGTCACTTGGAACTGCACGTAACCGCTGCCCCAGGTGGTGGGCACCAGCGAGATGGTCGGATCTGCAGCTAGCAGGCTCGAGCCGGCGAGCAGCCCGGATCCGCGCACGAGGCGCGAGACGGTTTGGCCCGAGATCACGCGCAGGGGATAGTCATCCGCCACGCGTCCGAGGGAGAGGCTCACGTTGGAGCCCAGGTTCTTGGTGCCGATGCCGGTGTTGTTACCGGAGGTCACGGTAACCGAGCCCAGGTCGGTGGCCTCGAAGTTGGTGGCGATGGTGTGGCCAGCCGTCAGATTGGCCGAACTCACCGGTTGGTCCAAGGGGTGCGCCCAGACCCGATAGCTGCCCGGATCTAGGGCGCGCAGGGTGAAGCTGCCGTTTGCCTTCGAGAGGGTTGCGCCCACGGTGCGACCGCTGGAATCGCGGATCACCAAGTGCGCGCCGGCGACGGCGCCACCGCCGCCGTAGGCCACATTGCCCGTGACGCTGCCGTAGCTGCCCGAGGGATACATGGCGCGCAAGCCGTGCACGTCATCCAAGGAGAGGCTGCGGTGCAGGATCACGGAGGGATCCACGTAGGGATACATACTCGCCCCCACTACCCCGCTGTGATCGAGGCCAAGCAGATGCCCGAGCTCGTGAGTGGCCACGTCCTGAATGTCGAAGCGCCCGCTCTGCCCGCTAGTGGTGAAGCTGAAGTCGCGTCCGTTGAAGAGCACGTCCGCGTCGATGATCTTGCCCGTGGTAAAGAAGCTGATGGGCGTGATCGCCACCGTTCCTGAACCGCCAGGGAACCAACCGCTGGAGCCGTCCTCGTCGAAGAGCATCAGGTGGATGTCATCCGAGGCGTAGTCCGTGCGCAGTTGTGCGCCAGGCGTTGCGTTCTCCTGCAAGGCCGCGGGTGTGCCAGTGACGTCGTTCCAAGCAGCGACCGCGTTGCGCAGGGCGATGATGTCGGAGCCGTCGGCGACGTCGGCGGAACCATTCTTATTCAACACGATGCCCACGGATTGGGGCTGATTCCAATAGAGCACGTGGCCGTTGCCGCTGTAGATCAGGCGCACGTGTGCGGCGGCCAGGCATGTGAGGGTAAGCGCGCCAATGATCGTGGCGCTACGCTTGAGGATGGGTCCCATGGCGCTGGCCTAACGGCCCTCCGCATCGACTCGAGCAGCGGCTTGGATGCGCGCCACTAACTCCGCGTAGGGCATGACCTCGATGCCACCCTCGTCGAAGATCCCCTGGGGCGTGACCAGGGTCGATCCCGATCCGTCGCGCACGGCCACGGGCAAGCCCGAGGTGCCCATCATGATCTTGAACTTGCCCTGGGTCAGCCCCGTGGTCAGGCGCACGCCGGTGGAGCCGGCGGCGGATAAGGCCAGGATGACGTCCTCGCCCGGATTCATGGGCGGCAGGCCCGGGATCATCAGGCCTTCGCCGGTTTCAAGGACTCCGCCGGGCAGGCGCACACTGCGGCGATCACGGTGCTCACCAAGGAAGGTGCGCTGGACCTCCACCTCGTAGTCCGTGACGATCATTCCCTCCGCATCGCGCAGGGTGCGACTCATGATCACGCGACCTTCGAGCACCAATTCCGCGGTGTTCACGAGGTCCTCGATATCCATCCTCTGGGCGGTTCCGGCGAAGGGAGCTGAGGGCTGGGGCGGCAGCAGCGCCGCTAGGGCCATACAGGCGGCCGTGAGTAGAGTCAATCGCATGGGGAGTTGCGGGTGAGGGCTTAGGAGCGGGCCATGGGGATTGACCTGCTTCCGGGTTAGATGTCCTTCGCCTGCTCGAGCCAGGCCCCTTGAAGTAAATGGGCATTCCTTGGTTTCGTCGCAAATGCAACGCCTGCCCAACAACAACCCCTGAGCTCTCGCTTCCCAAGATGGGGCTTTGCCTAAGAACCCGGAGCGGGCCTTTACGCCGGGCGCACAAGCGCCCGATAGCACGCCTAACCACCCCCTCGTCCAACCGCTCCCTTCTTGGGGCGGACCGCACTCGATCCACCGAAGTATGAAACCCGAGCTCCGCAAGCTGATTGGCGGGAAGTTGTCGATCCCGACAATCCCCGCTGTCGTTCAACGCATCAACACCCTGATGCAGGATCCGGACGTTGGCACCCGGGAGATCGGTGAGCTCATATCAGAAGATGCGCCGCTCGCTGCCAAGGTGCTGAAGATCGCCAACAGCGCGTTCTACGGCCTCAGCCGCAAGTGCATCTCCACCACGCACGCGTCCTCCATGCTCGGGCTACGAGTCTTGCGCAACATCGTCACGCAGGTGTCGGTGATGAACAAGTTCACGCACCTGGAAGGCACCACGGGTATCGATGTGGCGGGCATGTGGGCGCACTCCGGCCTGACGGCCAACATTGCTTCGAAGCTGGCTCCGCTTGCGACCAACGTTCGCATTCTGGGGCCCGATGAGTTCCATGTGTGCGGACTCCTGCACGACATCGGCAAGGTGGTCATGCTGGATTGGCTCGGAGAGGAATACGCGCTCGTGCTGAAGTCCGCGGCGGAGCAAGGCATCTCATCCGAGGGTTTGGAGCAGACCGCCTTCGGCTTCGACCACCAGGATGTGGGCGCTTTAGTTGCGACCCGCTGGGACTTGCCCGAGGCCTTGGTCGACGGCATTCAACACCACCACCAGAGCCAGGAAGAGGTCGGTACTCGCCTCCACGTGCTGCTGGTGACCACCGCAGACAATGCTGCCAAGGCGCTGCAAGCTGGTGATCAGGATGCTGCTAGCGCAGCCATCCTGGCCAGTGCAGGGGCTTTGGGCGTGCAGCCCTCCGCTATCCAAGAACTGCTGGAGAGCATGTCGGACGACGCACCCGCCGTGTAGTCCCCGGGAGAAGGGTCCGCCGGATAAATCCGGGTGGGATAGGCTTCCTTGCAACGGCAGCCGCCCCTGCAACCTCCCATGGACCCTCAGCAATTCCTACAGCGTATGTGCGATCGGCACGGTCTCGACATGGATCGTTCCGAACGCCTCCTTCCGCTCATCAAGCGCGCACTCGTCTCACCTCGGGACGTGCGCGAGCGCATTCTCTCCCTGGTGGACCACAGCCTGGCCCGCCAGGCGAGCAGCCAAGCGGCCGTGGATCCCGAGGTCGTCTTCCACGACCTAGACGAGCAGGTGCTCCAATCCGTGGCAAAAATGCTGCACACATGGGCGCCATCCACAGCGCTGGATGAACTGCCCGGCACTCTCGGTGGGCTGTTCGATACGGGACCAGACGGGAACAACTAGCAAGCCCAAGAACAAACGCAGGCCGGCCCGGGAGTGATCCCGGGCCGGCCTGCTGCTTTCTATGGAGCTAGCAGGCCGCTTAAAAAACAGCGGCCCAGCGATTGGTTTCCACGGATCGTCTGGCAAGGCGACAGGTTCCCCCCATAGGTGGCTATTTGGGGGGGCTGGCAACGCAGCCAGGCGCTTCGTGGGAGCCGAGCGACAAGTCGCTGTTTTTTAAGCGGGCTGCTAGTGCCTAGCGGCGCCTACGGTTGCGCATGCCTGCGATCTCCTTGCGGAGCTGGGCCAGTTCCTTGCGCAAGGCGCTGATTTCAGCGGCGAGGTCGTCGCCGTGATCTTTGGAGGGCTTCACCTCGAGCCACTTGCTCTTGGGTGCCTTGGAGGTCCGACCGAAGGAGTGGTCGCCCTTGACCATGTGCTTGCCACCGCGGGGCATGACCATGACCTTGTTCCGACGCACGTCGCCGTGGGAGTGCGGTCCGTCTTCGTCCACTTCCACCATGACCTCGAAGGTCTGGCTGTTGCCGTGACCAGAGCCACCCATGCTGCGCACGATGTGCTTCTGGATGTCGCCACCGTGACCGTGAGGAGCATCGCCTTTGATCTCGACGTGGATCTCGTGCTCGCCGTGCTCGCCGTGAGCGCCGTGAGCGCCGTCGCCCATGGCTTTCACGATGATCTCGTGCAGTTCAGCGTTGCCGCCGTGAGAACCGTGTGCGCCGTCGCCCATGGCTTTCACGATGATCTCGTGCAGTTCAGCGTTGCCGCCGTGAGAACCGTGTGCGCCGTCGCCCATGGCCTTCACGATGATCTCGTGCATCTCGCCGTCGTTGTCACCATCGACGTGGAACTCAAAGGTGCCGCCGCCCGCGCTGACGCCAGTGCCGATGCCGCCGTGGGCGCCGTGGACGCCGGGAGCACCGCCAAGCATCACGCGACGCTTGGTGGCCTTCTTCTTCTTGCTGGGCTTAGCCTTCTGACAGTTGGGGCAGGTCTCGCCTTTCTCGTCGTCATCGCTGACACGCACGCGGAACTCACCGATGCTCGGCAGGCCCTTGTGATCGACACCAATCTCGGAGAGATCGATGCGGTGCATGCCCTTGACCTTGTTCATGCCCTTGAGGCCCTTGAGGCCTTTCAGCTCCATGAGGCCTTCAATGCCTTCGAGACCTTTGAGCTCAATGATCCCACCGAGATCGCCAAGCTCATCAAGATCGAGCTCGAAGACCTGCATGTCGGACTCGCCGTCACCGAACTTGATCATGGCCTTGCCATGGACTTCGGCGCCGACGCCGGAGCCCACATGAACGTCATGTACGCCGTGCTCGCCTTTAGTGACGAACTTCATGATCTTGCCGTCGTGACCTTTGAGTTCCTTAACCCACGTGCCACCGCTGTGCTTGCGCTCGCCTTCGCCGTCGCCGGAGATGACGAACTGAACGTTGCCGCCCGAGCCCGCATGGACATCATGATCACCGTGCTCACCATGATCACCGTGCTCACCGTGCTCGCCGTGCTCGGCATGCTCGCCGTGCTCGGCATGCTCGCTCTTGAGTGCCTTGATCTTCCAGAGGTCCTTCTTGTCCCCGTTCAATTGGATCCACTCGCCTTCGGCTTGGTTGTGCTTGTGCTCGCCGTCGCCGGAGATGACGAACTGAACGTTGCCGTCTTCCCCACCGAGGTGGACGTCGCCTGCTTCGATGTGCTCGACGATCACTTGGGGCTCAGCGCTGACTTGACCAAGGGTGGCCAGGACGACTTTGACGCTCACGTTCTTGTCGCCGCGGATGGCCTTGACCTTGACCTTCTGACCGGCCTTGAGGCCTTTCAGTTGCTCGAGGAAGCGGTCGCCGCCGGCCTTTACGTCGCCGATGCGGTGGATCATGTCGCCGACCTGCAGGCCGGCTTTGCCAGCGCCGCTACCGGGCATCAGCTTGACGATCTTGGCGCCCTTGTCGGTGACTTCCAGGCTGACGCCTAGGTAGCCGCGCTCGTCGGACTTGGCGTCTTGGGTGGCACCTTCGAGGGCGACGCGGATGGACTCCTGCACGTCGACGTCGATTTCAGCGCCGAGACTCTTGAGGGTCGCCTCGAGGTCGCCGAGGCCGTCCTTGAGGTCCAGCGTGATGGTGCGCACCTCAGTGCCATCCTGGGCGGTCTTGGCCTCAGGCTTGTGCAGAACGCGGATCTGCTGGGTGTCTTCCTGGGCGCCCTCTTGAGCGATAGCGGAGAGGCAGACCAGAGAAGCGATGGTGGCTCGCTGGAGCAGGGTGGTGATCATCATGGGTCGAGACGCGGGTGGTGCTGGGCGCAGAGAGGGGTTCGGAGAGCGCCCTGGTGGGGTTCATCGTAGGTCCGGGTCGTCGGACCTGTGGTAAGACAGCGTAAGCGGCATCCTACGGCCCTCCTGTGGGAACGTTGGGCCGTGCCAGCCTGCCCATCCAGGGGAGGGGCTCCCCAATTGGGGAGTAGGGTCCGGCTAGAAAGGAAGCTGCGGACGCCCAGGTGGGCATCCGCAGCTCCTTATTCAACTCCTGGGCCAAGGGCCACGGGTCGATGAAAAGGTGGCGTAACTAGCGTGCGCCCCTCATCTGGACGGCGATGGCCTCGGAGCTGCCGTCAGCGTTGACGGTGACAGTGCCCCTGCCCTTGCCCAACCGCTCGTGCCAGATCTCGAGCTTGTACTCGCCGGGGGGGACGCCTTCGATTTTGAAGCTGCCGTCGGTTCCGGTGAGGGTGAAGTGGGTGGCTTCGGTCACATACACGTAGCTCTCCATCCAGGGGTGGATGTCACAGCCAAGCCGGATGGCCTCGGCCCCCATGAGCGTCTGCTCACGCTTGCTAAATGGGGGTACGGTCGTGCTCCAGGCCTCGTTCTTGAGGGTGTAGATGTGGATGTTGTGGGAGATCGCGTCGGAGTGCTCCCACGACACGCTGGTCCCCACGTGGACCACAGTCAGGTGCGGCTCGAAACGGCAGCCTTTCAATTCGACTACGACCGGCTCGCTGGGCAGCACGACCTCGGCGCCCTCGAAAGTTAGGGCGATGACCACGTTCGCAATGCCGCCGTTCTCGTCGATCAGCTGGCTGCGATCCGTGTCGTCGACCTTCGCTCCGGGCTCGCAGCATCCTTGGCTACCCGCTTCGCTGATGGAAAGCGAATCGGCCTTGGGAGCCTCGCCCTCAAAGGTCACGGTACCGCTGACGGTACCGCTGACGAGGACGGGAGCATCGCTGCGGGCGCAGGCTGATATTGCCAGAGCCACGGCGATGCCGACTCCCAAGGCCGAATTGATGCTCATTCCGCACATGTGGGGAATGAACCAGTACTAGCGGCGGCGGCGGCCGCCCTTCTTCTTGGCGCCCATCTTGACGGCGACGGCTTCGGAGCTGCCGTCAGCCTTGACGGTGACGCTGCCTTTGCCCTTGCCCAGCTTCTCGTGCCAGATCTCGAGCTTGTAGTCGCCGGCCGGGACGCCGTCGAGCTTGAAGCTGCCATCGGTTCCGGTGAAAGTGAAGTGGGTGCCTTCGGTCACGTACACGTAGCTCTCCATCCAGGGGTGAATATCGCAGGCGACGCGCACGGCTTCGGCCTTCTCGAGCTTCTGGTCGAGCTTGCCGCCGGCGGCCACGGTCTTGTTCAGGCCTTCGTTCTTGAGGGCGTAGGTGTGGATGTTGTGGGAGATGGTGTCGGAGTTCATGTACGACACCGTGGTACCCACGTGGACCACGCTGAGGTGCGGCTCGAAGCGGCAGCCCTGCTGGTCGAGCACGACCGGCTCCTTGGGAAGCTCGACTTTGGCGCCGTCGACGGTCAGGGAGATCACGACGTTAGCGATGCCACCGTCCTTGTCGATCATCAGACTGCGATCACCGTCGTCGACCGTGGCGCCGGGTGCGCAGCAGCCTTGGGTTTGAGCTTCCTTGATGGGAAGCGCTTTGGCCTTAGGTGCCTCGCCTTCGAACATCACGGTGCCGCTGACGGTGCCGCTGATGAGGACGGGAGCTTCGGTGGTGGCGGTGGCGGAGATGGCCAGGGCGGCGGCGACGCCGGCCCCTAGGATCGGAAGAAACTTCATCTGCTTAGGGTGGGGATTGAGGCCCGTAGGCCAGACGCAGGGAACTGAAGAGGCTCCCTTGATGGACCCAGGATAGGTCGTCTTTCCAGGCTTTCCAGTTAGGCAAATCGCCGCATGTGACGATGCGCCTCGGCCGATTTAGCCCGTTTCGCGGAATCCGGGCTGGAGCGGGTGACAAGTCCGCTAACCGCAGCGGGGGGGCGCCCCCCCCCGCGGGGGCGGCCCCCCGCTGATGGGTCAGGACCGAAGTCCGAGCCTGGGTCTAACGCCTGGTGCGGCGACCTCCGCCGCCGCCAGCCTTCATTTTGACCTCTACAGGCTCGCCAGAGCCGGATTCCGGCACCGTCACAGTGCCCTTTTCCTTGCCGAGAGTCTCGTGCCAGAAAGCTAGCTTGTACGTGCCGGGGGGCACGCCTTGGATGCTGAAGCTTCCGTCAGAGGTGGTGGTCGCCCAGTGGGTGGCGTCCGTGACGAACACATAGCCCGACATCCAGGGGTGAATGTCGCAGCCAACCTTGAAGGTTTCCTTGCTGGTCAGGTCCTTGTTCAAGGAACTGCCCGCCGCCACGGTGACGTTCACGGACTCGTTCTTAGTCGAGTAGGTGTGCACGTTGTGGGAGATCGAGTCCGAGTTCTTGTAGACGAACGTCGATCCGACCGGCACCACAGAGACCCGCGGCTCAAAGCGGCACTTGAGCTGATCCATGATCAGAGAGCCCGGCTCGGCCTGGGGCTGAGCCCCATCCACTTCGAGGGTCACGATCACGTTCTTGATGCCGGCGCCTGCGCCGATCTCCAAGGTGCGGTTGGTGTCGTCAACTGCCACACCCGGAGCGCAACAGCCAACAGCCCCCTCGTCCTTGATGATCAAGGGCTTGATGGTTGGCGGCGTGCCATCGAAGACCACGCGGCCAGAGATGACGCCTGCGCCCGTTACGGGGGCAGCGACCACTGCGGGCTCGGGATCAGGAGCGCTCTCCTGTCCCCCACCAGCTTCTTCCATGGGCTCTTCGGCATCCGCAGGAGTCTCCTCCTCCTCGGGCTCAGGCGGCGCTGCTGCGGCAGCCTCAGCGGCGTCGATCTTAGCGAGCAAGCCTTCGAGCTGAGCACGGGTCATGAGCGCCGTGTTGGGCGCGGCCTGGGCAAGCTGGGTGACGGGTGCGCCGCCCTCCATGTTGTAGAGCCAGTCCACCACGGCCTCGATCTGGTCGTTGTTCGACGAGTTCGGGTAGAGCGCTTGGAAGGCTGCCTCGTCCGCCGCGAAGTTCGCCGGCATGGCGGTTCCGGGGTAGACACTCGTCGGGCTCCAGAGCCAGTCGCGCACGAAATCCGGGCGCATGCGGGTGCGCACGTTCTCAAGCGGCGGTGCCCAGGCGATCGGGTCCTGAACGAAGGAACCGTCAGGCTTCGGGTGACAGGTGAAGCAGTTGATGCCGGCCTCGTTGGTAGCGATATCCTCACCGAAGGGAATGCGCCCACCGTGGATGGCGAGATAGCTGGCCGTCTGACGCTCGATCTGCTCGAAGCCGAAGAGTGGCTCTCCAGCCATCAGGAAGCCGGCCTTCTCAGCCCACATCTGAAGCTTGGCGAAGTTCGCGGACACCTCGGGGGCGTAGCCCGCCTCGATGTTCTGGATCTGCGCCGTGCTCAATGCAGTGCCATCAGCAGCCATGCGTGCGGACATGTCGTCCACGTTCATGCTGCCGCCAGCCTGGGTCAGGTGCACGGTGACAGGCCAGGTGTTCTTCGTCGTGTCGTCCCAGGCTTGGTTGCTCTTGCCACCTTCAGCTTCACGGCCGAGGGCCAGGCGTGCCTTAGCGGCGTAGCTCGGCTCCCAGTCCTTACGAGCCTTGGCCAGGAAGTAGTCCGCGATGGACTGCGCCTCGCCTTCGCGGTAGTTGAAGGAGGGCATGCGCACGCGCACTTGCTGGCGCAGCTTGAAGGGCTCCAACAGGAAGCTGTAGAACCAGTCGGCCTGCAGCTTGGCGCCTTCATTGACCAGCACCGGGGGCGCGAAGGTCCAACGAAGCTTGGAGTACTCCTCCTCGCCGTAGGCGCGGAACTGTCCGTCCACGTCTTCGATCTTGCCGACACCTTCCTCGTCGTCGTAGACGTACGTCCACGGGTTGGTGGCGTAGCTATCCTCGTCGTTCGGATCGTAGTCGGGGTTCTCGACGTTGACGCCAAACTGGTAGTAGTCCGTGACGTGGGCCACGAAGTCACCACCCTCGGGCGGGCTGACGCTGATGATCTTGTCGAAGGGGATCTGGATGTTTTGGCCCGACTCGTTCAGGTCAGCGTGGTCCGACCAAAGCTGGAAGGCCACCTCATCCATTTCCTCTTCCATGAAGTCCTCCCAATCCGCCTTGGAGGCGAGCAATTCATCGAGGTTGCTAGCGCGCGGCGGAGAGGGCTCGTCGGTGAAGGGCAGGAACTCGCCGACGGCGGTCATGATCTCGCCGCTCGAGTGCTGGAAGGTCACCGAGCTGGGCTCGATCACGTGGCACGCGACACAGTTCTTCTGACGCACCTGACGCATGCCCGCATCCGTGGCGCGCTGCTCAGGGTTGGGCTCCATCTTGGCATCGGGGACGTTGTCCGCTACCAGACCGACGATGAAGGTCGTGATCGCGCCTACTTGCTCGTCGGTTAAGTCGAACCAAGGCATGCGCAGCTTTTCCTTGGGGTTCTTCACCTTGTCCAAGTCGAAGCTACGGGGGTGGTCCAGCTTGCGGCTCAGCCAACCTTCGCGGTAGTGGTGGTTGAGCTTGGGAAGCGTCTCACGCTCGCCGGCCAGGGAGGCGGGCAGGGTCAGCTCGCGCAGGTAAGACAGACCGAAGTCCAACTTGTCCACGGTCTTGGTGCCCCACTCGGAGAGCTCGGCGCCGATGGGCATCATCTTCTCGAGGCCCGCGATGTCGTGGCAGGAGAAGCAACCGTAGTGCTTGACCATGGCCTCGCCGACGGCGGGAGCCAGCTTGGCGACCGTGCTCCAGTCGTTCTCGCTGTCCTCGCCGCTGAAGCGACGCTCGAGAGCGGCGCGGCCGCTCTTGGTGAAGAACCAACGGGCCTGCTCCTGGAGAACTTCCAGGTCCATGCTCTTGGATTCAACCGACCAGGCCTCGGGGGTGTCCCCGAAGACCCCGTCGGGGTCCTCCATCATGTAAGCCGTGATGTCTGCCGCATCCTGGTCCGTGAGGTCCAGGTTGGGCATGTTCGTGTCGGGCCAGTAGTCGGAGGGGTTCTTCAGCCAGTGGAAGAGCCACTCCTTGTTGAGCTTGGTGGTGACACCGCGCAGGTTCGGACCCTTGTCGTTGTAGCGACCGATCTCGTCGGAGCGGTTGCCGAGCTGCGAATCCTCACCATCCCAGGGGGCGGTGTTGTGGCAAGCGAAGCAGCCCACCAGGTTCATGACCTCGCGGCCTCGTTCGGAGTTGCCCACCGTGGGGATCTCGGGGAGATCCATGTCGTCGTGGTTGGCGTACAGGAAGGTCGTGACCGCGGAGATCGCGTTCTCGTTCCATTCCTGACCCAGGATGTTGCGGCCCTCTTCGTACTGGGACTTCACTACCACTTCGTCGGCGGCGTAGTTCTCCAGGTGGAAGATCTGCGGCATCCAGGTGCTGGGACGGAAATCGCGCGGCCTGGAGATCCAAGACTCGGTCCATTCCGGAGTCAGCTTGGTCTTCATGCCGAGGAGGGACGGGCCCGGGCGACGCTTGGTCGGGAACCAGTCGATCTTGTGGCAGGCGTAGCAGCCGAAGCGCTCAACTAGGCGATAGCCCTCAGTCACCGCAGGGGCGTCCTCGGCGATCAGCTCCATGCTGGTCTTATGGCACTGGATGCAGGAGGCCTCTGTGCGGCTGCTCTCGAGCATCGGGTAGTCCCAGTGATGCTGCTTGTGCCAGTGTTGCTCCTCGTGCCAGTCGTTCTCTTCTTCAGCGTTCGAGGGACGGTGGTCCGTGTGCTGGAAGCTGAGGCTCTCGCCACTGCCGCGGTGACACACGGTGCAGCCCATGTCCTTGACGGCGTGCGGTGTGTTGGACTTCAGGAAGAGGTCCAGGCGCGGGTGCGACCTGAAGGGTTGCTCAGCATCCTCGAAGCCTGCGCGCTCCATTCCCATGTGACACGTGGTGCACATGTCGATGACGGGCTTCTTGGTGAAGTTCAACTCCATCTCGATGCCATCGAGAACGTACTTGTTGACCTTCAGGTTGGGCTCGACGAAGTCGATGCCGGGTGCATCACGGAGGAAGTTGGCGATGGCCATGTCCGGAGCGGACGGGGCCAGCTTCTCGATGCGCTCGCGCACAGCGATCAGATCGCGCGTGCCGACCGTGAGGTCCTTTTGAACAGCCGCGACGCTGGCCTGAAGGTCGGCGATGGCTTGCTCGCGGGAGAGTTGCTCAGCGATAAGCTGCTCGACTTCGTAAGCCAAAACGCGGTTCTCAGCGCGATCCGCGTCGACGCCCATGTCCGCCTCAAGCTCGGCCACAGTGGTGCCCGTCTCGGCATCCACCATGCGCTGCTCGAGGTTGAACACCTTCCACTTGAGGTCCTCGGAGGACTTCTTGTAGTCGACGTCGCGCTTGAGCATGGCTTCCTTGGCCGCGTAGGCTTTGGACTCCAGGTCGTCGAGCTCGGCTTGCTTTTGATCCAAGCTTGCCCGAGCTTCTTCGACCTTGGCCACAAGATCGCTCTCGGTTTCCAGGGCGCCTGCGTCCTCGAGATCGTTCAGCGCAGCCTGCGCCATATCGAGTTCCAAGGCGCGGAATCCGCGCTGGTAGGTCTTCCATTCCGCGTTCCAGTCGTCGATTACCGTCCACAACATGGTGAAGGCAAAAAACACGCTGGAGAACAGGAACCATCGGTTCATGTTCGGGACGTGGTAGTGAGTATCTCCGCGGTCAGCCATCGCTCTGTCTGCTTGCTTGTATCGAGGTCTAAGGCCCGTTGAGGACCCGCCGGTGGGTCATGAGCCCGGCGGGTCCCTTGGCGCTCGCTAAGTGCGGGCGCCCAGGGGAAGCGTCAAACGTTCAGGAACCACTCCGGGATTCCGACGATGTACTTCAGGCTGATCGTCCAACGAGCAACCATTTTGAGGGGCACGATGGCCGTCCACATGAGCAGGTGCATGAGCACCGCAAAGCGGATGGCGCCGAGCTGCCCCGACATCTTCTTCATGATGGTCTTGCCCAGAATCGGCGGGATAACCCCGAACCAGAAACCTAGGAAGGCCAAGCCAGGTAGCTCGCGGATGATTGGGTTGGTTGGACGCACGGTGTCGAGCATCCGGACCCAGAAGTAATCCGAGAGGTTGAGGCTGAGCATCGGCTCCAGCTTGTGCGGATCCCAGTATTCGAATGGTCCGAAGAAGGACCAGTTCGGGCCGCGCAGGAAGGTACCCATGATCACCAACGAGACCCACATGAGCAGGAAACCCACCATGAAGAAGCTGATGGCGAAGGGCCGCTCCTCAAAGGTGTAGTAGCCGTTGCCCTTGGGGTTCGTGTCCAGGTACGGGATGGCCATCAGGCCCACCACGATGAAGCTGGGCAGGAGCACGCCGGCAATCCACGGGTCGAAGTACACGAGCAACTCCTGCAGGCCGAGGAAGTACCACGGGGCCTTGGAGGGGTTGGGCGTACGAGCCAGGGAGGCGGGCTCCTCGATGGGCGCCTGGATGCTGATCGACCACACCATAAGTGCGGCGGTGAACAGCACGATGCAGATGAGCTCCGAGTAGACGAGGTCCGGCCAAGTGAAGACTTTCTTCTTGGCCAGCTCGCCTTCCAGGGTGGGCTCACCGCGGCGGGTGCGCTCGTCGTTGATCACCCCGCGGCGCAGGGCCAGCCAGGTGAAGAAAACCACGGTCGCGATCAGGATAATGATCGGGACGTTGTCCGGCTTGGTGATGATCGTGTTGAAGTTCTTGTCGGGGAAGGCCCCGATGAACAGCAACGTGCCGATCGCACTCAAGACCGTGAAGACCACGGGATGGGTAAGGACCTTGCGGAAACGCAAGGTCGCCACCAACGCCAACGTCACGAGGATCGTGTACGGGATCGGCGCCGAGATGGTGTCGATGAAATCTTTCAGGAACTGCGGCATGGGATAGTTGCAGGCTGCTTGGCAGCTACAGGGGGCCTGAGATGCCGCCGTCCTTGCGGACGCGCCAGAAGTGCAGCGCCATCAGGCACGCCGCAATCAGTGGGAAGCCTAAGCAGTGGAGTACATAGAAGCGCAAGAGCGCTGCCTCCCCCACGAAGCGGCCTGCCAACAATCCAAAGCGCACATCGTCGCCGGCATGCACAAACTGCAAGCCACCGATGGCGAGTAAGGACGCTCCTGGACCTTCGTGTCCAATGAAAGGTGTTGCCCGTGCCATGTTCGTACCCACCGTGATGGCCCAAACAGCGAGCTGGTCCCAGGGGAGCAGGTAGCCGGTGAAGGACAGCAGCAGGGTGATCACAAGCAGGATGACGCCCACGTTCCAGTTGAATTCCCTGGGCGGTTTGTACGAACCGGTGAGAAACACGCGGTACATGTGCAGCCAGACGGTGATGACCATCAAGTGCGCAGACCAGCGGTGAACCTCACGCATCACGCCGATTGGGACGTGTTCTCGCAGGGCGAAGATGTCCTGATAGGCCAGTTCCGCTGTTGGCCTGTAATAGAACATCAGCAGTAGGCCCGTGATCGTTTCGATCAGGAACAGGAAGAAGGTTAGCCCCCCCATGCACCAGGTGTAGGACAGACGGATTCCACTCCGCCGGACCTTGACCGGGTGCAGGTGCAACACGACGTTCGAAAGAACGGCGAGAGTCCGGTTACGGGGAGTGTCCGGGTACCCATGTCGGAAGATGGACTTCCAAATCTGAGAGCCGGTGATGTAGGCGAGTACCTTGTCCATGAAGGTCGAGGAGGTTCTCGGAACGCTTGCGGGAGACGGGGGGGAAACCAGGCAGGGATAAGAGTCACGCGCTCGGGCTAAGGCCCGCACGCGTGGTGCTCATCTCAGCCGACGTAGTCGAGGTAAGCGCCAGGCCAGGTCCATTGACCCTTCTCTTCCTGGAACTTGGTGTTCTTGTCGATCAGGAGCTGGCCATCTTCTGCGATGGTGACTTTGAAGCGCTCCAAGGGGCGCGGCGCGGGCCCCTCCACGTTTACGCCGGTGACGATGAAGCCAGAGCCGTGACACGGGCACTTGAACTTCTCGTCGCCGGTGAGCCAGTTGGGCGTGCAGCCCAAGTGCGTGCAGACGGTGGAGAGCACGTAGAAGCCGGTCTCCTCGCGCACAATCCACACGCCGCGGGTGGCCTTGTAGCGCGTGTCGACGGCGCCGATGGCGTACTCGGCGGGCATGCCTGCTTTGAACTCTTGCGGCGGCTCGTAGAGCACGTTCGGGAAGAGGAAGCGCACCATGACACCGACCATTGTCGCCGTGCCAAGAGTGAACATGCCCCAGCCTGCTAGGAGCACACCACGACGACCGACCTCACCACGCAAGGGGGCGCGCACGAGGGCGGGCGCTTGCGCGGGAGTCTCTGATGCGGACGCAGCGTCCGGCTTTTTGCTATCCGTTGCGTCAGCCACGGTCTCGATCCTTCGGGGTGGTCATACGGGATATTGGGGAGTCGTTAGCTGGTCGGGCGTACGCACTAGACGCAGGTCCGAGGAGCCTGATGACCCCTGCGGGCGATGAGCATGATGGAGCCTAGGGGGCCACGCAAGGGCAATCGTGCGCGGCTGACTCGTACGCGGGGCGAAAGCAATTCGGAAGACACCTATTCCTCCCCCAACGCGAGCATGGCGGCTTCCCGAACGCGCAGGTCCGCGTCCTCTAGAAGGGCCTTCAAGACGTCCTGTGCTTCGGCTTCCGAATAGCTGCCCAAGGCGGCCACGGCCCACTGACGGTAGATGGACACCTCTTCGGCGCGACGGAAGCGCGTACGGTCCGCGGAATTGGCCGAGGTGTAGGGCTCGGTTCCCACCAATTCGACGAGGACGCCGATGGCCAGGGGTTCGGGCGGGGTCAGGCGGGCCAGGGCTAGGGCCGCCGAGGCGCGCACGCTAAGTTCCGCGTCCCCCATGGCTGCCAGCAGCGCCGCGCGAGCTTCCTCAAGAGTCAAACTGCCCATCAGGCTCACCGCGATGCCCCTCAAACCGCGATCAGGGTGCTGCAGCAGGGGTTCGGCGCCCGCGAAGACGGCATCGGTATCCACCAGATCGCGGTTGTGGCCAGCCAGCAAGGCCAGGTTCTGGATCGCAGCGATGCGCAGCTTGGCGTCCGCATCCGCTTCGTCGCCCAAAACCAGGAAGTCTGTCAGCAATTGGCCGCCACGGGCGTCCTCCATGGTGCCGAGCAGCACCGCGAGGGCCAGGCGCACCGTGTGCTCTTCGGGCTCAAGCTCCTCGACCGCGTTACTGACATCGGCCGCGAACTCGGGGGCGACCGCATAGGGCGGCTCGCGATCCTCGCCCAGGGCCGCGTTGTTCTCGGCCGCTTGGCGCATCAGGCTGAAGAGCGCCTGATCGCGCTCATTCGCACCGCCGTGGCGTACCAGGGATAGGTTCTCCGACAGGCTGCGCTCATCCGTAGAGATCGCGCCAAAGAGGGCGAAGATGCCCACCAGGGCCATCACGATGCCGGCCGGCACCACGATCAGCGGAACCCACAGGTTTTGGTAGGGACCGTCCGAGGAACCACTCGCCTGGGGACCATCGCTGATCTGAACCGTGGTGGTCTCCGCGCTGGCGCTGGCGGGCGCGGCGGAGTCGACTCCCTCGGCGGGATCGTTCGGATTGTTGGAGGGCTCGTTCAAGGTCGGAAGCGATGGCTCGCTCCGCGCGAGGATAGGCCCCAATGGGGAGCCTTGTCCACGGGCCCGAGGCCGCTTGCGCGAGGGTTCCGCGCAAGCTGCGACAATCTGCCCCTACTCTGCGTGGGGTGCGACGGTGCTCCCGCTCAATCCCTGTTCAAAGTCGCTTCGGAACGGGCAGATCCATGAGCCGGCCGCGCACCGGAAGCTCGCCCACCAAGGGCATGGCCCAGTCCTTAAAGGCAGAGCTCACGTTGTCATCCCCCAGCAAGAATTCCGCGGGCATGACCTGGGTCTTGCCCGCCACCTGGGCCAACTTCGCGACTGCATACTGGGGGGCATAGCGGCCATCTAGCTCCCCACGCTCAATCACCAGGGAGCCTGAGTTCCGCTTCCCAGAGGTGGCCACGCGCACGGCCTCGCGGCCCACCTCACGGGCCTCGAGCGCATCCTGGGCCGAGACCACCCCGAAGTAGGAGCGCTGCAGGTATCCGAAGGTATCAGCCCGTACGCGCGCGCCCTTGCCCAGGTGCTCCTTGACCCGCCCGGCGAGCAAATCGCCGAGGGCTCCGGTGCCCGATAGCTGCACATTGCCGTGGCTATCCTTGTCCTTGGAGCTGGCGATCAGCTCCCCGTCCGCGTCGTGGATGCCCTCGGAGACCGCCGCAACGCAGCGGCCGTGCTCATCCATCACGGTCGCAACCCGCTCGAGGAAGCGCTGCATGTCGAAGGCCACCTCCGGCACGTAGATCAGGTGCGGGCCATCGGCCTCATCGCGGCGCCCGAGGCCGGCGGCGGCCGTTAGCCAGCCAGCGTGACGCCCCATGATCACGTCGATCTTGACCCCGCCCAGACTGGTATTGTCGCAGTCATCCCCCATCAGGGCCTGGGCCACGAACTTGGCCGCCGAGGGGTAGCCCGGACAGTGATCCGTGACCATCAGGTCGTTGTCGATGGTCTTGGGCACGTGAAAGAGCTGTACCTCGTAGTTCGCGGCCGCGGCCACGCGACCGAGGATGTCGGCCGTCTCCGCCGTGTCATTACCGCCGATATAGAAGAAGTAGCGGATGTCGTGGGCCTGAAAGACCCTCAGCATGCGCTCACAATCCTCCTCCGTGGGCCGCCGGCGCACGGAGCGCAGAGCTGCGCAGGGGGTGGCCGCCACGCGCTCCAGCTCAGCCGGATCCTCGAGCCCCAGATTGATTAGGTTCTCGTCCAAGATGCCCTGGATGCCGTGCAGGGCACCGTAGACGGACTTGATCTGGGGGGCGGCCAGGCAGGCTTCGATGACGCCGACGAGGCTCTGATTGATGACGACGGTGGGGCCGCCTGACTGTCCGATCAGAGCGTTGCCAGAGGGGGCGGGCATGGCGAATTCCGGGGAGGCTGGAGGGGTGCGGGGAGGGCGCCGCAGGGCGCCTGGGCCCCTGAGACTATCAGGATTCCTCCAAAGCCCTTGCCACCCTTCGTCTCGCTGGTATTCTCCCCGTGCTTGTTGAGTCCTTCGGGGCTCACTCGGCGCGCTCCACTCTGACCTACATCGTGTCCGGCCTCGGCTGGATCTGGCGTAGATCGTCTACCAAGCCGTCGAGTCATGCGAGCAATGCGTGCCCGGGTGGCGGAATTGGTAGACGCGCGAGACTAAGGATCTCGTGGGATAATATCCCGTGCTGGTTCGATTCCAGTTCCGGGCACCACTCCCCCCCCTTGTGGGTCCCCCCCTTGGGGGTCCTTCCCCTGGGAGCCGTGACCGGCCGGGTTAGGCCGGCCTACTCGCCGCTCGCCGCTTCTCCAAGCGGCGTCAAGATACGCGCTGAGAGCGTGAAGCTGGCCCGGTTCAAGTCCAGCATGAAGAGCATGGCTGTCGCCGCTTCCATGTACTCGATGCTGCGCTCGCTGGCCGCCATCAAGGCCGGTATCTGCTCCGCGCGATAACGCTGCGCCCACTCGTCCAGCGCGTTGTCGACGGCCGCCGCCAACTGCTCGGACTCGGCCGGGTTCAGTTCGGAGAGGCCCTTGCCCGGGAACATTCCGGGCAGAAGCTTGCCCTGCTCCTCACGGCGCAATCGCGACCAATCGATTCCGGCCAAGACGTTGTCCTCCACTACGCGGCGAGCCATCTTGCGCAGGGTCGGTCCGGCCTTGCGCGGGTTGAACCAGACCAAGAGGTTAGCGCCGGGCACGCTCGAATCCACGAGCGCTTGGAACTGAGAATTCTCGGAGAGGCGCGGGTAGCCGCCGGCACCGCCTTGGTAGAAGGTCGCGCGCACGTGACGGAACATGCTCTCGTGGTTGGTCAACCAGAAGTGTTCTTTCTCGTCCGTGAAGAGCGTGGCAATCATGCCCGTGCCGGGTACCAGTGGTGACCAGAACTCGCGCGTCTCGAAGCCGTCGGAGTCGTAGACGTAGTAGCCCTTATCACCAGGCTTGTTCGGATCGTAGCCTTGCAGGCCAAACTTCTCGGCGTTGAGGCCGATGGCGTCGCGGATCTCGTTCAAGGTCTCGGCGGG
Organism: Planctomycetota bacterium; assembly: GCA_047639615.1. Taxonomy (GTDB): domain Bacteria; phylum Planctomycetota; class UBA1135; order UBA1135; genus CAYWNK01. The sequence continues at coordinate 5,831 of JBLIOL010000009.1, read as the reverse complement.
CGTTGCGCTAGATCCGAGCCAGGTGACGATGGTCACGGCAAAGACCGGCGAGCCGTCGTGCTGCGCTTCCACCTCGGTACCGTCATCCAGGTTGGCGGTCACGGGGCCGTAGTCCTGCTCGCGCAGGATGATCACCGTGCGATTCCGCAGGGCCGCGCCCAAGCGCTCGATCACATCGTTGAGACCCTTGTAGTGTCCGGTGGAACGCAGCGCATCATCCAAATTCGAGCGCAAGGCGGGCTCTACGGACTCAAACGCCTGACGCGCGATGTCGCCAACCGGGCCGTGCAAGTAGGCGAACATGACGCAGTCGTCGGGCGCTAAGCGTGCGGCCCGAGTCATGAGCTCGCGGTGGTCGAAGCTCTCCTCGCGGTAGAGGCGTTTTTGGAAATCGGTGATGCGCTCCGAGGAGAAGCCCCCGTGCAGATCCACGCGCAAGCCACCGGGAAAGCCCACGATTCCGCTGATGGTCTTCCAGCTAGGCACCTGAATCAGGCGCCCCAGGAAAGCGGGTAGAAAGCGCTGGGATTCGGTGTCGGGCAAGGGCCCGTTGAAACCCATGGACTTGAGCATGGCGTGCACATCGAGCACCAATTCGAACTCGGGGTCACCCCTCTGACGGTCCTCGCGATGAATGTAGTCCTGGTAGCCCGCCGAGATGAACATGGAGTCCTCTCCGCCCGCAGCCTCCAAGGTGCGCGCGCCGGCGACCAGTTCCTTGGAAGTGCCCAGCACCACCACGTCCAACACGCGCGTCACATAGATCGGCTGCTGGAGCTGTCCCCCCGAGATCGTGTGCAATTGGTCCTCGGTGCTGACCGAGATGCCCTGATTTTCAAGCCCGAGTAAGCCCGGGTAGCGCAGTAGGGACTCACCCGCCTTACCGACGGTGTTCACCCGACCGTAGACAGCCCACTGGGCATTCTGCAATCCACCAGGCCGGAAGTGCCCCGCAAGGGCCACGTCCTCACCGCCGAAGATATCCTCGGCCTCAATGCCGAAGGGCACCTTGTCGACCTCGGTGCGGATCGTTGCGATCAAGCTGTCGAGATCGTTCTCGCGGCGCCAGTTCAGGTACTCCGGGGAGCCCTCCAAGGTCTGCCAAGCGGGCGTGGCCTCCAGCACGCCGGCGACCTTCAGGGTCGGGAAGTCCTCAATGTCCGCATCCAACTTGGCCTTGGCCAAGAAGAAGTCCACCCGACGCGGGATCAGGCCGGCCACATCGTGACCCCAGGCCCCTTCGAAGGGTTTGAATAGGAAGGTCGAGAAGGCCAGGTAGCCGACGAACAGCATCACGGCGCCGGTGATGCAGCCGATCTTGAGGAAGCGCTTCTTGTTGGCCATCTGGGAGGCGGGGTCGGTCTGGGCTCGACTGGCGGGTCTTAGGTGTGCGGGCTGGAGCTACTCAGGGGGCCCGACGTCGACGCGCGAACTGGGCATTCCTTCCCTATAGAAAGGGAATCAGACCAAGGCTACGGTGACTCGGAGCGCACCCGAGCTCGAAATCTAGCGCCGTGGCGCGTGCCTTGCTACCGCGGACCTAGGCGGCCTTGCGGTCGCTCTCGTTCCCGTCCCGAACTCGCACGGTCTCCAGACCCGCGTTGATCAGCTCGCAGAGCTCCTGCAACTCATCCCCAGAACGGATTTTGCAGCGGCCCGGGTCTTCGCCGCGGGCCAGGGCCGAGAAGTGCTGCTCAAAGCGGTAGACCGGTCCGGCGATGCGGTGGGTCAGGAGGATCCCGACCGCGGTCATGGTCGGCACAAGCACCGTCAGGGTGCCCAGGAGGCCGATCAAGATGATCTCCGACGTATCGATGGCAGCGGGATCAATGCCACCTTGCTCCAGGGCCCGATGGATGACCGCGCTGAGGATCAGCACCATCACGAGCGATGCGAAACAAGCCAGGCCCACGAACGCCATGGAGAAGCGCAGCTGCAGGCCCGGCTTGATGAGCTTGCGGGACCTGGATTTACGCTTGGGCTTGGAGCTGGTCTGGTTCATGGGTCTTCCGTGGATCGGTAGTTCAGCTGGCTGGCTGGAGACAAATTTCCAGCCTCTTGGGCATTGGGCTTGAGCCGCGATTCCCTGGACGTCGATGTAGCTCTCGATGATCCCCTTCCGACTGCCCCACGCTCCGCGCGCCAGCCGCGGTTTCACCCTGGTGGAACTCATGGTCGGCCTTGCGGTCATGACCGTAGGAGTCCTCGGATACCTGCAGGCCCTGACCCAATCGGAGAACAGTGCGAGGACTTCAAGACAGGTCTCTACAGCGACCTCGGATGCCAGCAACATCCTCGAGCAAATCGCCAGCGTGCCCTTCGATGAGGCCTACGCCCGATACAACGCCAACCCCGCCGACGACCCGGCTGGAGTCGACTCCCCAGGGTCGACCTTCCAGGTGGATGGCCTAGGCGACGGTCTCACGAACGTGATCTGCGAGGTTGTCTTCCCGGGCGACGCGGACTTCGGCGAACTGCGTGAGGACGCGGACATGCCAGAGCTGGGCTTCCCACGCGACCTGAATGTAGACGGCGTCATCGACAACCTCGACCACGGCACGGACTACGCCTTGCTGCCAGTCATCGTGCGCATCAGCTGGTCGGGCGTTTCCAGCAGCACCATCGAGCTCAAGACGATCCTCGCCCCCCGATGAAGACCCAACTCAATCGGGCCCAAGCCCGCAAAAGTAGTGAGAGCGGCATGACCTTGATCGAGGTCATCATCGTCAGCGCTCTAATGGTCGCCGCCTCCGGCACCTTCATGCTTGTTGCCAACGGGGCCAGTGGCCTTGCCGAGCAGAGCATAGAGGCGACCCAACTGCACCAGCGCTCCACCAGCGCCCTAGCGCGCATCGTGGGCGCCTTGCGCACGGGCTCCCTCAGCTCCTTTCAACCGGCGCTCGATCCTGAGCTACCCATCTTCACCTCCGACCTCACGAGCATGCTCGTGACAGGCACCGATATAGACGGAGCCAGCCTCGGTTCGCCTGTTCGCATTTGGTCGGAGCTCGACCCGCTCGAACTCGACGACGCTATCGACAACGATGGCGATGGACTCATCGACGAGCGCCAGGTGAGCCTGACAGTGGACAGTGGCCTAGCCGGTGAACGGACCATCGTCATCGCCAAGAACGTGGCGGAGTATTCGGGCGGGGAAACCGCCAACGGCATCGACGACAACGGCAACGACCTAGCCGACGAACGGGGCCTGGCATTCTGGCTCACGGACAGCGTGCTGCATGTACGCCTGACCGTCGAACACCAGACGACCAGGGGCGATGTGCTGCAGGTCACGCGCGAGAGCTCCATCAACATCAAGAACCAATGAACCAGCTCCTCACCCAGCACAGCCGACTCCGGCGGAACTCTGGCTCCATCCTGACCATTGCCCTCCTGATGGTTATCGGCATCTCGGGTCTGACCATCGCCGTAGTTAGCACGCATCACTCCGCCGGGAAGCAAACCCAGCAAGCCGATCGCGAAATCCGCCTACGTTTCATCGCTGAAGCTGGTATCGCCGAGTCCATCGCAGGCCTGCAGGGCGGCTACGGAGGGACGGTTGGCAGTGAAAAGGTCCCTGCCATGTTTGGACAGTCGCCATTCTACGTCTCCGACATCGACTTGGGCAGCAACGTCCACCGCATCATCTCGACCGCGTTGGACGGGAGGTACTCCTCCTCGTCCGAGGCCATCATCTCAGTGCCCCCCACCACCACCTTCCCCTTTGACAAGGCCGTCGCCTCCAAGGCGACACTGCGTATCGAGGGCAATGTACAACTTGATAGCTACGACCCCATCCACGGCGAGTACTCAGATCAGTTGGTGGGCGACTACGTGGATAGCAACGCATCCATCGTCTCCAACGATGACGTGGATTTGAGTGCGAACACCGAGATCTACGGCACGGTCACCTATGGGCCCGATGGCGACGATAGCGCCACCACGGCGGCCACCGCGAACGTCTCGGATGGGCTAGCCCAAGCCGACGAGAGCCTGGTCTTCCCCTCGATTGTAGTGCCCGAGATCACCCAGCTAGCCGGCATCACTCACAGCAGCGGCGTGCTCAACCTCGGTCCCGGCGACATTGGCCTCGAGAACATCACCATCAAGAACTTCGCCACCTTGAACATCGTCGGACCGGCGCGCGTGGTGGTCGACGACTTCATGCTCAAGGGCGGCGGCTTCTTCAACGTGGACTCGACCGCCGGCGAAGTAGAGATCTTCGTGCGCGACTCCTTCGTGCTCGAGAGCAACTCCAACTGCACCACGATTGCATCGGCAGCGTCCAACGTACGTCTCAATCTTCTGGCCCGGCACTCGGAGGAATTCGACAACACGCCTGCCATCGAGCTGAACTCCAACGCCGAATTTGGCGGCACCATCTACGCACCTGATGCGTCCCTGGTGGTTGACAGTAACTTTGAAATCTTCGGAGCGATTGCGGCCAAATGGGTCCAGCTCAGCTCCAACACACAATTCCATTTCGACGAGTCCCTGTTCGGGGCGGGCGGCACCGGCAGCGGCGGCCTACAGGTAACTGCCTGGCGCACCGTCACCGAGCAACAGGCCGAGACCCTACGTTCAGGACTCTAGGCACAGACCTTAACTGTGAGACCCCCTACATCCTTACTGGCGATGCTCTGCATCGCCTGCTTATCCATAGATAGCCTAGGCGCTATGCAAGGCCCGGAGTTTGATCCGCGCCTGGTGGCCTATGTGCATGGCACGCAAGTGCCCAATGGAGAGGATCTAGCCAGCTCCGTAGGCGGAAGCGCAGCACGCCTGCTGGACGCACTGGAAGCCGTGCAGCCGGGCAGCACCTTCAGCGGCGAAGCACCCAAGCCCAAAGGCGGGCAGCGGCTCGAAGCACTGCTACTCGAAGGCGTAGCCTCCCTAGAGAGTGCTGGCCTAGGCGCCGCATTGAATGCGAAGCTGGAGACTCTCGAAGGGCGCGCTCAGTTCTCCATGCTGTGCAAGGTGCTCGAATTGCGGCCGGACACGGCGCGGCTTAAGGACTTCGAGCTGCTCTGCGCCGGAGCGCCAGAGCTACTCGACGACCGGCGCTCCGAGACTCAACTGGAGCGCGCATTGGTACAGGCAATCAACGCCGAACAGGTCAGCGGCAGGGACGCATTGCGAATCCTACCGGAGGCTGCACAAGCACTCGCGATCCGTGCCGTAGGCGATGCCACCGACGCACGCACGCTCGATGGCCTATTGCTCCTGCTCACCAGCGACAACCCGCTCAACAGCGTCGTCCTCTCAGCCATCGGCACCCTGTCCCGCTTCGCCGACCGTGAGCAAAGACTGAACGCGGTGCGTTCCGTGCTCTACCACCTCCAGAGCAGTTGGAGCGAGTCAGAAAAGCAAACCACGATCGCCTGCCTGGCGCGTATGGGGGACGACTACGCCGTAGCGCGCCTGATCCCCTTGCTGGAGAGCGAAAACACTGGCACGCGCAAGACCGTACATCGAGCCCTGCGCACCCTGACCAAACTCAACTATCCAGAGTCGGTAGAGCATTGGGGCCGTTGGCTCGAGCAGGAGAACGCCTGGCTGGTGGAGCGTGCACCTCAGTACTTGCGAGAGCTGGATTCCAGCGATCCCGCTACAGCTGTGGCCGCCGTACAAGCCCTCGCCGCGCGGCAATTGCATCGAGCAGAACTGGCCGAAGAGCTGGTCAGGGCACTCTCCCACGAGTCGCCGGCCGTGCGCTTCCAAGCTTGCATCGCCCACCAACGCCTAGGGCAACGCTCGAGCATCGCGCCTCTCGAAAGGCTACTGAACGACCCTGACGCGAACACACAGGCTGCTGCAAAACGTGCTGTAGC
>JBLIOL010000008.1:0-40922 GCA_047639615.1 Planctomycetota bacterium | reverse complement strand
GTTTCCTTCCACACGGACGACTACATCACCGATAGCCGCCTCTTCCTGCGCTCGCCGGCCTTGGCCGTGCGCGCGGGCATGTCGCGCGAGGTGGCCTTGGCTGCCGTGACTCTGGAAGCGGCCAAGCAACTGGATCTAGACGATCGCATCGGATCACTGGAGGTGGGCAAGGATGCCGACCTCGCGATCCTCAGCGGCGACCCGCTCTCGGTCTACAGCCTCGTGCTCGAGACCTGGGTGGATGGCGTGAACGTCTTTGACCTAGCCAAGGACGAAGACAGGCTGATCTCCCTCGGCGGCGACGGAGCCGGCGACCTCTTGTCAGTCAACATCTGCTGCGGAGGGACGCGATGAGAACTCTCCTACTGACCCTTTTGATCGGCGCAGGCCTCGCCTTCGGCGCAGGATCCGAAGCGCCCGCTGAACAGGCGCTCGTTATCCTCGGCGATAAGGTCTACACAATGGCTGGCGCGGCTCTTGTAGACGGCGCGGTGGTTTGCGTGGACGGTAAGATCGTCTCCGTCGGCCCCAGCAGCGAGATCACGATTCCTGAGGGAGCGCGAGTGATTCGGGCCAAGGTGGTGACGCCTGGCCTGGTGGATGCGCACTCGGTGGTGGGCCTCTCCGGTTACCTCAATCAGCCCCATGACCAGGATCAGATCGAAGGCTCTGCGCCCCTGCAGCCTGAGCTGCGCGCCATCGACGCTTACAACCCCCGCGAAGCTCTGGTGGCTTGGCTGCGTGGCTTCGGTGTGACCACTGTGCACACCGGCCATGCGCCAGGCGCGGTGATTAGCGGCCAGACCCTGATCGCGAAGACCGTTGGCGATACGGTGGAGCAGTCGGTGATCGTGCCCTTTGCCATGGTGGCTGCCACTGTCGGCGAGGGTGCTACGAGTGGGGAGAGTCCTGCCCCTGGAACGCGCGCCAAGGCCATTGCCTTGCTGCGTCAGGAGCTGATCAGCGCTGGAGAGTACGCTGCGGACATGGCTGCGGGGGGAGACCAGGCCCCCGCTCGCAACCTGCGCAAGGAAGCCCTAGCGGCTGTGCTTGCTGGTGAGCGCAAGCTCTTGATCACGGCCCATCGGGCGCACGACATTGCGGCCGCCCTGCGGGTGGCTGCGGAGTTTGAGCTGTCTATGGTCCTTGACGGCGGCGCGGAGGCCTACCTCATGATCGATGAGCTGCGCGCGGCTGACGTCCCCGTCATCGTGCACGCGCCCATGTTGCGCGCCAGTGGCGAGACTAAGGGGCTCAGCATGGAGACTCCGCACCTGTTGCAGGAAGCGGGCCTGCTAGTGGGCCTGCAAAGCGGCTTGGAGAACTACGTGCCTAAGACGCGCGTGGTGCTCTTCGAAGCGGCCATCGCCGCGCGCTATGGATGCTCCTTCGAGGATGCGCTGCGCATGGTGACCTTGGACGCGGCGCGCATCATCGGCGTCGATCAGCGCGTGGGTTCCCTAGAGCCCGGCAAGGACGCGGACCTGGCGCTCTATGACGGCGACCCCTTCGAGTACACCTCGCACTGCATCATGGTGGTGATCGAGGGCGAGGTGGTCAGCGACGTTATTCGCTAGTCGAGCGGGATGCCGGTGGCCGTCGACATCTCACGTAGATCGGCGACCACCGCGTCCACCAAGGGAATGCCGTTCACGCTGCGCTCGGCCTCGGCCTCGCGCTCGGGATCGCCCGGTAGCAAGGGACCTTCGGTCCCGGGCGCCGGGCGCGTTCCGCGCAGGGTGCGAATCAGGTCGTCGATCTGGCGCTTGAACTCGGTCGGCTCGATGAAGCCGTCGATCTGCATGGCCCCGAAGAAGTGCCCGATGCCCTTACCCACGCTGCGCGTGGGTTGAGCCTGGGAGAGGGCGAAGGGCGGCGTCCACGGTCCCCAGTTCGCACCGGAGAGCACTGCGCAGAGTACGTCAACCATGAGTGCTAGGCAGTAGCCCTTGTGCCCGCCGCCCTCGCGATCGGAGCCCAGGGGCAGAATGGCTCCGCCGCCAATCATCTCTGCCGGATCGTTGGTGGGCTGTCCATCTGCGTCGATGGCCCAGCCATCGGGCATCTGCTGCCCGTGGCGCTGGGCGATCTCCACTTTGCCGAAGGCGGCTACGCAGCTGGCCATATCGATCACGATCGGCGGTTCTTCTAAGCCGGGAAAGGCGATCGCGATCGGGTTCGTGCCGAGCATGCGCTCTGCGCCCCAGAGGGGTGCCACGATCTTGGTCGTGTTGGTCATAGCCCAACCGATCAGGTCGCGCTTCAAGGCCTCGAGCACGTAGTAGCCGGCGATGCCATAGTGGTTGGTGTTGGAGACGCTGACCCAGCCGGTACCAACCTCGGCGGCCTTGTTCATGGCGATCTCGTTGGCCTTGGGACCGACCACTAGGCCTAGGCCGTTATCACCGTCTACCGTAGCTGTGCTGGCCGTTTGGCGCAGGATCTCTAGCTTGGGCGTAGGGTTGATCTTGCCCGCGTTGAGCATCCCAAAGTAGGTGTGTAGGCGCGCCACACCGTGGGAGTCGATGCCGCGCAGGTCGCTGCGACCTAGCACATCGGAGGCTAGCAGGGCTTCCTCCTTGGGCACGCCGAAGTGCTGGAAGATGCGCGTGGAGAATTCGTGCAGGCGCTCGGCGGAATAGGTCGTGTACTCGGGCATGGCGGCTCAGGACTTGAGCAGGGGCTGCAGGTGGCCGACTACGGTGGAACCGATGGCCAGAGAGGAAGTTGCGGCCGGGGAAGGCGCGTTGATGACGTTGATGACCGGGCCCGCGGGCTCGATTAGGAAGTCGTCCACCAGGCTGCCGTCCGGCGCCAGGGCCTGGGCGCGTACGCCGGCGGGTACCTTGGTGATGTGCTCGGACTGCACCTCTGGCACGAGCTTCTGCAGGGCGCGCACGAAGGCCGCCTTGGAGAGCGAGCGTAGGATTTCGCCCGCGCCCGTGCGCCAGTAGCGCGCCGCGATTTTCCAGAATGCCGGGTAGCTGAGAGTGTCGAAGAGCTCGGCAGGGTTGAGCTTGCCCCAGGTGTAGCCTTCGCGCGCGAGGGCCAGCACTGCGTTCGGACCGCACTCGACGCCGCCGCCCACCAGGCGCGTGAAGTGCACGCCGAGGAAGGGGAAGTTCGGGTCGGGAGTGGGGTAGATCAGGCTGTTGCAGAGGTGCTGTGCCTCGGGCTTTAGCTCGTAGTACTCACCTCGGAAGGGCACGATGCGCGCCGGGCGTTTGATGCCGGAGAGTTCGGTCACGCGGTCGCTATAGAGTCCGGCGCAGTTGACCACCGCCTTGGCTTGCACTTCGCCGCCGGTGTAGACCACCACGCGCTCGCCTGCGACCGGCGTAAGAGCTGTGACCTTGGCGCCCGTGCGCACCTCGCCGCCGTTGCGTTCGATGCGGCCTTCCATGGCCGTGCACACCAGGCTGTAGTCGACGATGCCGGCCTCGGGCACGTGAATGGCTTGAATGCCCGCCGTGTGCGGCTCGAGTTCCGCTAGGCGTTCCTTGCCGATCCACTCGCAGACAACTTCGTTGGCCTGACCACGTTCAAAGATCCTGCGCAGAGCCGGGATCTGGTCCTCGGCCGTGGCCACGATCATCTTTCCGCAGCTCTCGTAGGGAATCTGCTCCTCGCGGCAGAAGGCCTCCATGGCCAGCTTGCCCGTGCGGCAGTTGAGCGCCTTGAGCGAGCCGGGCTTGTAGTAGATGCCCGTGTGCAGCACGCCGGAGTTATGCCCGGTTTGGTGCTGTCCCACGCTGGCTTCCTTCTCGAGCACCACCACGCGGCGCCCGGGGAACTGTTCCTGAAAGCGAACGGCCGTGGCTAGGCCAACGATTCCGCCGCCCACCACGCACAGATCGGATTGTTCCATCGAGACTGTTCTACAGGGAGATGGACTCGCCCGCCCACACCTGGAACTCACGGTGCCCGGTTTCCTCGGCCTTGGCGAGGATCTCACCCGAGGCGACGCGGCGCACGTGCTCGTACACGCGGCGCCCGACCTCTTCGATGCTCTCGTCACCATCGATCACGCCGCCGGCGGAGAGATCCAAGTCGCCGCGCATGCGCTCGTAGGTGGTCGTGTTGCTGGCGAGCTTGATCACCGGAGCGATGGCGTTGCCGATGGTGGTGCCGCGGCCGGTGGTGAAGACCACGATCTGTGCGCCGGCGGCGATCAGGCCAGGAGTGGACTCCTGGTCATAGCCGGGGCCTTGCATCAGATGCAGTCCCTTGCGGGTAGGCGGCTGGGCGTAGGGGATGCAGCCTTCCACGCGGGTTGTGCCGGACTTGGCCAGGGCGCCAAGCGACTTGATCGCGATGTTGAGTAGGCCGCCAGCCTTGTTGCCCGGGCTGGGGTTGTCGTTCAACTTGGAGCCCACGCGACCGGCGGAGGCGATGTACCAGTCCACGAAGTCGTAGATGTCCTGGGCGACCTCGGCGTTGCGCGCGCGCGCGGCAAAGATGTGCTCTGCACCGCAGAACTCAGGCACTTCGGTGATCAGCACCGAGCCGCGCTGGCGGATCAGGAGATCGCTGCAGTGGCCGAGGCTGGGGTTGGCCGAAAGGCCTGAGAAACCGTCGGAACCGCCACATTTGACCCCGAGGATCAACTCGGAGAGGTTGCAGTCGCTGCGCGAGGTCTTGTTGACCTCCGGGAGCATCTCTTCCACGAACTTGAGGCCCTGTTCGATGGCCTTCATGGTGCCGCCGGCTGCCTGCACGCTCATCCACTTCTCAGGCTTGCTCCAAGACAGGGCGCGTCCCTCTCCCTTGATATAGCGGCCGAACATAGTGATGTTCGTCTTCTCGCAACCTAGGTCTAAGAAGATAACGCCGCCCACGTTGGGGTGGTCGGCGTAGTTGCGCAGGGTACGCAGCAGGAGGTCCAGGGGCTCGCCCTCGTTGCAGCCGCAGCCCTTGTTGTGGGGCAGAGCGACGATCCCGTCCACGTTGGGGAAGCGCTCCTTATCGAGCAGGGTGAATTCGGCGCGCAGGGCGATCTGCGACGCTTCATGGCTGGAGCACATGCTCGTGGGAACGATCAGCACCACGTTGCGAGTGCCGACGCGACCGTCCGGGCGCAGGTAGCCTTGGAAGGTGTCCAGGGCGTCGTCCGCCACGTAGTCCGGCGCAGGGTTGGTCAGGCCCGGCTTGACCTCGCGCACCACCGGCACTTCATTCGACATGTTCTCGGGGGTGATCGGGTCCCCGGCTGCGATGCCCCGTGAGGTACCGATGGGCGCGCCATACTGCAGCACCAGCTCCTCACTCGGAATCTCGCGCGTGGCGAAGCGGTGACCGGGTGTGACCTTGCCGGTGATGGCGAGGGCCGTTCCGTCTGCAAGCAGCACGGTCTCGTCCCCGGTCATGAGGCGCTTGACCACGGCTACGTTGTCGAGGGGCGAGACGACCACCGCACATTCGTGCAGGGGCAGGGGGGTGGGGAGTGTCGGTGAGCTCATGAGCGGTGGCAGCCGGGGTGGAGCCGGGGTGGAGCCCCGGGACAACATGTTATAGCATGTTAGCGCGCTGTCTGTTCGATCCGCGTCTCAGCTGTCGAGCTCGCGCGTATCGAGCTTGCCTGCCGCCGCAAGTTGCTCAAAGCGCTCCACGGTCCAGCGGATGCCGTCTTCGAGGTCGGTATGGGGCAGGCCTGGAACGGCTTGCTCCAGAGCGGATCCATCGAGGGCCGGAGGGATAGGAAGCTCCCCGCCCTGGAATGCGATGCCCGCCGCAGCCTCAGGGCGCAGGGCCTTGAGGGTCTCCACGATGCGCGCCACGGGCACGGAGTCCCCATGCAAGTTGAATACGAAGGCTCCGGCCGGTGCGCGCTCTGCGCAAGCCACGAAGGCTGCGGCGGTGTCGCCCACGTAGTTGAAGTCCGTGCTGCCACCAAAGCCGATGGTGTAGGGCCGGCCCAAGGCGGCGGCCTTCATGGCGACGGTGGGTCCGCTGGTCATGCCTTGGTCGCGCCCGACGCCGTAGACGGTCAAGGGGCGAATGCCCACGGAGGACAGTCCGCAGTCTTGGTAGTAGATGCGCGCGTTGCCCTCGTTGGCGCGCTTGAAGACGCCGTAGTGCGTTGTCGGTTCGCAGGCATCACGCTCGTCGGGCGCGCGCTCTTCCACCGGGGGTCCGTAAACCGCGGCCGAGCTGGCGTACACCACACGCTCTAGGTTCATGGCCCGCGCCGCTTCGAAAACGTTGATTGTGCCGAGCACATTGACCCGTGCGCCGGCCGCGGGGTTGGTCTTGCAGAACGGAACCTGCAGGCCAGCGAGGTGAATGACGCGCGTAGTGCCGGCCGCTTCCATAGCTTGGCTCACGGTGTCGCCGTCGCTGATATCCCCTTGCACGAACTGCACGCGATCGAGCTGCTCCGGGTCCAGAATGGCTGCCAGCCGTCGGCTGTCGCCACCTAGGTCGAAGACCACAGGGGTGTCCCCTTGGTCGAGGACCGTCTTGGTTACCCAGGCGCCAATGCAGCCCAGCGCGCCGGTCAGAAAGTAAGTTTCGCTCATGTAGTAGTGGGGGAGGACCTCTGCTGACTATACAGGCCAGGGCTCGGTCAGTCCTAGGGTGCGATGGCGTAGACAGATCGGGTGTTTTTGGAGACGATTGGGTGTCCATCCACCAAGTCTCCAATTCCGTCTACTGCTTCCCCCCACCCCATGAGCGCTGATGATCGCGCGGGCATGTCCATCATGCTCACCTGCAAGGATTGCCCCAAGAGCGTTGCGTATTACCGCGACGTGCTGGGTTTCGAGTTGAACGAGAGCTGGCCTAGCCCTGAAGAGCCCCAGTGGGCCAACATGGTGCTCGGCAGTCAGTCTGTGATGCTCGGAGCTGCCATCGACGAGTCCAAGCTCGAGCTGATGACCGGCGGAGACAAAGAGGCCATGGCCTACTGGGGCAAGGAGGCCCAGGCCTGGAAAAACAATACACCGGGTATCGGCATGATGGTCTACCTGCAGGTACCCGATGTGGATGCCTATGCGGCGGAGATTAAGGGTCGCGGCGCCAGCCTGCATGGTGAACCGAAGAGCCAGTTCTATGGCATCCGCGAGCAGCGCATCAGCGATCCGGACGACTACAAGATCGTGGCATTCTCGCCGATCACCATGAGCACCTGCCAGTCCTGCAGCATGCCGCTCTCCGAGGCCGAGCCGGGTCAGATGTACTGCACCCACTGCACGGACGAAACGGGCGCGTTACGGTCCTACGAGCAGATTCTCGAAGGAACCACCGTGGGCTACTTCATGGGCATGAAGCAAATGCCGCGCGCTGAAGCAGAAGTTGCCGCCAAGGATCACCTCTCGACCATGCCCGCATGGTCGAGCCGCTGCACCACTTGAAATCATGAATCGATTCACGCACATCAGCGCAGGCGTGGCGCTCACCTTCCTGGCGAGCTGCGCCATCACCGGCGAGCCGGATAGCGGCCCGATCGCTGCTCCGAGTACGGACGCCTCGCGCAACATGCTGGTGACCCTGGCATCCCTCGCGGGAACTTGGGAATGCCAGACCCCCGACGGTCCCTTCACCATCGAGTTCCGCAGCACGGCCAAGGGCTCGGCCGTGCACGAGATCATGATGCCGGGCACCGAGAACGAGATGGTGAACCTCTACACCGTGCACGGCGGCGGTGTGAACATGACTCACTATTGCGCGGCGGGCAACCAGCCGCACATGCGCGCCACCGCCATCGACGACGGCCGCATGGCCTTCGCTTCAACGGGTGTGAGCGGCCTTGAGGCCTCGGACGACCACTACATGGCCGCCATGACCCTGGTGATCCTCGACGGCGATCACATCGAGCAGCACTGGACCGGTGGGGACCAGGACGCGGATACGCCGGCCATGGTTTTTGAGCTGACTCGCAAGTAATTCCCTGGACCAAGCCGGCTATATGTGACGAAATGGTCACATATGGCCGACAAGCTTGACCCAATCTGGAAGGCGCTGGCTGACCCCCATCGCCGCAGCCTGCTGGAGGCCCTGCAGGCGGGTCCTCAGACCACCACAAGCCTCTCTGATGGCGCCAAAATTGGCCGCCACGGGGTCATGAAGCACCTTGGGGTGCTTGTGGAGGCTGGCCTAGTGCGCGTGGAGCGCCGCGGGCGCGAGCGCTGGAATCATCTGGTGGAGGGCGCTCTGGGCGCCCTGGAGGGCGGCTACCTGGGCCGATTTGTGTCCGATCAGTCACCTGAGGCCGCGGAGCGCAGCTTCTTCGATGCTGCCGCCCACGGCTTCACCCGCGTGGCAGCCGCCGTGCCGCGGGTGGCTCTGGCCGATCCGCGCACGAATGTGCAGCGCACCCTGGAGCTGTACGAGCAGGCCCTAGAGGCCGGCGCCTCCGTGGTGGTCTTTCCAGAGCTGGGTCTGTGTGGCTATAGCGCCGACGACCTCCTGCACCAGGATGCGCTGCTCTCTGCGGTACTAGCGGGCGTTGGCGTGCTCGCGGAGGCTACTCGCGGCCGCAGCGCGCTCCTGGTGGTGGGCGCGCCCCTGCGGCTGCATGGGCGCCTGTTCAATTGCGCCGTCGTGCTGGCCGATGGCGCTCCCCTGGGCGTCAGCCTTAAGACCTACCTGCCCAACTACCGCGAGTTCTACGAGAAGCGTCACTTCACCAGCGCCCGCGACGCGAACTTCGACAGCGCCTTGCTGCTCGGCAAGCAAGTGCCCTGCGGCAATGACCTGGTCTTCGCGGACGAGCGCAATCCCGACCTCTGCATCGGCATCGATATCTGCGAGGACCTCTGGACACCGATTCCGCCCTCCACCCTGGCGGCCTTCCAGGGCGCGAGCGTCTTGCTCAATCTCTCGGCCTCCAACGCGACCATCGGCAAGGGCCAGTACCGGCGCGAGTTGGTGGGCGGACAGTCGGCGAAGACCCTTTCGGCCTACGTCTACGTGGGTGTGGGGCAAGGCGAATCGAGCACCGACCTGGCCTGGGACGGGCACGCCATCATCGCCGAGAATGGCCACCAATTGGCTGAATCCGAGCGCTATTCGGACGCTGCGCAGTTGGTGTTGGCGGACGTGGATCTGGGCGGGCTCATGCAGGAGCGTTCGCGCATGGGGAGCTGGACCGATTGCGCAACCGAGCACCGCGGCCGCGGCTTCCGCCACATTCCATTCCGCTTGGACGCGCCCGTGCTCAGCGGCCGGCTGTTGCATCCCATCGATCCTCTTCCGTACGTGCCCGACGGCGCCGAGCAGCGCGCCGAGCGTTGCTTCGAGGCTTACACGATCCAAGTCACGAGCTTGGCTCAGCGCATGCAAGCGGCGCACATTGACAAGCTAGTGATCGGCGTCTCCGGCGGTTTAGATTCGACCCAAGCGCTCCTCGTCTGCGCGCGCACAATGGACCGCCTCGACCTGCCGCGCACGAATATCCTGGCCTATACCATGCCGGGCTTCGCCACTTCGAAAGGTACACGCAAGGACGCTCTCGACCTCATGCAGGCCTTGGGCGTGACTTCAGAAGAGATCGACATCCGTCCCTCCTGCGAGCAGATGCTGCGAGATTTGAAGCATCCCTTCGCTGCTGGCGAACCGCTCTACGACGTGACCTTCGAGAACGTGCAAGCAGGCGAACGCACGAGCCATCTGTTCCGCTTGGCCAATCACCACGGCGCTCTTGTCGTCGGCACGGGCGACCTCTCTGAGCTAGCGCTCGGTTGGTGCACCTATGGGGTGGGGGATCAAATGTCCCACTACAACGTGAACACCTCCATCCCGAAGACCCTGATTAGCTTCCTGATCGCTTGGGTTGCGGAGCAGGAAGACGTCTCCAAGCCAGCGAAACGGGTGCTAGAGCGCATTCTCGATACGGAGATCAGTCCCGAGCTCGTGCCGCCCGGCGCGGATGGCAAGCTGCAGAGCACCGAAGGTACGATCGGCCCCTACGAGCTGCACGACTTCAACCTCTACCACACCACACGCCGTGGCCTGGGCCCGGCCAAGATCGCCTACCTCTTTGCGCAGGCCTGGTCGTCGGACCTCGACGTGTCGCCCACCGGCGGCAAGTACGCCATGGACGAGATCCTCGACTGGCAAGCCGCCTTCCTGCGACGTTTCTTCCTTACTAGCCAGTTCAAGCGCAGCGCCGCGCCCAACGGACCCAAGGTCGGCTCCGGCGGCTCGCTCTCCCCCCGCGGGGATTGGCGCGCACCATCGGACTCGAGCGCTGCGCCGTGGCTGGAGGAGCTCGAGGAAGCGCGCGCGTGGATCGCGCGTTCGCGCTAGAGCCTAGCCCTATCAGCGTTCTGCGGACTGGCTGACAGGAGTGGTTGAGCGGGGAGGCCAGGTCGCAACCGACGGCGCCCGGCCTGCGGCCGGCTCCGGCGCGCCCAACCCTCAGCTCCAGCGGACAGCCCTCCCCCTCCGCAGCAACCCCGACCCTCCCATCGCTAGCATTCGGCCTCCGGCCGGGCGCTGTCGGTCTCTAGTGGCATGTATCGCATCCCCCCTGTTTTCTTCGCGCCGCGCATGGCGCAGTGATTGGGTGCGCCTTGTGCTGGGTGGAGCGAGGGCTACCTCTCGATACCGTAGATGCGCGCGGCGTTCTCGCCCCAGAGTCCCGATTGGAGTGAGCTGCCTTGTGCATCGGCCCAGGCCCGCAGGGCCTTGCATACATCGCTATAGGATGCTGCCAGGGTGCACACCGGCCAGTCCGATCCGAACATCACTCGCTCGGGTCCGAATGCTTCGAGCGCGGCGTCCAGGTAGGGCACCAGGTCCGCGGTGGTCCAACTTGCCCAGTCCGCCTCGGTCACCAGGCCGGATAGCTTGATGCTGACCTGTGGACGGCGCGCGAGCTCGGCTAGGTGCTCGCGCCAGGGCTCGATCTCGCCGCTCTTGATGAAGGGTTTGGCTAGGTGGTCGAGCACGAAGACCTGGTTTGGGTGCGCGTCGACCAGCTGCACGGCGGCGGTCAGGTGGCGCGGGTGGATCAGGATGTCGTAGACCAGGTCACGCGCCGCAAGCAAGCCCAGGCCTCGCTGAAACGCTGCGCCGAGCATGTAATTGTCGTCGGGCTCATCCTGCAGCACGTGGCGCAGGCCAAGCAGGTGCTTGCAGTCGAACAGATCGAGCTGGCTGGCGGCCTTATCCGAGCTGAGATCGATCCAGCCCACGACACCCAGAACTTCCGCATGCTTCTCCGCATGGACAAGCAGTTCGACAATTTCCTCCAGGTCCTGGCGCGCCTGCACAGCGATGGATCCATCCACGCTCTCCGCCCGCAACAAGGGCGCCAAATCCGTCGGTCCGAAGTCCCGTGCGAGGTCCTGTAATTCGGGCCCAATCCACGGGTAACGACCCGCGTCATAGGTCCAGAAATGCTGGTGAGCGTCAATTCGCATGGATTAGAGGGTAACGTGTGGGCTCAGCCTGTTCCCCCCAAAGGTCTCGCCCCATGCGTAGTCTGTTCCTCGCCCTTGGTCTGTTCTCGATTCTGTCGGCCTGTGGCGCTGAAGTGAGCACCGATTCTGCCGCCCCTGGCGGCACGCGCACCCTGGCGGTGATCCCCAAGGGCACCGCCCACGAGTTCTGGCAATCCGTGCACGCCGGTGCGTTGACGGCGGCCCAGGAGCTTGGCGTGGAGATCCTCTGGGTCGGTCCTCAGCCCGAGGGTGATCGCGCCGCGCAGATCGATGTGGTCGAGAACTGCATCACCAAAGGTGTGGATGGCATCGTGCTTATGCCCGTGGACAAGAAATCCCTGGCGCGCATCGCGCAGGAGGCCAAGGACGAGGGCATTCCGGTGGTGATCGCCGACTCCGACTTGGCTTGGGCCGGGCGAGTGAGCTACGTGGCCACGGACAACTACAAGGGCGGCCGTATGGCCGGCGAGAAGTTGGTGGAGCTGCTCGAGGGCAAGGGCAAGGTCGTGATGATGCGTTTAGCGGAGGGCTCCGCGAGCACGGAGGAGCGCGAGACGGGCTTCTTGGATGCGGTGGGGGAAGCGGACGGCATTGAGGTTATCTCTTCGAATCAATACGCGGGCAACAGCAAGGAGAGCGCCCAGGCTGTGGCCGAGAACTTGCTCATCGCACACTCGGTCATCGACGGCATCTTCTGCTCGAACGAGAGCGCTGCTCACGGCATGTTGCGCGCGCTGGAGGATGCTGAGCGTGCCAAGGATGTGGTCTTCATTGGCTTCGACTCTAGCGAAACCCTGCTCGCCGGCCTGCGCTCCGGCAGCATCGATGCACTCGTGCTGCAAGACCCCGTGCGCATGGGCGAGCTTGCGGTGCGCACCTTAGTCAAGTTCCTCGATACAGGTGCCGCCGACGATCGTGTGGACACCGGGGTGGTGGTGGCAACCACCGCCAACATGGACGAGGCCAAGATTCAGAGCTTGCTCAGTCCGGACCTCTCGATCCTCAGCCGCTGATGACACAGTCAGGCCCCGTGCGCCTCCGCATGCGGGGCGTGACCAAGAGCTTTGGGCCCGTGGCCGCCCTTTCGGGGGTGGACATCGAGGTGCATGCGGGCGAAGTGCACGCGCTCTTGGGTGAGAACGGAGCGGGCAAGAGCACCCTGATGAAGGTGCTCTCCGGCGCGCACGCATCAGACGGCGGCGAGATGCAATTGGACGGCGTGCCCTACGCGCCCAATGGTCCTTCCGCTGCCCGCGAGCGCGGCGTGGCCATGATTTACCAGGAGCTCAACCTGGCGCCGGACTTAACTGTCGAAGAGAACATCGTCCTGGGCAGCGAACCCCGCACGAGCCTCGGCCGTGTCGATCGCAAGGCCCGGCGCGCCATAGCATCCGCAGCCCTAGAACAACTCGGCCAAGGCGCGCCGCCGCCCACCGCGCGCGTGGGCGACCTCTCACCCGCCGCCCGTCAACTGGTCGAAGTCGCCCGCGCCCTGGCCGCCGATGCACGCGTGATCATCTTCGACGAGCCCACCAGTTCCCTGGGCCGTGCGGATGCTCAGCGCCTCTTCGAACGCGTAGCCGACCTAGCCGAGGGCGGCGTGGCGGTGATTTGGATCAGCCACTTTCTCGAAGAGATCGAGCAAGTCGCTCAAGCCTTCACCGTGCTGCGCGACGGCCAGACCGTCGGTCACGGCCGCGTAGCCGAGACCACTTCCGATGATTGGGTCGCGCTCATGGCTGGCCGCAAGGTCGAGGAACTCTTCCCGAGCGTGCCGCACACGCTGGGCGAAGTGCTGCTGGAGCTCAAGAGTCTCAGCGCCAAGCCCCTGCCCGCAGACGTCAGCCTTGAGCTACACCGAGGAGAGATCTTCGGCATCGCCGGCCTCGTCGGCGCCGGCCGCACGGAGCTCCTGCGCGCGCTCTTCGCCCTCGAACCCATCACCGCGGGCGAAGTACGACTGGCAGGCGTCAGCGCCCCGGCCAAGACCCCTCGCGCGCGGCTCAACCAAGGCATGGGCCTGCTCTCCGAAGATCGCAAGGGCGAGGGACTAGCCCAAAACCTCTCCATCGCCACCAATCTCTGCCTCTCGCACCCGTCACCTGTCACCCGTATGGGCCTGCTCTCGCCGCGCGCCATGGCCGACGCCACCGCCCACTGGGCGGAGCGCCTAGGCCTTGTCTATCACAGCTCCAAGCAGGCAATGGACCAGCTCTCCGGTGGTAACCAACAGAAGGTCGCCATCGCGCGCCTCTTGCACCACGACTGCGACCTGCTGCTCTTCGACGAGCCCACCCGCGGCATCGACGTTGGCGCCAAGGTCGAGGTCTACCGCCTCATGGGCGAGCTCGCCGCTGCCGGCAAGGCCATCTTGGTGGTCAGCTCCTACAACCCTGAACTGCTCGGCGTCTGCGACCGCATCGCCGTTATGCACCGTGGTACTCTCGGCCCCGCGCGCATCGCCGCCGACTGGACCGATCACGAATTGCTCGAAGCCGCCGCCCGCGGCGCCGCCCCCGCCCATGCTTGAGTCCCCGACAGCCGGCAGCGGCATCTTGCGCCGTCTACTCCAACGCCTAGCGCCGCTCATCGGCCTGCTCATCGTCGGCGCCGTCTTCGCGTCCCTCGAGCCGGCCTTCCTCTCGGGCCGCAACCTAATCACTATCCCAGTGCAGACCGTGGTCGTTGCTCTGGGTGCAATCGGGGCAACTTTCGTTATCGCCTCGGGCGGCATAGACCTCTCCGTGGGCTCATCCATTGCCCTCGCTTCCATGATGGGTGCCGCCACCCTCCGCGCAGGTCACTCCCCTTGGGTGGCCGCACTTACAGCCATCGCTGTAGGAACCGCCCTCGGCGTGCTCAATGGAGCCCTCGTCGTCGGTCTGCGAATCGTGCCCTTCATCGCAACTCTAGGCACCATGGGTATCGCTCGTGGCTTGACCAAGTGGATTGGCTCGGAGCGCTCCATCGAGCCGGGAGAAGCCGTCAAGCCTCTCCAGGATCTTCTGGTCAAGTCCTGGAGTGCGCCCGGCTTGCTAATCACCGGCGCACTCACGATCCTATTCGCCGTGATCCTGGCACGCAGCGTCTTCGGTGTTCACACGCTCGCCATCGGATCCTCGGAACCGACCGCGCGCCTCTGCGGTATTCCCGTGGGGCGGCGCAAGATCCAGATCTACGCCTTGGCTGGTGCTCTAGGGGGATTAGCTGGAGTCTTCCAACTTGGCCGCGTCGGGGTTGGGGATCCCACCGCCGCCATCGGGCTAGAGCTCGATGTCATCGCCGCCGTAGTCATCGGCGGCGCCTCCCTGAGCGGTGGTAGCGGCTCCATCATTGGTTCTCTGATCGGTGCCTTGCTCATGGTCTCCCTCGCCACCGGCTGCACCCTAGTTGGCGTCCCGACCTACGTGCAAGAGATGGTCGTCGGCACGATCATTATCGTTGCCGTGTCGCTCGATCGCTGGCGACACTAGCGGGGCACTTCACCGAAAGACTTGACCGGCTCAGTCGGCCGTTCAAACCTGACTCTGGATAACTGAATGATCCTACGACGACTTACGAAACACGTCCGCCAGGAGAACTGGCTCGCGCTCGTTCTGGACTTGGTGGTGGTGAGCGGGCTGTTCCTCGCGTTCCAACTGGACCGTTGGTATGAGTCGCAGAGGACGCAATCGGACTTGCAGGCGCATCTGGTTTCGCTGAGGGAGGACTTCGTGGAGAACGACGCGCGGCCAACTCTCGCGATTGGCATTGGCCACCAGGAGATGCAGGCGGCCCTCCCTCTCCGCGCTGAGCTGCGCAAGGAAAGTCCCGAGCTCTCGGTTGCTGAACTCAATCAGTTGATTTCGGACACGAGCCAGCTGCCTACCTTCGACGTGGTTGATTTCGCCTATAGAACCCTCAGTAGTTCCGGCGCGCTTGCAGGTCTGGCGAGTTCGGATCTGAAGCAGGAGCTGGCGGAGTTCTATGCTGCTCACGAGCTAACCAAGCTGATCCAGAATACGCAGGAGCTGCAGTTCGTCACGATTTGGCAACCGTACGCACTAGCCAACCTCGACTACGCTGCAACCAACACGAAGTCGGAAGAGGGACGTGACTTTGATGTTCTCATGCCATACTTGGATCCTGATCTCGTACTGAAGGCGATGCAGACCAAGCAGTTTGAGAACATCTTGGTCTTGCAGTGGGAGACTGCTGAGGACCTAGTGAACGACTGGTCGAATCTGCTGGAGAGGGTCAGGCTGATTCAGGCCATGCTCCCCCCGCTCACCTCGCTCCCCCCGCTCACCTCGTGAAACGAGTGGTTGATCCTCCCAACAGGCGTCCTTCAAGCATGCGCGGTGCACTTCACACTATCTTGTTTGCCGGACTGGTGGTCTGGACCATGTGCGCACCCTGCGCGTGGATCTTGCGGGACGGGTTGGGGCCGGATTCGGTCGAGAGCAAGGGCTGGCACGCGCTAGAGCAGTTTTACTGGACCTTCTACTGGGGGCCCGTGGCTCTCTCGTTGGCGGCGGCAGCCTGCATCTGGACTTGGGCTAGTCGCAAGCCTCAGAAGCAGGCCTCAGTTGATGTGGAGTAGGCCTAACATACCGTTGTTGCGGTTCCCACTTAGACCAACAGCCGATGCCCTACGTAAACATCCAGATCACCACAGGCGCGACCCGCGAGCAGAAAGCTCACCTCGTCCGCGATGTGACCGACTCACTCGTGCGCGAGCTCGGCAAGAAGCCCGAGCACATCCACATCGTCATCCAAGAGATCGAGGACGAGAACTGGGGCTTCTCGGGGCTGCTCACCGATGACTGGAAGAAAAAGCAGTCGGCGCCCCAGGGAGACGAAGCCTAGGGGTAGGTGCCGGCGAACCGGCATTCACCGGGCGTCTACGGTCTGCTGTGCTAGGAGCATCAGCGCATGAGAGAACGTAATCGTAGACTGATCTTCGTCTTGCTTTTGGCCACGACGGTTTCTGGATTGGCTTCGCGGAAGTTTGATGAGGAGCTGCCAGAGGTCATTGCAACCTATGCAGGTGACGTCCTATGGGCGATCGCGCTGTACTGGTTCCTCTCGCTGTTGCTTGAGAGACGGCCGATCACTTTGATCGCGACCTCTGCACTGCTTACGTCCTTCGCGGTTGAGTGTAGCCAGCTATATCAAGCCCCATGGATTGACGGACTGCGCGGGACGGTGCTAGGTGGCCTGCTACTTGGTCACGGCTTCCTGTGGAGCGATTTACTCTGCTATACACTCGGAATCGTGATCGCCGCGACGGTGGATGCTGCTTGGTTATCCCGACCCGCCAGGTCTGATAGTTAGGCAGAGGTCTGCTGATTGGCAGCGGCGCCTGCGGCGGCGGCTCGTCGGGTGATGACCCGCTCGACGGTCTTCATGGTTACGTGCTCATTCTGTTGGCTCGTGCATGAAGCTCTCCAAGGCCTCGCGATCGTCAGGGGTCAGCCCGATGATTCGCGTTGGCTTCTGCAATCCGAAGGGGCCGTCGAAGCTCTTGGCTTTGCGTAGGACGAGCCAGTGGGTAGGTTCACTTAGAAGCGTGAAGGAGAGCGGCTTGCCGTGGCCTTCGGGCTGCTTGCGTAGCAGCTCGATGCATTCTCCGCGCGCGATCGTGCCACTCCAGCGCAGGCCGGCGCGCAGGTGGAGCTCATGCGATCCTATGAGGGACGGACGTAGGATCGTTGCGCGGTAGTCGGCGATTAGCCAGATGGCTCCGTAGGCTCCGAGCAGGGTTGCGATCCAAGCGGCGAGGGGACTCCAGATGCCGATCAACAAGTGGGCGGCGACACCTTCGGCGACGCTGAGCATCAGGAGGGCCACCAGCATGGAGCCATGATTGGAACGGCGGTGCATGCCGATGGCGGTCGTGCCGGCGGGCACGTGGGCAGGAGTGCCCCAGGAGAAGAAGGCGAAGTGGAGAGTCGCTAGTTCGGAGGCTAAGGCTCCGGCTGCGTGGCGGTTCGGAAGGAGCTCGCGCGCTGCCCGGCGGATCTGGGCGTAGGCGTCCACGCCGTCAGCGCTGCGGCCGGCGCGTAGCACTCGTCTCAGTTTGAGGGCGACCGTGCCTACCACGCCTAATTCCACGACGCCTAAGAGGAGCTCGACCACTCCCAAGGTCGCGCGGTAGTCGACCGGCAGGAAGAGTCGTGCTGCCAGCGCGCCGAGGATGGCTACCGGGACGGCAGTAAGCCAAGACCAGGATCGCGGGCGGGCCACCAGAAAGTAGAACGCGACCGGCAAGAGCACGGTCAGGTCTAGAGTCATGCCCGCAGCGATCAGGGCAGGCTCGTCGAGGGTAGCCAACCGGGACGAGAGCAGGAAGGCGGTGGCGAGAACGCTCGCGGCTAGGAAGATGAAGCCTCTCGAGCGCCGGGTGAGGTGGCGTTCCATTGCCGCAGTCTAACGGGGCAGGGGGCCAAATATGTGTACAGCGTCGGGCGCTCTAAGGTGCGCTGTTATGATCCCTTCCGTTACGCGTCGATGCAGCGCGCGGCCAGCATGCGGTCGCGGCTAATCGGCAGAGCCGATAGGTGATTTTAGTGACAGTGATCCACGACATGAACGGAGAGGGGCTTTGGTCGGCCGAGCAGCTCCTTAGCAGATACCAGGCCTACATCCGGCGCTTCGACATCGCAGAACCCCGTGATCTAACTCCCGCCACCCACGAGAGTGGTTCTGAACGCTGGGTCTATCCAGTGATGAAGGAGGTGATCAAGGGCATCGAGGCAGACGACTTGGCCTGTGCACAGCTAGGCGTGGAGTTCATTGAGGAGGACCAGGGCTTTGTGTTTGGGATGATCCTCAAGTCGAACACGGCGCGGGCGCTGCGCCGCTTCGAGCAGCTGACCGATGAGCAGATCGAGCGAATCCGTCGGCGTGTCGCGGCCCTGTACGTCACAGGTGTCGTGCCCAAGGAGTTCGCCCAGTACCTGAAACTGATTCGCCGGTTGAGCCCGGGCTCTTCCTGGTCTTCCATCCAGGGGGCTACGCCCAAGAATCACAACGCGCAAGCGGCTCAGCGATACTTCAAGAGCCAGTTTGATCAGGACGGTCGACCGAGACCGGACTAGTCGCTGGAAGACAGCTCCTGTCAGAGCCACCCTCCGCCCTGGCCCTGGCCCTGGCCCGGGAGTGGGGAGTGTGGAGGGCGGAGGATATCGACTAGCGCGCTAAGCGCGTGCCAAGGTTTACTTCTCGGACGCGGTAAAGGGTACGCGCACGATGACCGTGTCGCCCTTGCCGTCCTTGTCGGTGATGCTCTGGATGGTCCAGAGGTCGGTGCGGTTGTCGCCGTCGAGGACGCTGCCGCTGTAGTCGCCCCAGGAGGTGCCGTCGGTGAAGCCTTGGCCTTCGCCGAGGGAAATGATCGGGCGCGTGTGGCCGGCGGGGTCCGTGCCGCGGTGGATGGCGAGGCGCGGGCTGATGTACATGCCGGCGTGGGTTTCTTGGAAGCCCAGGAGCACGTCGCCCGCGGCGTTTACGGCCAAGGTGGTTTGGATGTAGCAGGAGACGTCATCGCGGATCAGGCCGCTTTGGACGATGCTGCCATCGAGCTTGAGCTGGTGCCATTGCACTGCGGAGCGGCCCTCGCAGTTGACCGCTTGGGAGCACCAGATGAATCCGTTTTGCAACACCAGGTTCTTGGGGTTGCGGTCGCCGGAGGAGGTGCGTTGCTCGGTGCCTTTCTGCGGAGATTGGGGCGGGCCGCCGTTGAACTCGAGGCCGTGGGGCGTGTCACCCATGAGCGTGGCCATGGGCACACCGTCTTCGCCGGCAGCGACCTTGGTGACGGATATGCTCTTGCCACCGAGCTTGACGAAGTAGAGCTCATCGGTGGCGTCCTGGGTTAGCACCGGATGGCCGAGGCTGCCCTTGAAGTGATAGACCGTCACGGGCTTGCCGGCTTTCGCGTCCTTGGTGGAGAGTACGAAGCTCTTGTCCTCGCCGCCGGGGAAGGAATAGCCGATCCACTGTCGACTGACGCCGATTCCGCCGCCGTCCACGCCGCCGGGGGCGGGCACGGGGTAGGTGTTCCAGGCGCCGCGCGGGTCGTTGGTCTCCGACACGGAGATGTTGACGGGCTTGAGCTTGGCCTTATCCCAGGGGTTCCACAGGTCGAAGCCAAAGACCTGGTTGTTCATGTCGAAGAACATCTTCGGGTCGATGCCGCCGTTGAACCCCGACTGCGGTACGCCCATCACATAGGCGCCTGCCTTGTCGTAGATGATCAGCCCGTTGTTGGTGCCGTGCAGCACGTAGCCACCACCAACTGCGATCTGCGGGTCGACCTGACGATTGCCGTCCATGGAACCGTCGAAGGCAAGCATACCGTTCACTTCACGCGCGCCGCCGCCTTGTTTGCGCTCGCGCGTCTCGCCACCGCGATCAAAGTCCGCGTTGCGGATCGGGGTGATGATCTCGCTTCGACTGGGGGCCTGGGCTTGGCCCAAGGATCCTAGGAGCAATGCGAGGGAGGCAGCAGCGAAGAGGCGGGGGAGCACGCGGCTCGCTTCCCTTGTTTGAAATGCAATCACGGCGGCTAGATTAGCCGCAGTGATAGAGAAGGGGGACCTCCGGAAGCCGGAAGCTCCGGAGGTCCTTCTAAGCCCGGCCTATTCCCGAACACGCACACCAGACTTCGCAAGCGGTCGCCTTCGGCTCCCTCTCGGCCCTTGACGGCACTTTGATAAGTGGGTCATCCTCGACGGCCCCATAGGGCCGCCTCCGGGGACAAACATCTCAAAGCACCACCAGGAACCGAGTTGCTGTGTCTGGAGCACGTCTTCAAGAATAGACCAGGCTTGTCAAAGACCAGCGAGCCCGCGGATCTTCGATTCGGCTTTGACCAGGGACATTTCGAGAGCCTTCAGGGCCTTGTCGGTGTCTTCGCCGCTGGAGAGGGCGGCGAGCCAGGCCTTGTGGGTCTTGATGACTTTCTTGTCGCCGGCGTTGAGGATGTAGTGCATCAACAGGCCGGACTCGTGGATCAGGTTGGTGGATCCGGGAAGGTCCCCGAGATTGAGACCCAGTGCGATGATCTCTTCGACGGTGTGCATTTCGCCATCGCCGGACAGGTTCGTGAGGGCCCACTTGCGTGACCAGAGGGGGTCGGCTCCGTCGCCGGCTTTGGTGTCCTCGAAGTAGCGTTCGCAGTAGCTAGCTGCGCCGTAGTGCATCCAGCGCGGGATGCGTTTTTCGGACCAGAACGGAATCGCGGGGAAACCGCCGGTGGGCTCGGTGAGCATCAGGCTGACCGTGTCCCAGGAGGGGTCGATCTGTTGCATCCAAGCCAGGGCTGCGGCGTGACGGATGGCGTGCTGACCGTAGGCGGCCAGGTTGGCGTCGGTGGGGTCCCAGTAGGCGACTCCCGTGCCGACGAAGGTGGTGCCTGCGTCGGTGACGTCGAACCAGCTGTCGGCGAAGTAGGCGTAGTGGAAGGAGGAGTAGCCGCTGGCCTCGGTGGGGGCGCGAGTGGCATCGCCGGCCGCGAAGGCGTTGTATTGGGTGATGCCGTTGAGCACCAGGAACTCGGGCTTCTCGTCCGGGCGCAGGCCGAACATGCGCTCTAGGTCCACGGCGGTTTGGTCGGCCCACCAGGTGACCCACTGAGCGGACTTTTGGTCCACTGTGGTCAGGCCGGTGAACTGTTCGCCGGTGATGTGCCACCACTCGTCGATTTCGGCGCGGGCCACGTCGGCCTCTTCGGCGTTGAGCCAGCGCTCACCGACCTTCCATTGGCCGGCGCGCCACTTGTCGAAGTCGGCGGGAGCGACCCACATGTGGCCCTGCTTCTCCCAACCATCGGCGCTGAGTTTCTTTTCCTCAGCCAGGTTTGCGGCAGTGCCCGCAGGTGCCCAACCGCCGTCTGACTGGGCTTCCCACCCCATGCGACGGAAGGGCATGTCCTGTGATTTCACCCATTCCTTCCCGAAGCGCACGAGACCCTTGGTCTTCAGCATGCTCTTGGACTCCTTGCGGCGGAAGGAAGCTAGGGATGCGTAGGTCTCGTACCAAGCACCATCGTATTCATGATGGCGCAGGCCTTCATGGGCACCGGAGTGGCCCTTATCGACACGCAGAATGGCCTTCCAAACTTGGGCAGCCCCACTCTCATCGCCGGAGGCGGTGAAGCCCTCGGCTAGGGTGGCAAGTTGCTTGACGTCTTTGCCGGCAACACGGATTTGATCCGAGACTTCGTCCAGGCTGACAGCGCAAACAATCGGGTCGGGGGTGAACCGAGGTGCGGGGGCCGTGGCGGGAAGGCTGACGGGGGAGACGGTCAGTAGAAGGAATTCAAGCATGACGATAGGGGCGCGTGGGTGGGAAGGGGCGGAGCTTAGAGGAGGGGCGTTACGCGCTCGAGCAGCTCGAACACGGCGTCGGCGCTAGCAAGTTTCTTCTTCTTCTTGCCGTCGCCATCACCATCGCCGTCTCCATCACTGGAGGTCAGGCGCGAGAGGAAGCGGGTTTCGTTGCGCATGATGCGGCGCATACGATCAGCGGTCAGGGCCATGCTGCGTGCGTGCTCCAAGTCGCCGGCGTCGAGCAGGGCGAGGGCTGCGTCATGCACCCTGATCTGAACGGACATGCGTGCCTTGCTGTCGCCGAGGGACTCCAGGGCGTAACCGGCGAGCAGCACTTCCAGGGTGTTCTCGGCGGTGAGGTTCTTGGTCTTGGCTGCGGCCAGCAGGGTCTTCTTGCCGATCTTCTCACCCTTGAAGGCGAAGTAGGCTGCAGCGTTGATGCCGCCCTTGCCCTTCTTGACGGCCTTGGCCAGCAGATCGCGAGTGGTCTCGGAACCGATCTCGGTGAAGGCCAAGAGGTGGGTCGCACTCATGCGCTTGGGGGCAGCAGCGCACAGGGAGTCGCCGACTTTGCCCAGGGTGGGGCAGTTGCTGTTGAGCAGCGTCTTCACGACGGCTTCCACTTGGGCGTCCGTGGTGGCAGCGGTGCGCAGGGCCTTGGCTGCCAGGGGCGCGACCACTTCCATGGCGGCCACGTTGCCGCGCAGGGACTTGGAGAGGGTGTTGGCGGGCGCTTGGCCAGCTTCGCACTCGTCCGAGCAACCGTCTTCTTCGGTGCAGGTTGCGGCGCAGCTGTAAGCCTTACCGGACTTGACGTCGGCCAACACGGCGTTCAGCAAGCTGGCCAGTTCGGCGCGATCGGATTCGGTCAGGGCCTTCTTTTCGTAGCCGGCTTTCTTCTTGGATCCGTCTTCCTTGGCGTAGGCGCCTTTCTGTTTGGCGTCATCGATCGGCTGTATGGCCAGGGTGCTGGGTGCCAAGGCGAGGAGGGCGAAGGCGAGGTTGATGGTTCGAGTCATGGCTTGCGGATGTGGGTTAGGTCGTCGAGGCGCGGGTCGCCTTTTCTGTTCAACCGCTTCAGGCCGCGAGCCTCCAATAGGGGCGCAGGCAATCCAAAAGTTTCTGAACGGTCCGCTCCCAGACCGCTCAATGGGCTCATTTGAGTTCTTCCAACCTGGTTTGAAGGGCCTCAGCATCCGGGTAGGAGCCACGCCGTTGGACGCGGTAGCGCTCCATGAAGAACTGAGCGAAGCCCGCCCGCGCGGGACGCGAAGCTCCCGGCAGTGGGGTTCCGTTGACAATGGACGAGATGTACTCGAAGGCGATCAGTGCGTCCTCCGCACGGTTTATGTCTGCAGCGAGCAGGGCAGCTTCAATCGGGTCGGTCCAGAGGGGTAGCAGCTCCTCCCAGGTGGCTCGATCGCCCAGGCGTGCGAGACCTGCGGCGGCAAGACTTGGGGCGAAGTAATTCACCTTGTCCTGCCTAGACATGGCCGCATCCGCCAATTGAAGGGCGCCAACGCCGCGTCCGTTCATGGCGGACCAGACTGCCATCACGTAGGGGTATTCGCCTTGTTCTTCATCCCAGTACTTGAGGTAGGCCTCGCACTCGCGCACGAATTCCGGCACACCGCGCTCGGCCATGGCGACCAGCACATCGGGTGAATAGCGTTCAGGAATCTGTTGCCAGGCCTGACGCAGGAGGGCGTTTGCGCGCGGTGAATCGTCCATGGCCAGGTTGGTAACGAGCACTTCTTGCAGGTAGCCAGCCAGTGCGCCGGGGACCAGGTACTTGGCGACGGCGTCCTCGGCCACGATCCATAGAGCGGGGTCATCGCGTAGGCGCGCGATCGGGCCCTCGCGGCCAGCGCGACCCCAGCGCTCCATCATGCCGTCGGGGTTCTGCGGGTCGCCATTCAGGTCTTCGATCGCGCTGCCTAGCCCGAGCTCTAGAACGTCGGCCGTACGCACGGCCTTGGGTTCGATCCAGAGGCTTGCGACCGGATTGTTCGAACCCTCCAGGGCTAGGCCTGCGAAGACTACTCGCGAGCCGCCCTTGCGCGTCTCAAGCTCGAGCAAGCCGTGGGCCTGGGCCAGGCCATTGCCCCACCACGCTTCCAATCCAACCTGACCGTCCTCCGGAGTGCGATCGAGGCGAATCTTGGAATAGACCTCGCTCTGGGCATCTATTTCCAAGAACCCGCCGCCGGGAATGCGCACGCGCTGGGCCGAATCTGCGGTCTGGAAGGTGGCGTTGCCGCCGCCGAGCAGCAATGTGCCGTCCGCATCCATGCTCAGGGTGCTGCCCGGTTCCGCCGTGGCCACGAGGCCGTCGGGCCACTCGATGCGTTGGGCAGGACCCCTGGCCACGCGTAGGGCCTTGCCGCTGCGCAGGCTCTCGTAGGGCGTCAGCTCCGGCGGCAGGATGACGATGTTTGTGTCACGGGCCATAGGCGTGCCGCTATCGTCGATGGGGGTGTCGTCCTGCAGGCTCCAGAGTCCGAGGGCAGCCAGGCCAGCGGCCGCAGCAGCGGCGGGGATCCAAAGTCGCCTAGGCTTTGCCTCGGGTATGGGGCGTCGATCGAGGCGCGGTAGCGGCCGCTCCGACTTGGGCTGCTCCTCTTCGTCCTCAAGTCGACGACGGATCACAGGCGCGGGGCGGCGCTCGCCTGCTTCCCAGGCGGCGACGATCTTCTGCGCTAGGTCGGGCTGCTCCTGCTCCGAACCGAGCAGGCGTTCCAACCCCAGCTCGAGCATGCGGTCTTCGGGATCGCTCATGCCTCGAGCCTCCGTTCGATGCAGGAGCGCAGGCGCCTGCGCGCGCGCACCAGGATGGAGTGCACGCCGGATTCCGAGAGGTCCAATTGGTCGGCGATGGCTCCGCGGCCCAGGCTGCTGCCGTAGCGCAGATTCAGGGTCTCGCGCACCTTCGCGTCGAGGCCGCTAAAGCAGCTGCGCAAGGCTTCGAGGTAGCCCGCGCCGCTGTCCTCCACCTGATGCTCGGCCCAGAGTTCTTCGGCGGCAGACATGTCCATGGAGGGCGGTTCCAAGCGCTTGCGCCGCAGGCCCTTCAAGAAGAGGTGCCTGGCGATGGTGCGTAGGTAGCTGGCCGTGGCGTGGGTGCCACGGTGCTCGAACTCGGCCGAGAGGAAGGTCAAGAAGGTCTCCTGAACCTGGTCATCCACCAGGTTTCTGGGGCAGCCTAGGTAGGTCAAATACCCGCGCAGGGCACCTTGGTGCTCGTGCACTAGGGCTTCGATATCGGCGGACTGGGTAATGGGAGGGGCCTTCACGCACGCCCCATTCCCCGGGGGCGGAGAACGGTGGCAGGAATCCAGACAAAGTTCAGCAGATGCTTCAAGAGCCTAGCTTACCCCCGAGTTATGGCGGTTTGTGCCTGACCCCATGCGTCATAACTCGACGATTACATCCTGGCCGTCGATGGTGACGGTGTCTTCGCCGAGGTCTTCCAGGTGCTCTGCGATTGGGCCGAGGCCTATCCCTTCGACCTGGAGAGCTGCGACTACCTGGTGCACATCACCACCGGTACGCACGTGATGCAGATCTGCTGGTTCATGCTGGTGGAGACGCGCCGCGTACCGGCGCGCCTGTTGCAGACCGTGCCCTCGCGCTCGCAGCGCAAGGACTCCAAGGGCAGCTACAAGATCATTGACCTGGATCTGTCGCGCTACGACGCTTTGGCTTCGCGCTTTGAAGCGGAGCGGCAGGACAGCGTGTCCTTCCTCAAGGCCGGTATCGAGACGCGCAACGCGGGCTTCAACCGGCTCATGGATCGGGTCGAGGAGGTGGCGTCGGCATCCGATGCGCCGATCCTCTTGACCGGTCCAACTGGCGTGGGCAAGACCAAGTTGGCGGGTCGTATCTTTGAGCTGAAGCAGCGCCAACACCGCGTTGGCGGCGGATTCGTGCAGGTCAACTGCGCGACCTTGCGCGGGGACGGCGCCATGTCAACGCTCTTCGGTCATGAGAAGGGCGCTTTCACGGGCGCGGAGGTGAAGCGCGAGGGATTGCTGCGCGCGGCGGATGGTGGTTTGCTCTTCTTGGATGAGATCGGCGACTTGGGCTTGGACGAACAGGCCATGCTGCTGCGGGCCATCGAAGAGGGCGTGTTCCTGCCCCTGGGTGCGGACGCGCCGGTGAGTAGTAGCTTTCAGTTGATCGCGGGTACCAACCGCGATCTGCGACTGGATGTGGAGAGCGGCGCATTCCGTGGCGACCTCTTGGCGCGCATCGATCTGTGGACATTTGAGATGCCGGCACTGGCCCAGCGGCTGGAGGACTTGGAGCCGAACTTGGACTACGAGCTGGTGCGCTTCGAGAGCACGAACAGTCGGCGCGTGACCTTCAACCAAGAGGCGCGCTCGCGCTACTTGGAGTTCGCCACTGGGCCCGAAGGGCGTTGGCTGGGCAACTCCCGGGACCTGGCTGGATCCGTTACGCGGCTCGCCACCCTGGCCCGCGGGGGGCGCATCAGCGTGGAGCTTGTGGATGAGGAGCTCGGGCGCTTGCGGCGTGCTTGGCGGGGTTCTGGTGTGGCCAGGCAGGACTTAGCCGAGGCGGTCTTGGGTGAGCAGGGTGCTGCGGAGCTGGACCGCTTCGATCGCATTCAGCTCAGCGATGTGGTCGCTGTCTGTAGCCAGGCCACGGGGCTCTCCATGGCTGGGCGCCAGCTATTCGCCGTTTCGCGCACGAAGAAGGCCAGCCGCAACGACGTGGCACGGCTCTCCAAGTACCTAGCGCGCTTCGGTCTCACTTTCGAAGACGTCCAGGGCCCATGTAGCTGAGTTCTGGGTCACGGGCTGGGACCTACTTCGCAGTGGGCCCCGGAGACCATTGAATGAAGCACCGAAGCGCACGATTGACCCTAGCGGCCACCGCCCTGACCCTCAGTGCCTGCCAGGTGGAGGACGCGGAGTACGACGCCGTCGCCTTCCAATCGGCGGAAGTCTACTTGGGCGATCTCGACCAATTGCAGCTAGCCACCTTCGCGGGTGGCTGTTTTTGGTGTGTGGAGGCTCCTTTCGAGAAGCTGCCGGGAGTGCACGAGGCCATTTCGGGATACACCGGCGGCCACGTAGATGAACCGAGCTACGAGCAGGTCGGCATGGGCCGCACGGGGCACACGGAAGCGGTGCAGGTGAGCTTTGATCCCGAGCGCGTGAGCTACGCCGATCTGCTGCAGGTCTTCTGGCGCCAGATCGACCCTACGGATGGTTCCGGTCAGTTCGTGGACCGTGGATCGCAATACCGCGCCGAAATCTTCTATCACGACGAGCTGCAGCGGGTGGCCGCGGAAGCATCGCGCAAGTCGCTGTCCGAGTCGGGACGGTTCGAGGCTGTGATCGTGACGGGCATCACGCCCTTGGACACGTTTTACCCGGCTGAGGCCTATCACCAGGACTACTACGAGAAGAGCGCCTCCAGCTATCAGTCCTATCGTTCACGTTCGGGCCGCGACCGGTTCTTGAATGAGGTTTGGGGCGACGAGCGGACCTACAAGGCGCAGCCGGCCAAGGCGCGGGCCTGGGACGACTACCAGCGGCCTAGCGACGAAATCCTGCGCGAGCGCCTGAGCGGCTTACAGTTCGAAGTCACCCAGGAGAGCGGCACGGAGCGTCCCTTCCGTAACGCGTTCTGGGACAACCACGCGGACGGTATCTACGTGGATGTGGTCTCCGGAGAAGCGCTCTTCAGTTCGGCCAATAAGTTTGAATCTGGCACCGGTTGGCCCAGCTTCGACCGCCCCCTGGTGGCCGGGAACATTCGCAAGGATACGGATCGCAAACTCGGCTATGTACGCAACGAGGTGCGCAGCCAGCACGCGGATTCGCACCTAGGCCACGTCTTCAACGACGGCCCGGCGACCACGGGTCTGCGCTACTGCATCAACTCAGCGGCCTTGCGCTTCATTCCGTCCGGGGAGTTGGAGGAGCGCGGATACGGGGCCTTTACGGGGACCTTCCAGCCCAAGTCCTGGTGATTTGGGCTTTTTGAATTGTCCGGAACCAGATGGATGGACGAGTGTTTCAATGGCCGTCCAATCCAAGAGTTCGAGTGATCAACCATGCGTAAAACGTTTCTAGCCACCGCCCTGATGGGCCTCTTCGCCCTTCCCGCCCTGGCCCAGGACCCCGTTCCGAAGAAGAAGGGTCCCGAGACTCCGGCTGCGCGTGTCCCTGACCGCATCCTGAAGCGCTTCGACCTGAACAAGGACGGCAAGCTCGATGAGAAGGAGCGCGCCGCCGCCCGCAAAGCCATCGGCGAGGCCAAGGGCAAGCGTGGGCCGCAGGACAAGCCGAAGGACAAGCCCGGCGCGAAGCCCGGGGATAAGCCGGGCGCGAAGCCTGGGGATAAGCCGGGCGCGAAGCCTGGTGATAAGCCCGGTGAGAAAGGCAACCGCGGCGAGGGTCGCGGAGACATGCGCAAGCGCCTACTCGAGCGCTTCGACACGAACAAGGACGGCAAGCTCGACGAGAAAGAGCGCGAGGCCGCCCGCAAGGCCATGGAGGGGCGCCGCGGTGGCGATGACTCCAAGGGCAAAGGCAAAGGCGATGCTAAGGGCAAAGGCGATGCTAAGGGCAAAGGCGACGCTAAGGGCAAAGGCGACGGCAAAGGCAGAGGCAGAGGCAAGCGCGGCGACGGACCTGGAGAAGGTCGCAAGCGTCGTGGAGATGGAGGCGGCGGCCGGTAACTCGGCTCGACCCGCATGAGGATCCTCATGCACAACCAGCAGGTGACGCCCCCTGTCGACCCTCGGTCGGCAGGGGGCGTCCTTGTATTGCCGGCAGGATGGAGTGGGGAGCCAGGCACAAGTCTGTCGTCTGCGAGAGGAGAAACAGTGCTGCCGGAGTCGAGGGCGCAGGGCGACAGGCGTGAGCCAGGCACCCTACCTCATCTAGCGCGGAGGAGGAGGGGAGTTGGTTTCGCGCTCAGGATCCGTCGAGGTCCGAGGGCAGGCGCGAGTAGGCGACCTCGTCGAAGTAGCGTTGGAGTTAGCCGACTTGCATCCAGCGCGTCACGAGCGCGTAGAGGTAGACCTTGAGCGCGAGCGCGCCGCAGAGTGCGAGGGAGTTGGCTAGCTCGCTGGCCGTGCCCTGCATGACGAACAGGTGCCAGAGCACCTGGATCGCCACGTAGAAGTACAGCGGCGCAAGTAAGGCGCGGCGCACCTTCAGGTGCGAGTCGCCCAGGCGGCCCACGAAGAAGGCCACCAGCAGGCGTACGGCCGCTAGGGTCAGCATGGCTAGTGCGCCCATGCTCGCTAGCAAGAGTCCACCGGTGGTGGCCAGGCGCCGGGCGCTACCCATGTGCTGCAGCCAAGCCTCCAGGCGTTCGAGTCGGGGAAGGCGAGTCGGTAGATGGTGGTAGCCACGAACTCGGCCTTGGCTTTGGGGCTGGTGCCGGGGATCTGGAATTTGGCTTCGGCTGGATGGGCGGGCAGCAACAGGATGCTGCTGCCGCGTTCGAGCACGAGCGAGAATCCGCGGGTGGAGATGTCCGCGAGGTAGCCACTGAGTGTGCCGGATCGGTACTTGAGCTTGATCTCGCCGGGCGGTTGCTTGCTGCGGTAGGCGCCGCGGCGATTGAAGTAGCCCCAGAGATCGGCGTCGAGCTGTTCGAAGAGGGCCTTTTGGTCCGTGAACGGCATACCGATGCGTGCGCCGCTGCCGAACTGAGTTTCAAGGGTTTCGATGTCTTGAATTCTGGCCCTTGCGCGGATTCCACGAGAGCCTGTCTCGGGCGTGAACACGAGGTCTAGCGTCCGGCCTTCCTCGAAGTCGGCTAAGTCCTGCTCTAGGACGAAGAGGTCTGTACCCCGGGAGCTGACGTCTAGCAGCTGAACCTCGGGGGGCTCCTCACCTACCTGCGTCTGAACGGTGAAGCCGTTTCGGATGCGGACACGGTATTGGCTTCGTCCGTCATCCTTGTTGTTCTTCTTCTTCTTGCGGGGGAAGAGAACCGTGGTTCGCGAGCGTAGCGGCTGGGCAGGGGAGCATGCAAATCCCCCAAGCAAAGTCCCCGTGTCCAAACTCGCGGTTGCTACCTCCGGGTTTCTTGAGCGACCCAGCAGCCCTCGAAGTGGTCGTTGACCAGTCCCATGGCTTGCATGAATGCATAAGCGGTGGTCGGCCCGACCCACGCCCATCCGCGCCGCTTGAGATCCTTCGCAAGGGCCTTGGAGGTTGGGCTCTGGGTGAACGCTGCCAAGCTCTTGTAGTCGAAGCGCTGGGGGCGCTCGCTGGCGGGTGGCTCGAAGCGCCAGAAGTACTCATGCAGGGAGCCCTCCTGCTCGACGGTGGCGATGGCGGCGCGGGCGTTCTTGATGGTGGCCTCGATCTTGCCGCGGTGGCGCACGATGCCGGCGTTGCCGAGTAGGCGCTCGACGTCGGCCTTACCGAAGGCGGCAACCTGCTCCATTTCGAAGTTGGCGAAGGCGGCGCGGAAATTCTCGCGCTTGCGCAGGATTGTGAGCCAAGACAAGCCTGATTGGAAAGACTCTAGACAGACCTTCTCGTACAGCCGACGGTCGTCGTGCACGGGACGGCCCCACTCCTCGTCGTGGTAGGTGCGATAGTCCTCGTGGTCGCCGCACCAGTAGCAGCGTGACCGGCCACCATGTTCGAGCAGGCCGTTGGCCGGCGCGTTCATCGGGTGCGCCCGAAGTCTCGGGTCAGGTCGCGCCAGAGAGCGTGCACGTGGCTGGCTTCGGCGTTAGGCGTGATCCACTCGAGCGCGAAGGACTCCGAAAAAATGCGCCAGCCGTGGGCCTTACCCTCTTGCTCGGGGCCGACCCAGGCGAAGACCAGTTGGTCAAATTCGGTATCTCGCAGGCGCGCGAGCTCGGTACGGGCGAGCTTGGGGGAGAGCAGGCTCGCCCAAATTTCGATCAGGGCGTGCAGGCTCGCCCGCTGACCAGTGTTCATGTCGGTTGCGGGCAGGCCGCGGGCTGGCATGCGTTGCTCTTGGCCGGGGCCGAGGATCACATCGCCTTCCACTGGGCCGGCTTGTGCAGCTTGCTTGGCCTCTTCATCCAGACTGAGGTAGAGCTTGCGCGCGGCCGCGTCCTCTTCGGCGAGCAATGCGAAGCCCGCGTGCAGGCCTTCTGCGACCACGCGCGGGTTGGCGCCCAAGAAGAAGGGCGTAGTGCGCACGCCGTCAGCCGTGCAGGTCACACTCAACGAGATGTGGTGGCCTTCCAAGCGCCAAGCCCAGGGCGCCTTACCGAGGGGGTCGCCAAAGATGCTGATGAAATAACTGCCGGGGTCGCGCCAGGTGGCGACTTTCTCCGGGGTGGATTCCAGTTCGCGCAGCACGCCTTCGAGGGCGATCACCCCTTGCACGCGCCGTATGCCACGGTTCGAGAGCGCGGTTCCCAGCAAGGCCCAGGCGCTTGCCTGTTGAGCCGCGTCCATGTTGCCCAAGGGCAGGCCGGTGCGCTCGCGTGGGATGAAGTGCCAGTCGAGTCGGTCCGCGTCGGCGTAGGCGGCTTGCGCGTTGAGCTGTTGCTCGTCATCCAAGCACTCGAGGAATGCCGCCGCCGACCTGGCCATGGCCGAGGGGGTAGGATCTTGGGGACTCACGGCCGCCGCTACGCCCAAGATCACAATCAGGGCGAGGGGGCGGCGCGACCATTGGGGCAGCGGTAACATCTGCGCCCATGTTATAACGTGTTACCGCATGCGCAATCGAATCGCTGTTCTGCTCACCTGTGCCGTCACGGCAAGCGTCGCCTTCGGTGGCGTTGTCCTAGCCGCGCGTCCGCCCTCAAGCTTGCTTCAAGAGCCTGCCGAGCGGGTGGACTTCGATTGGGCCGAACGCCTGAAGCATTGGGCCTGGCAGCCCTTGGGAGCGCCCGCCGTGCCTGCTGTGGACGCGACAGCTTGGCCTAGGGGCCCGGTGGATCGCTTTGTGCTCGCCGAATTGGAAGCACGCGGATTCGCGCCGGCGGCCGAAGCGTCACGCCGAAGTTGGTTGAGGCGCGTGAGCTACGCCCTGGGGGGACTGCCGCCGACGCCCGCGCAGTTGGATGAGTTCCTGGGCGATGCCGGTGACAAGTCTTACGAACACGTGGTGGATCGACTGCTCAGCAGCCCACGCTTCAGTGAGACCTGGTCGCGCCACTGGCTGGATCTGGTGCGCTACGTGGAGACCAAGGGTCATGAATTCGACCATCGGATTCCCAATGCTTGGCGCTACCGGGACTACGTGCTGCGGGCCGTGGAAGCGGACCTGCCCTACGACGAGTTCCTGGTGGAGCATGTGGCGGGTGACCTCTTGCCCGAGCCGCGTCGCAACGGCGAGGCGAATGAGTCGGTGCTGGCCACGGGCTTCTGGTGGTTCGGCGAAGAGGTGCACTCGCCGGTGGACCCGCGCAAGGACGAGACCGACCGCTTGGCCAATCAGGTGGAGGTCTTCGGCAAGGCCTTCCTCGGCCTGACCGTTTCCTGCGCGCGCTGCCACGATCACAAGATGGACGCCATCTCCCAGGCGGACTACTACGCGCTCTGCGGCTACTTGCTCTCGTCGAGCTACAGGCAGGTGCGCTTCGAGACGGAGACTCAGCACAAGCAGCTGCGCCGCGGACTAGACGGCATGCGTGCGAGCTACGAGCCGGCCTTGCGCGGCGCCTTGAGCGAAAATC
Organism: Planctomycetota bacterium; assembly: GCA_047639615.1. GTDB lineage: Bacteria > Planctomycetota > UBA1135 > UBA1135 > CAYWNK01. The sequence goes on along the minus strand of JBLIOL010000008.1, from coordinate 8,556 downwards.
TACGCGCCGCGTTGCTGGAGATGCCTGACCGGGTGGCCGATGCGCGCCAGGTGCTTGCGGAGCAAGCACCGAGTCGGCCGGACCTCGAAGCATGGGTGCGCTTCTTGGAGTCTGCTGCACCCGAAGCGCCCGAGGTGGCAGCTGCTGAGCCCGAAGGCGAGCTATGGTTTGACGCGCGCGCGTCCGAGCAAGCTCCCGGTGGTTGGAGTCAGGACGGTGTGGTCTTTGGTCTACGGGGATCGGCAAGTGCTTCGGCTAGCGTGGGGCGTGGAGACGAACCCGCGCGCCTGGAGCCGGGCGGCGTGCTGTTGGCGGACTCTTTGCACCGTGACCTGCAATTGGCGCCGGGCACCCAGAAGGATGCGGGTTCGCGCAACTGGATCCAGGCGGGGCGCACGCTATATCTCCACCGGCGTCCCTTGAGCAGCGGGCGCTTGGCCTACCTGGTGCGTGGGCGTGGACGCATTTTTGCGCAGCTGGAATCCCATCGCTTGGTGCTCGGTCCCTTGCATGGTGCCTCGGTCTTCCAGTTCGATACAAAGGGTGACTGGCGCTGGGAGGTGCAGGAGCTCGGCGATTACGGCGGCGCCCTCGCGCAGATCGAGATCTCGCCGCATGTGGAAGGCGAGGGCGATTTTGCCATCGCGCGGGTGGTGGAATTGGTGCCGGAGTCAGACTTTGGTGCGCGTCTCGTGGCTAGCGACAATCCCTTGGATGGGCTTGGCGACGGGGATGTGGCCGTGCATGTGGCGGGGTTGAATGAAGAGCTCGAGGGTTTCTTGCGCGGCGAGCTTCTTCTCGAATGGCCCAACGCGCTCTTGGCCAGTCGTAATCAGGCAGCTTGGGAGGAGCAGCTACTCCCCTGGAAAACGGCCGAGGCGGAGCTGCGCGGGAGTGTGTCCTACACATCGGCTACGGCGCCAGGGTTGATGGATAGCGGCACTCGGGATGAGCAATTGCTCGCGCGCGGGTCGGTCGCTTCGCCTTTGGGCGCGGTTCCGCGGCACTTCCTCACGGGGCTGGGCAAGGCTGCTCCGCAGGCGGATACGCTTGGAAGCGGGCGCTTGCAATTGGCCCACGCCTTGGTGGATGCATCCAATCCGGCAACCCCACGGGTGGCGGTCAACCGCATCTGGCATCACCTCTTCGGGCGCGGCATCGTGCCGTCCGTGGATGACTTCGGCGTGATGGGGGAGCAACCCTCCCATCCGGATCTGCTCGACTACCTAGCGCGACGCTTCATGGCCGAGGGCTGGAGCCGTAAGCGGCTCATCCGCGAGTTGGTGCTCTCCGCAACCTATAGGCAGGGCAGCGCAGCTCCCGAGAGCACGCGAGTTAGCGACCCGAATCGTGCTTGGCTCTCGCACGCACCTGTGCGTCGCCTCACGGCGGAGGCCCTGCGGGACGGGATCCTGTTCAGCGCGGGCAGCTTGAACGAGCAGCGCTTTGGACCCAGCGTTGCAGTGCACTTGATCCCATCCCTGAGCGGTCGCGGACGACCCGGGAAAAGTGGCCCATTGGATGGCGATCGGCGGCGCAGTATCTACCTGGAGACGCGGCGCAACTTCATGCAGCCCTTCCTGCAGGTCTTCGATGCGCCCTTGCCCGCGACGACCATGGGACGCCGCGCCGTGTCGAACGTGCCGGCGCAGGCCTTGGCCTTGCTCAATGATCCCTTCGTGATCGGACAGGCGCAGGTCTTCGCGGAGAGCTTGCTGGAGTTGGCGCCCGAGGTGCGTTTGGATGCACTGTACTTGCGCGCTCTGGCGCGCAAGCCGTCGCTGGTTGAGGTGCGCGCGGCGCATGCTTTCCTGAGCGAAGGCGAGCACGGTCAGGAGGCCTGGGCCGACCTAGCCCATGTGATTTTCAACACCAAAGAATTCCGCTACCTGGACTGATCCATGGACCCGCGACGATCGATCAGCCGCCGGCACTTGCTGGCACGGGCCTCCAATGGCTTCGGAGCGGTAGCCCTGGGCGCGCTCTTTGGTGAGAGCTTACTTGGACAGGATGGAGCTGTTCGCCTGCCCCCGCGGCACTTCCGGCCGCGCGCGCGCAGTGTGATTTTCCTCTATATGGACGGCGGCGTGTCCCAGGTGGATAGCTTCGATCCCAAGCCGCGCTTGGCCAAGGAAAACGGACAGCCCATCGGCATGCGCATCCCCAAGACGCAGTTCGATGATGTGGGTGCGGTGCTGCAGTCCCCGTGGGCTTTCCGCCAGCACGGTGAGGCCGGGCACTGGGTCTCAGACCTCTTCCCCAACCTGGCGCGGGTGTCGGATGAGCTGTGCATGGTGCATTCCATGACCAGTCCTTTCCCCGAGCACACCTCGGCCAACTACTTCTTGCACACGGGCCATGGCATTCAGGGACGGCCCTCCATCGGCGCCTGGCTCTCCTATGGACTTGGCAGTGAGAGTCAGGACCTACCGGGCTTCGTAGTGCTCGATGGCGGGCTGACGCCGCCGGGCGGCCTGGACAACTTCGCTTCGGGTTTCTTGCCCGCGAGTCATCAGGCGTCGATCTTCAAGAGTTCTGGGGCGCCCTTGGCCAACCTGCAAGCGCCGGAAGCGGCGCAAGCGGCGCAGCGGCGCAAGCTCGATCTCTTGGAGCAACTGGATGGCGCGGGGCAGGGCGACTGGACTCAGGACGATGGGGTCGAGAGCGCCATCCGCGGCTATGAACTGGCCTATCGCATGCAGGCTGCCGTGCCCGAGCTGGTAGGCCTAGAGGGCGAGACGCCGGCGACCTTGCAGCGCTATGGGACTGAGCACGCCAACAAGCACCTAGCGAGCTACGGGCGTCAGTGCTTGCTCGCGAGGCGTTTGGTGGAGCGCGGGGTGCGCTTCGTGGAGCTCACGATTCCGAACACGGGCCACGATCGTTGGGACCAGCATTCGAACCTGCTCAAGGGGCATGGGGACAACGCCATGGCCGTGGATCAGCCCATTGCAGCCCTGATCGAGGACTTGCGCGCGCGCGGGCTCCTGGACGAGACCCTGGTGGTCTTCGCCGGCGAGTTCGGGCGCACGCCCATGGCCCAGGGCACAAACGGGCGCGATCACAATCCCCACGGCTTCACCGTGTGGATGGCGGGCGGCGGCAGCGCCGCGGGAACGCGCTATGGCGCGACCGATGAGTACGGCTACTACGCCGTGGAAAACATCGTCACCCTGCACGACCTGCAGGCCACCATGCTGCACCTCTTGGGCATGGACCACACGCGGCTAACCTACCTCTTCGGCGGCCGTGACATGCGGCTGACCGATGTGCACGGCCGCGTGATCGGGGACTGGATCGCCTAAAACTCGTCCTCGTAGAGCTGCTCGAGTTCGGCCTGCAACATGTACTGCTCGATGGTGCCGCCTTCGGCTTCGGCGGTGGTTGCTTCGATCTCGAGCAGGATGTTTCGGAAGCGCGGGTCCTCGTGGTCGAAGTTGCCGGCCTTCCCTGCGAGCTTGAGTTGCTCGAGCTCGACGCGTAGGTCGGCGATGGCGAGATCGAGTTCAGCCAGCTTCGCGGTGATCTCCCGCCTGCGCTGCAGGGTGGCCTGCAGTTGGGCGAGCATGTCTTGGGCTTCCGGGTGGGCTAGGACTGCGGCCTTGTCCGTGCCGAGCTCGCGGATTTTGGCCTTGAGTCCGACTTCCTTGCTGCCGAGCAGGTCGTAGAAATTAGCCAGTTTCGGCCGAGAGCTTTCCATTTGCTCGAGCCGTGCCTCGATGGTGATCGGGACAGGCGCGCCGCTCACGTTTCGGTACACATGCTGCACGGGCTCCGCCGCCACCAGAATAGCGAGTAGGAAGGTCATCACCGCCCAACCCAGGTTGCGGCCCTTGGGGCTGAGCACGGCCTTGATGCCGGGCAGGATCAGGGCGAAACCGATGCCGAGCCGAATGCCGTTAAAGAAGCCGCCGGCCTGCTCCGAGAACTGGTAGGCCAGGAGGGCCCCCGCGATCATTCCGTAGCCGCAGCCCATGGGTGAGGGGTCACCCTCTTCGGTCTTGGTGAGCAGGGCGCGGATCCCGAGCGCGAAGAGCAGGATGATCGCGCACAGGACGGCGAAGTCGAGGGTGTTCATGGGCGGAAGCGGGGCGGCAGGCTGGGGCGGGCGGAGGCTGGCCTAGAGGCCTTCCAGGAAGTCCATCACGTCTTTGTTGGCGACGGTGGCGGCCTTCTTTTCAGCGGTGGGCTCCTCGTTGAGGTCGATCTCGTCGAGGGAGCGGATGGGGGAGTCGTGCAGCTCGACCAGGGTGTCGCTGTTGCCTTCGAGCAGGTCGTAGACCTTGGCCAGCATGGCTTCGGCGTCTGCGTTGAGCTTCATCATCTCCGCGCGCTGGGCCTCGGCCTTGAGCTTGGTGATCTCGATGCCGATCTCCGTGATGCGCGAACCCAGAGCGAGGCCCTGAGCGTCGATGTCATCGATGGTCTGCTGGTAGATGCCGATGGTTTCCGAGTGTGCCTTCTTCTCGTAGAGCACGGTCTGAACCTGACCCACCAACTGTTCGCGGCTGTAGTTGAGGTTGCCAAAACTCACAGGCCAAGCATTGCCAGCCTCGGCGGTCTGGAAGGTGGCCTTGGCAGCCATGGAGACCTCTTCAGCCTTGGCCACCTTGGCTTCGGCGGTGGCCAGTCCAGCGACCGCGTCCTGGCGGATTTGAGCGTAGGCCAGCTGCTGGGCTTTGAAGGCTGCGCGGTCTTCCTTGAGGCTCTCGATGGCGTGCTCGATGAAGCCCTTGGGGTCGGCCTTGCGGGCCTCGGGGGTCCAGCCAACGTGCTTGTTCACGGCCTGGTCGACCTGTGCTTTCACGCCGGGGCTGAATTCGTAGACGATCACGCCAGCGACGGCGGCGATCAGGAGCATGGTGAGAAGAGGCTTCATCGGAATCTGGTGGGGTCTGCGGTGGTCGGCTCGGTGCCGGTCGGAAGGGCTACTCTAGGTGCAGCTTGAGGGCGGGGGTAGCGTCCAGGGCCCACAAGAAGAGAGGTACGCGGCTAGATCGCAATCATTCGATTGGAGGCCCTAGTTCTGGGGCCATAGGGCTCTCAGGCGCTCCCGGGCGGCCTCTGGGTCGCCGATGGCGCCGCAGGCGGCTGCTAGGCGGGCCACTTCAAGTAGGTGGGTTTGGTTGCGCAGGCGTTCTTCATGTCCCGCTAGGAGAAAATTGCGCTGCTCTCCGGCGAGCCAGGCGCGGAAGGCGAGGCCTGTCTTGTAGGCCTGGGTGGGGGCACTGAAGACGTGCCTGCCGAAGGCCTCGGCATGGGCGGCGAGCTCCAGGTAGCCGTCCTCGTCGCCGCGGGCGAGCAGCTCGAGGGCCAGGCCGAAGGCGCGGTAGGTTCCGTCGAGGACGCCGAGTAGGGCGTGGCTGAAGTCGCCCACGGGTAGGGGCGCGCCGGCGAAGTGGCGCACTTGATGGACGCGCGGGTCCGTACCTTGGACGAGCCGGCTGAAGTTCCAATCGTCGCCGCTCAGTACCACCTGTCCGTGCTCAAGCAACTGGCGCCGGATGCGCACTTCCCGTGGTGCGTCGAGCAGGGAGAGCTTGACGCCCACGAGCCGCTCGCGGTCCAGGGCCATGACCTGCTCGAAGCTGTCTTTGGGAAAGTAGTTGCCCAGGTCCGGGTGGAAGGCGGCGCCGAGCCAGTGCACCAGGAGCGGCCCTTCGGTGGCGGCTAGGATCGCGTCGTAGACGGTTACGTAATCCTCGGGCGGGGCGTCGGCTCGTCCGAGCGGAATCAGCGGTAGCAGGATTGCATCGCCGCCGGCCGCTTGGATGAAGCGCACCTGCTCGGCGGCGGCGCGGCCAAGGTCGCCTGGTGTGCGTGCGCTCGGAGCGTGGTCGGTGCCGGCGCCGCCGATGAAGCCATGGGATAGACCCATGGCGCCGGTGCGGCGCATGAGTTCCGAGGCTAGCTCCCAGCCGATGCGAAAGCGCTGGGCCGTATCCATGGCCTCGGCGATGCCGAAGCCGGCTTGGTCCAAGCGGCGGCGCAGGTTCGCCGTGGCATCCCAGTCCACATGGGGCGCGAGCTCGGCGGGATCAAAGCTGGCCTTGGGCTCGTGGAGGACGGTGGCGTAGCTTTCCCTTAGCACTAGGCGCGCGGCCGCCCAGGCCCGGCGCACGGGCGGTGCGCCCCGGCTTTGGGCTAGGGATGCCTCGTAGGGCGCTAGGGGGTCACCGTCGGGCAGAAGTTCGTGGAGGTCCAGCATGCGGGGTTCGCTCGGTGGAGCGCCCCGATCATACGAAGGCATGTATGATCGAACAGCACAGACCTATGGGACCCAAACAAGCTGCGGTACTGGCATGGTTCGCGCTCTCCTCCTTGGGATGGGCAGCTCGGGAATCCGCGCCGGTGGAGCGGCCTTTCCCCTTGAAGACCACGACCCTCAAGGAAGAGGGCGTGACCTATTTCATTCAAGGGCGCGTGCGTTTGCCGCACAACCAGAGCGTTAGCTCCCTGCGCCAGATGGTGCTGATTGGGAGAGGCGAGGACGCGGTGCTCGAGGTGTCGGGCAAGCTCGAAATGAAGGCGGTGACCGGCGGTCGTAACACGATTCGCGATCTCGTGATCGAGGTCATGCCGGACTGCAAGGATCTGCTGGTGACGACCACCGACCTCCATGGGCGCTCTATGATCAGGACCTCGACGGAGGGGCCGGGCGACTGCGAAATTTTCCTGCAAGGCTTGAGCATGCTGGGGAGCACGAAGCTGACCCTGGAGATGTCGGGGGGGCAGGTGGATGTGCAGAGCTCGCGCTTTGGCAAGCCGGTGCATATTCGCGGCGTGCATCCGTCGGAGAAGAGTCGCGCCAAGCTCAAGCTGATCCTGCTTTCCAATCGGCCAAGCGGCGGTGGCTCTGACGCTGGGCTGATTGTGGAGGACGCCTGGGATGTGCTCGTGCGCAATAACGAGCTGGGTGGCGCGCACTCGCGCATCGAAAATTGCCGCAAGGTGGACGTCGATGGCAACAACGTGCGCTCCAGGCTCTTCGAGTTGATCCACGACGACGTCAAGGGGTTCAAGCAGACCAAGGTGCTGAGCTGTGACTTCCGCTCCGCCAACAGTCGCTTCTTCGCCCCGCTCAATCCGAAGAAACCAGACAGCCTGGAGCGCTTCAATATCCACGGCAGCTGGTTCAAGGGCCTGACCGAGCCTGAGGAGATCCGCGCTGAGTGCGTGGAGGACAGTGGCCGTGACGAGCGCAATGGCATGCTGATCAAGTTCAAGAAGATCTCCAAGGGCCCCCGCGGCCTCGGTGGAACAGGCGGCGCATAGTCGCGCTCAGAGCGTATCCTTGGCCCCATGGATCGAGCCCCCTCGTCGGATGAAGCCCGCCTGAAGACCGCCCATGAGGGCGGTGTCTTCAGCACGCTACTCACCTACGCGCGCCTTTCAGGCCCGGGTTGGCTGCAGAGTGCGATCACCTTGGGTGGTGGGTCCCTGGCTGGGGCCCTTTTTCTTGGGGTGCTCACGGGCACGCGCATGCTTTGGCTGCAACTCTTGGCCATGCTCTTGGGCGTGGTCATGCTCTCGGCCATTAGCTACGTGACCCTGTGCACGGGCGAGCGGCCCTTCGGAGCGATCAAGAAGCACGTGAACCCGGTGCTGGCCTGGGGCTGGGCGACAGCGGTGTTGATGGCGAACGTGGTTTGGTGCCTACCGCAGTTCTCCCTGGCTACGGCTGCGGTGCAAAAGAACCTGCTCCCTGGCTTCGCCGGGGATGGAGCTAAGGTTGCGATCTGCGCCGCGCTGCTAGGGGCGGCCGTGGCGGCGGTCTGGGCCTACGACTCGGGCTCGCGAGGCTTGGCGGTCTTTGAGGTGATCCTCAAGGGCCTGGTGGGTTTGATCGTGGTGTGTTTTTTCGGCGTGGTATGGGCCTTGGCCAGCGGCGGCGAGGGTTTCGAGTGGGGGCGCATCGCCCAGGGCTTGGTGCCGAGCTGGAGCTCCTTGACCGAGCCTGCGCCACTCTTCGCGGATGCTCTCGGTCGCACGGGCACCTTCCAAGGCTGGTGGTCCGCGCGCATTGTCTCCGAACAGCAGTCCGTGGCGATCGCTGCGGCGGCCACAGCGGTGGGCATCAACATGACCTTCCTGCTGCCGTACTCCATGTTGCGCAAGGGTTGGAATGTGCAGTTCCGGCGCTTGGCGGTGTTCGATCTCGGTACGGGGCTCTTGATCCCCTTCGTGTTGGCTACCGGCTGCGTGGTGATCGCGTCGGCGGACCGCTTTCATGGCAAGTACGACACGGCACTGGTGGAGGAGGTGCCCGTGGCCTTGGCCTCGAAGGGCTTTCTAACGAGCTTGGACGCGCGCTTGCAGGCGGGCTTGGATGCCGACTCCTACGCGATGCGCAGCGTGCACCCGCGTGAGCGCGCCGTTCAGGGCGAGGAGGTCTACGCCGAGCGCGTGGCGCTGGCCATGGCCATGGTGCCGCGTGCGGATCGCGAGCTGTGCGCCATGCTGGTGCGGCGCGATTCCTTTGCCTTGGCCAAGGCGCTAGAGCCCCTAGCAGGTCCGCGCAAATCGCAGCTGGTGTTCGGCATCGGGGTGCTGGCC
>JBLIOL010000007.1:0-40972 GCA_047639615.1 Planctomycetota bacterium | reverse complement strand
GCTTGGCCGCTTCCAGAGTCACGGCAGCCAAGGCCACCTCGCGCGACATGCCCGCGCGCACGGCCAAGGCCGGCGAGCGCAGGAAGAGGCGGCTATCGGTGATGTAGTCGTCCGTGTGGAAGGAAACCGAAACACCGGCCTCCTCCAGGACGCCGCCCGTGCGGAAGTCCACGTTGACCGCCTCCAGCTTGCCGCCCGGTGAATCGATCACGATGATCGAGCAAGGCACGCCAGCGGCGGCGATCTCCTGGGCAACCATCCAGCCCTCACTCACATGGTGCAGGACAACCTGGAAGCCGAACTCCTTAGAGAGTCGCAGCACAGTGAGGATGTCGTCATGCCGGTGAGTGTGAAAGTGGACCACGCGCTCACCCGAGATCACCTCTATGAGGGCTTCCATGGCCAGGTCCCGGTCGGGCATTTTCGACTCATCACCAGCCGCGCGCAGGATCTTATCGCGGTAGTTCTGGGCGGCCACAAAGCGCTCGCGCACCAGCGCCGCGGACTTGCCGCGTGTACCGGGAAAGGGCGGCTTTCGGCGGCTATTCGTGCCATTGGCCATCTTCATACCACCTGCGGCCCGCCCGCGAGCGTCGGGAATGATCAGGTCATCGATGGTGTCGCCGTCACGCAGCTTGAGGTAGACCGTCTGCCCCGAGAGCAGATGACCCGAACCCGGCATGACGTTGGCGCAGGTCAGGCCACCAGCCTGGGCGCGTTGGATGCTGGCGTGGCGTACGTTGATTGAATCGAGCACGCGCACCTCGGGCTGAATCGGTGCAGAACGATCCGCGCCCGCCGGTTGCCCCACGTGCGAGTGCGTACAGACCATGCCTGGCATGATCGTCTTGCCCGACATGTCGCGCACCTCGGCGCCACCAGGTACCTGCAGGTCGCCAACCGCTCCGATGCCGACGATCTTGCCGCCTTGCACGAGCAGCACGCCGCTTGGAATTTCGGCGCCACTAATAGGGATCAGACGCGCGCCCACGAAGGCCAGCGTCGGCTCCTCTGGAGCGAATAAGGAACCGAGCAGCAAGCCCAGTACGAGGGGAAGACTCATGCGTTACAGGGGGAGTTTGGGGTTTACTTACGGCCGTTACGGCCAATCATCTCGCGTGCAGAGGCCTTCGCCAATGCATCGAGGCGCTCTTCCGCGTGAGTGCGCGAGAGCCCATCCAGGTAGGCCTTCGCACGTCGCCAAAGGAGTTTCTCTTCCTGGCGGAACCAGCGATAGATGGGCGGAACCGGCTCCGATTGAGCCAGTGCCGTGGGACTGAGAGTTGAACGAATTTCCTCGGCGTACTTCACGGAGGCACGTTGATAGGCGCCCAGGGAAACGAAGAGCCACTTGCGCATCTCGCCGAGATACTCGACGAGCTCTTCGCGCGGCCCCGTGTCGGAGGGTCGCTTCATGGCTTCGGCCATTAGCGCCATGAAGTTGCCTTCCACCCCCGGAAGGAGCGTGTCCAGCTTGAGCTTGGTGGTCAGCTCGCCGGCCATGCGTGTGACCACCTTCTCGACCTGCCGCAGCAAGCGGAAGGACTCCAGCAAGTAGAAGTCGGTGACGCTGCCCTCCAGCCGCGGCTGGAAGTCCTTGAAGTCCTTGAAGTCCATTTGGAGCAGCTCAGCCAGCAAGGCCGACTCGCCTGCAACTTCGGCCCGTGCCTCTGGCGGCGCGCTCTCCGCGCCGAAGACTTCCAGGCAAATTTCGGGGCCACCGACGGTGATCCGCCGATCGCTGATGGGATTGGTCCCTTCGATGCGCTGGTCGTTCAAGAACGTTCCGTTCGAGGATCCCAAGTCTTCGACGACCACGCCGCACAGGATGCGCAGATGTCGCCCACTCACGTACGGGTGGTTGACGATCACATCACAACCCGGAGCTCGGCCAATAACCGCGATGGGTTGGTCGATGTCGTACTCCACGGGCGGCTTGTTAGCCTGGATGATGCGCAGACGGATGATTGTCCCTCCTGGGATCGGCAGTCTACACGACCCCCCAGGAATCAGCTAACGCAGGCGATGCGTAGCCTAGGAGCGTGTCGCGCATAGCCGAGTTTGCGAGGCATGTGCCATTTTTCGCGAGGCAAGGCGCGCCAAGACCCTCGTAACCGTAGCTACCCCGGGTTTGGTGCAACGCAGCATCGCGGATTAGGGCGCGTGGCTCGCGAAGTTGGCTCTGTGCGACACGCTCCTAGTTGGGCCTGATGGCGCCCGCGGCGCCGTAAGCCGAGGCTTCTAGACCAAGCGCACGCACACGTTCCGCCATTTGCGCCAGCCACTGATCCGGCAGACGGCTGAGCTCGGGGGCCTCACTCTGCTGTGAGGGTCGCGCGAGGCCGTAGAGCATGACATCCTGGAGAGCGACGCCCTCAGCCACCTGCCGCTCCAAGAAATCCAGGTAGGCCTGCAGGTGCTCCTCCGACGGAGGAAGGCCGCCGCGGGCGAAGAAGCAGGTCTGAATGCGGGTCGCCACAAGGCTGGCGCAGCTACGCAGGTTTTGCTCTACGCGCGTGTTTGGCAGACGCACATCGTTCACCAAGAGCCGCTCCTCTTCGCGGCCCGCGTCCAGCTTGTACCAAAGCTCGCCATTGCTCCGGGCCATGCGCGCGAGGCCATGCTGCACGGATTCCTTATGCAACATGGAGCCATTGGTGATGAGCACGAGCTTGACCCCAGCCGCCGTCAAGCCGCGGCGGTCCATGCTGTCCGCAGCTAGCTCCACCGCCGCACCGAAGCCTGCACTGGTGGTGGGCTCACCGTTACCGGAGAAAGCCAAGTCGTTGAGACGCCGCGCCTCAAGAGGTGCAAAGCGCTGCATCCAATCCCCGTCGACCACCTGATCGAGGAAACCCTCCAACTCGCTGCTGAACAGCTCCAGGTCCAGGTCCGGGGCGCTTCCACGTTGCAGCTCTTCCACCTGGCAATACACACAACGCCAGTTGCAGGCATTGTTCGGATTCAGGTTGAGGCCCACGGAGACCCCGCGGGCGCGACGCGAAACCACCGGATAGACGTAGGTCAATCCAGCCGAGTCGCGGGGATGGTCTTGGGTGTTGCCGGTCATGGTCGGCGGAGCTCTGCTCCGGTAACTGTCCAAGGATCCTGCCTGTGGGCGGGCCCTGGTACCGAATTCTCGGCTCATTTGCTCAGAACCGAATAGAGCCCTCGACGCCACAGCCCCCAGGCTGCACGCTCTCTGCCACTCATGAAGATCATCAGCTTTCAGACCACTTCCGGGCCGGTGCGTACCGGCGCCCTGCTCGCAGACGGCGCCAGCGTTCTCGACTTCGACGCTCCCGGCGCAGGCTTGCCCGCACGCCAAGACGCTTTCACTTGGTTCGACTTGGACGGTGAAGCTCACCAAGCTGCGCGCGCCCTAGTCAGCGCCGTGGAAGCGGACGCCGCCAAGCACAGCGCCATGGCTGAGGCCGGCGCCATCCTAGCTGCCGACGAAGTCTGCACCCTCGCGCCCGTACCGCGCCCGGGCAAGTTCTTCTGCATCGGACTCAACTACCGCGACCACGCGGAGGAGTCCGGCATGGACATCCCCACGCGCCCGCTGATCTTCAGCAAGTTCAGCAGCTGCGTGGTGGGCCCCGGCGCCCAGGTGGAGCTCCCCCCCGGCGCTAAGGAGGTCGACTACGAGGCCGAATTCGGTGTCGTCATCGGCCGCCGCACTCGCAAGGTCAGCAAGGAGCAGGCCCTGGACTCAGTCCTCGGCTACACCAACATCAACGACGTCAGCGCGCGCGACTTCCAGTTCGCCGACGGCCAATGGCAGCGCGGCAAAGCTTGCGACACCTTCGCGCCCATGGGTCCTTACATTCTGACCGCCGACCTGGTGCCGAACCCGGAACAGTTGCGTATCCAGTTCCGCCTCAACGGCAAGACACTGCAGGACTCGACCACCGCCCAGCTCATCTTCAATGTGGCTGAGATCGTGGCCGACCTCTCCCAGTTCTTCACCCTCGAGCCCGGCGATGTGATCGCCACGGGCACGCCTCCGGGCGTGGGTTTCGCGCGCAAGCCCCCGATCTACATCAAGGACGGCGACACCATGGAGGTCGAAGTGGAAGGCCTTGGCGTGCTCGCGAACCCGGTCGTGGGCCCCCAGTAGATAGCTCAATTGAAACAAGGGCTCTTTCAGCCCTTGACCCTCCAGTTACTGGAGGCCGTAGCTTGCGTCCTCACGAGGATGCCCATGAACCGTTTCAGCATTACCGAGTTCTCCCGCATGTGCGGGCTGCCGGTCAAGACCCTGCGTTTCTACCACGAGAAGCAGCTCTTGAACCCAGCCTATGTGGATAGGGACACGGGCTATCGGTACTACGACAAGCACAACCTCGAGCGTGCGCAGGTCATCAAGACCCTGCGCGCTCTCGACTTCGGGCTTGCCACCATCGCCGAGATCCTGGTCGATCATGAAGACGACGCGGACATCCTCGAGTTCTTGGAGAACCATCGGTTCCAACTACAAGACCAGATTCAAAAGCGCGCCGATATCGTCCAGGTCCTGGAGACGATTATCAGCCGCGAAACGAACGCGAGGAAAATCATGACCAGCGAGATCTACAAGATCGAAGAGAAGCAACTCAGCCCCACACTGGTTGGTGGCATGCGCATGCAAGGCCGCTATAGCGATTGCGGCAAGGCCTTTGGCAAGCTCGGGCGCAAGCTCGGCAGGCACATCGGCGGCAAGGCCATGATGCTTTGCTATGACGATGAGTATCGGGAGGAGGACGCCGACTTCGAGCCGTGCATGCCGCTCAAGCGCGCGCTTAACGCCGACGATGTGGATGTGCGCGAGCTCCCTGGTGGGCCCTGCGTCGCGCTCATTCACCATGGGTCCTACGACAGCCTCTCGCATTCCTACGCACGCCTGATCGAGTACCTGAAGGACAAGAACCTCGTGCCTCTGCGACCTACCCGCGAGGTCTACCTGAAGGGCCCCGGCATGATCTTCAAGGGCAACCCGGCCAAGTATCTGACCGAGATTCAGCTCCCGGTCGAGCCGGCCTGAAGCGAGCAGGCCGGCTGAAATTGGATGCCCCCCCCCCGCTGGGGGCTCCGTGCGGAGGTCTCGGACCCATTTCTGGCCCGTATAGGGAGCTTGGTTCCTGCCGAGCGGCCGAATCGGCCGACTAATGGAGTCCCAGGACCCCGCTTTGACCGAGCCTCAAATCCCCACGCCCGGACAACCCGACCATGAGGTCGAGCGGTCCGAGTTCATCGTCGACCGCGAAACCGCGGCGCAGCGCAAGCGCAGCCGTGATCGCACTCACAACCGCGTTCACATTCCGCGCCTGCGCTTGGCCGGGACGATCATGCTGCTGGTGGCGGTAGCGTTGCATCGCACGCACATCGAGCACACCGGCTTGGAGGCTGACTACGGGTGGCTGACGGCCGGACTGCTCACCTACGCGCTGGGCTCTTGGGGTCTCTTGGCGAGGCTCTATGGCAAGACTGGCAAGCTAGACCTGGGCGATGCGTTCATGGCCTTGGACCTCGTGCTGCTCATGCTCCCAATCGTCTGGTTCACGGGTGGCGTCAACAGTTGGCTGCTCTTCCTGCCCTACGTGCGCATGGCGGAGAACACCTTCCGCGGGCCGCGCTTCTGCGTGCTGTTCAGCCACATGGCTCTGGTTTCGCTCCTCGCACTCATGGGGTTGGCGTACTTCGTTGATCCCGTTGGTGTTGACCTCGAAGCGACCCTGGTCAAGCTCGGGGTTCTGCATGCGGTCGGCCTCTACCTGAGCCTGGCATCCGTACCCGCCGCAGCCCTACGCAACCGCTCGCGCAAGGCCGTTCGCTTGGCGCGTGGGATGATTCATGAGCTGCAAGAACAGTCCGAAGCACTAGAGCAGTCGCGCACGGAGGCGGAACATGCCAACGCCTCGAAGAGCGAGTTCATGGCTAATGTGAGCCACGAGATCCGCACGCCCATGAACGCCATCCTGGGTATGACCGAGCTCACCCTGAACAGCGAACTCGACTCCAATCAACGCGGGTGCCTGAGCACAGTGAAGAGCTCAGCTGAAGGCCTACTGCACCTGATCAACGAGCTACTGGACTACTCCAAGCTCGAGGCGCGGAGAATGTGCCTCGTGGAGGAAGCCTTCGAGCTAGCCGAGCTGCTGCAGGCCACCACAAAAGCGCAGCGCTTTGTGGCCGAGGGCAAAGGCCTCGAGCTGACCCTCGAAGTTGCGGAAGGCGTTCCTCCCTACCTGGTGGGCGACTCTCCACGCCTACGCCAGGTACTCACCAACCTGATTGGCAACGCGATCAAGTTCACCAGCGAGGGTCGCGTGAGCCTGTACGTCACGGGCCTGCAACGGAAGGATAAGTACCTGCTGCGCTTCTCCATCAAGGACACGGGCGTGGGAATCCCCGCCGACAAGCTCGAGCACATCTTTCAAGCCTTCGCCCAAGCCGATACCTCCACCACCCGCAGCTACGGCGGAACAGGGCTCGGACTGGCGATCTCGAGTGAGTTCATTCAGATGATGGGCGGCGCGATCTGCGTAGAGAGCGAACCGGGCATGGGCTCGGAGTTCTCCTTCCAAATTGCTCTGCCCATTGGAGAGGCGCCCGAGGAGGCGTTGGATGGCAACGCCCAAGACGAATCCGAAGCACCCACCCAAGCCCTGCGGATCCTGCTGGTCGAAGACAACCTGGTGAACCAGCGTGTGGCCAAGATGCGCCTAGATCGCATGGGTCATGCGGTCAGCATCGCCGCACATGGCGGCGAGGCTGTGGACGCTTGGCGCGTGCAGTCCTTCGACCTCATTTTGATGGACCTGCACATGCCAAACATGGATGGCTACGAGGCAACCCAGCGCATTCGCGTGCTGGAAACCGAGGGCTGTCTCCTACGCACGCCGATCGTAGCTCTCTCCGCCGGCGCCCTCGAGTCCGATTCCAACTGGGGCGGTCCCACGCACTTCGACGCGTCCCTGCTTAAGCCCATCGACGGTAGCAAGCTCGATGTGGTGCTCAAGCGCTCCGCCTACGAAGTCGCTGTGCGCAATGGCTCGCAGCGGCGTTCAGCCTAGGCTGAGCACGCGCGCATGGCATACCCTGCCCCCATGGGCGAGAGCACTGGCATGCAGGTGACGATTCGGGACTATCTCGCAAGCGATGCGCGCCAGCTCACCGATATCTTCCACGACACCATTCACTCGGTAGGCCTTGAGCATTACACAGCTGCCGAGGCGCAGGTCTGGGCGCCCCTACCCGTGGACTACGAGCACTGGCAGGAGCGCTTGAATAGCCTGCCGCCCATGGTGGCCGAAGTCGACGGGGTCATCGCCGGCTTCATCACCCTCGAGCCCGACGGCCACATCCACTGGACCTACACCCACAAGGACTACCAGCGACGTGGCGTGGCTAGCACGCTCTACAGGCACTTGGAAGAGCTCGCCCAGTACCAAGGCATCAAGCGCCTCCACGTGGAAGCCTCGCGCTTCGCGCAGCCTTTCTTCAGCGCTCGCGGATTCGCAACCATCAGCGAGGAAACTCTCGAACGGGACGGTCAACTCCTGCGCTACATGCGCATGGAGAAGCACCTGGTCAGTAGCTGACGAGGACTCCCGAGCCGCCGCCTGAGTCGGGGATGTGGATGTAGGACGAGGATCCACCCGCGGCAAGATTCCCCGATCCCAGCCTGGAGCTCCAGGCGTTGTCTCCCCCGCCACCCGGGCCACTGCCGCCGGCTTGAGCCTGCTGCGCCATGAACTGGTAGAGATCGCCGAGGGGCTGTAGCGAACCCCCGAGCCCGACGAGCCACTCGCCATTCACCCAATAGCGTCCGGGAGCGACCGGTCCGGTGAAGCTGCACAAGGACACCAGTCGTCTCATGGGGGGGCCAACACTCTTACACTTGCATGCTTGTGCAATTGCACACACATGCTACCTTTGATCCATGAGCAGCAAGCAGAACACCCCTGATGGCCCCGAGGAAGGCCTTCGGCGCCTCCTGGCACCGGATCTCTTCCGCTCCCTGGCGGATCCCACCCGGCTCCAGGTCCTCCTGCGCCTGGCCTGCGCCCCCACCCCCCAGACCGTGACCGAGGTCGCCTCCTGCTGCGGCGTGCACCTCTCCGGCGTCTCGCGTCACCTCGCCGCCCTGCGCGCTGCGGGCGTAGTGCTCTCCGAGCGCAGCGGCCGCGAAGTGCGCTACGCCCTCGACCGCGAACGCCTCACCAGCACCCTGCGCAACCTCGCCAACGCCATCGATTGCTGTGCCGAAGGCGCCTTCAACACGGCTGCCGCAAGCGCCGACGGTTGCTGCGACTAACCCGATCACCCCAGCCGACTTTCACAAACACCTAGACGCAGAACGAAACGATGAACAACCCCATGGGTCAAATGACCAGCGACGAGATTCGCGAGCAAGTATCCGAGTCCTACGCCAAGGCACTCGCTCAAGCCGAAGCAGCCACCAAGCAAGGTAGCGCCTGCGCTCCGGCCTGCTGCGAGCCGCCGGCCGGAGTGGCCGCCAAACTAGCCGGCTACGAAGCGGAGCTCGAGCAGCACGCGGAGGCAGGCAAGAGCAGCTTTGGCTGCGGCAACCCGCTCGCCTTCGCCGGCGTCAAGCCGGGCGAGACCGTGCTCGACCTAGGCAGTGGCGCCGGATTCGATCTCATGATCGCGGCGGAGAAGGTCGGACCCGAGGGCAAAGTCATCGGCGTCGACATGACCGATGAGATGCTCGCAGCCGCACGCGCCAACGCCGAGAAGGCTGGCTACCAGCAGATCGAACTGCGCAAGGGCGTGATCGAGAAGCTACCCGTGGAGGACGCCTCCGTGGATTGGGTCATCTCGAACTGCGTGGTGAACCTCTCGCCCGAGAAGGATCTAGTCTTCGCTGAGATCAACCGCGTCCTGCGCCCCGGCGGCCACTTCAGTATCTCCGACATCGTGGTCGAAACCCTGCCCCAGTCCGTACGGGATTTCGCCGCCGCCTATCACGCCTGCATCGCCGGCGCGATTTCGGAAGAGGCCTACCTGGCCGGCTTGCGCCGCGCAGGCCTGGAAGAGACCGCCGCCACGGAGCGCTTCGTCTACGAACTAGAGCACCTACGCGGGCTAGTGGGCACGGACCTGGAGCTGCACGATGCCGAACCGGAGGCCCTGGACGAGATCATGGCCGAGCTCGAGAAACTGCCCGGGAGCGTAGCCAGCGTGCGTATTAGCGGCCGCAAGCCCCAGTAAGCCGCGCCGGATTCCCGCTTCATGCCGGACCCTGAGCAGACCCCCAAGGTAAACTGCCTCCGGCCATGAAACCCGTCAGCACCCTGATCATCGGAGGCGGCATCGCCGGCGTTTCCACCGCCTGGTGGCTGGCACAGCGCGGTGCGCAGGGCGTCATGCTCCTCGAGCGCGAAGCGAGCCTGGGTCAGCACTCCAGCGGGCTCAACGCTGGCATCCTACGCACTGCGATCGAAGCGCCCGAAACGCGCGCGCTCGCACTAGAAACCAGCGCCTTTCTCGCGAACCCGCCGCAGGACTTTTGCGCCCACACCCTGGTGGATGGGCGCGGCCTGGTGGTGGTCGAAGGCCGCGAAGGCCTGCCCCTTCCGCGCTGGGCGCCTGCCCTGCAGGAGCTCGGCCTGGTGGAGTCCCTACAGCTCGATCAGCTCGAGCAACTCATGCCGCTCTTCCGGCCCGAAGGCACGCGCGCCTGGCACTTCCCCAGCACGGGCCAGATCGACATCGCGGCTCTGCTGGCGAGCTTCGCCAAGGGAGCACGCGCAGCTGGTGTAGACATGCGCCAGAGCACTGCCGTGGAGAGCTTGATCCACACGGACTCCGGTGCGGTCTGCGGCGTACGCCTACAAGGCGGCGAGACGATCGAGGCCGAGCGGGTCGTGATCGCCGCCGGAGCGTGGGCCGGTAAGTTGGGCGCTAGCATCGGCGCTCACTTCCCCGGACGCGCCACGCGCAGGCACCTATTCGTCACACGCGCCGACCCGCGCATCCAGCGTGACTGGCCGATCGTCTGGGATGATGCCGCGGGCTTCTACGCGCTCCCCGAAGGTCCCGGCCTGATGATCTGCATGAGCGACATGGACGACGTGGACCCGGACTCCTGCCACGTGGACCCGCTCATTCGTCGCATCCTCGATCGCCGCCTAGCGCACTCCCTCCCGAGTCTTGAAGGCATTCCGATCGAGCGCACCTGGGCGGCTATGCGCACCATGGCAGAGGACGACCGCCCTGTGGTCGGGCCCGACCCGAAGCTTGCCGGGTTGTTTTGGGTCGCCGGGCTCGGAGGTCACGGCATGTCCATCTCGGCCGGACTTGGTCGCGTAGCTGCGGACATCATCCTGGGGCTGCCTGTAGACGACGAGCTTGCCGCTGGCCTAGCGCCCGCCAATAAGGAACGCGCCTACGCGCCCTTGCGCGACTACTAGGAGCGTGTCGCGCATAGCCGAGTTTGCGAGGCATGTGCCATTTTCTGGCGAGGCAAGGCGCGCCAAGACCCTCGTAACCGTAGCTACCCCGGGTTTGGTGCAACGCAGCATCGCGGATTAGGGCGCGTGGCTCGCGAAGTTGGCTATGTGCGACACGCTCCTAGCTCCCCGTTCGGAACAGGAGGGTGCTCGAGCCGTCCTCCTGTTTGATTGTCTCGGCCAGTCGCATGCCGACCTTGGTCAGCACCCTCTGGGATGCCAGATTGTCCGGATGCACCGTCGCGATGATCTCTTGCATGGCGTGGTGCCCCCGGCCGTAGTCCAGCATGCCGCGCACAGCCTCGGTCGCGATACCTTGGCCCCAGGTGCTGCGGTGGAAGGCGTACTTGACCTCTACATCCGGTTGGCCACCAGGATGTACGAGCCCGCAAAACCCGAGCACCTGCCCAGTGCTGCGCAGGCTAATGACGCTCATGCCATAGCCACGCTGCTCGTAGTTGGCGTGGGTGACTTCAATCCAGCGCCCTCCATCTTCGGGGGTAAGGACTAACCCATCCCCCACCCAGCCCATAGCCTGCGCGTCACCATAGACCGCCATCAGCTGGTCGTAGTCATCCGCACTGAGTTGGCGACACGCAAGCCGCTCGGTCTCAAAGAGTGCAGCCGGGATCATAACGACTTAAGAGCGAGGGCTATCTTCTCCAGCAGCACGTGCATGCGCGCTGGCTTTTGAATCACACCGGCCAAGCCCTCGCCCTCGAAACGGCTCAAGACTTGCCGCTCCGTGAAGCCACTGCTGAGGATCACGCGCACGTCGCTGCGCAGCTTCTTGAGCTCGCTAAAAGCCTCGTCGCCATCCAACTTGGGCATAGATAGGTCCAGGAGGACACAGTCGATCTCAGCACCCCGCGCGCGGAACTCATTGATGGCCTCTTCACCATCCTTGGCTTGCAACACTTCGTAGCCAGCAAACTCCAGCATGCCGCACAGGACCTGCTGTACGGAATCCTCATCGTCCACCAGCAGTACGCGCGCGCCCTGCCCCTTGGTGCTCTCATTGATACCGCGCGCGGCGGCGCGTTTGGGCGCGATGGCAAATCCTCGCAACGCCCGGGCCGCACTGAATTCAGTCATCAAAGCGAGTGAAGTGCGGACTGTCCCCACCACCCTCAGAGACGCCCGTCTCGTGTACATGACCGCAGCTCTTGCACACGTAGGTGATCGGCTTAGACCCTCGCGCGTAGCTCCGCCCGCCGCAGCGCGGCTGGGGACAACGGGCGAAGAGCAGGCAGCGAAAGACCACACGGACTAGCAACACGGGACCAAGCAGCGCCAGACCGAAGTGCAGGAGACCGGCAGCACCCAGCTCGTCGTTGTTCTTCATGAACTGGACCATGCTGTAGCCCGCACCCAGCCCGAAGGCCGCAAACTCACCGACGATGGAGAGGGTTAGGTGGAGACCAATCTTCATGGGTAAGCCTCAATCGGACATGAGGACGCCGGCCAGCCAAGCTGCCGAGAGGCCGTTCGCCTCACCGTTCGGATGGCTATCGTAGATCGGGTCGGCCCAGAGCGCCCGTCGATCGCGACCCTCGAATGCGCGATCCAAGGGTACGACCTCTAAACCAAGGGCATCCCCATCACGCGCCATGCCCTGCTCTACCTGTAGGAATGGGTTGCGTGCGGCCTTGAACATGAACGGGTGAATGGCCAGCACGAGGCGCAGCTCCGCTTGTGTGCAGAGCGCCTGCATGCGAGTAAGCGCGCTGCGCATGCGCTCACCACCGGCTTTGGCGTAGGACTGCCCATGCAGTTCAGGCCTGTTCTTGGCCTGGTTCATCCCGAGCATGGCCAAGCCCTCGCGGACATTGACCGAGCACCACTCCAGAAAAGCGGAGCGCATGGGAAAGCGACTGTAGGTGTCGGGGACCCGCGTCGGATCGATCTCGCCATAGCGCAGCGGCGGATCGGTGTCATTCGCGAAGGCCAGGTACACCACCACATGCGGCTCAAGTGGGAGCACATAGGTCTCCAGATTGGTAGCCACATCACCCGCGTTGTAGCCCGGCACGCCGCAGTTCAGGACCAGCGCCGGCTGCCCTCGCTCGGCCAGAGCCAACTCCAACCTCGCGCCCAAGGTATCTTCAAATTCCACGCCCGAACCGAAGGCAAAGGAGTCGCCCACGAGTGCGATGCGCAACACGTCCGGCTGCGGCGCAGAGAATTCTGGTCCGCGAAAACCACTTGAGTTGATGTGTACTTGGGCGCCCTGCCAGAGAGTCTCGAAACTAGGTCGCAGCTCCGCCGGCAAGCCCTCGATGCGCGCCGTGCGATAGGGCGTGAGCTGCGACTGGGGCACGCCGCGACGCGCGATGAACTCGGCCACAAGCAATAGTGCGCTGCCCGCCAAAAGGGCAATCACGCAACGCAGCAGCTTGGGTTTCATGGCTTGATGCTAGCAGCACGCACGCGCCGCAGGTCGAGGGCCAAGGGCAGCGCCAAAAGTAGTGCCACCAAGAGAAAGACCCCCGAAGCCGCGCCGAAGGCAGCGCCATAGCCCGGGCCATCGATCAACAGGCCCAGGGCCGGACCGAGCAGCACGTAGCCCATGCGCACACCAAGGCTCGACACAGAGTTCGCCGTGGCTCGCATCTCTGGGGCTACGCGGTGATTCAATTCGGCCTTGAGCACCACCTGGGTAAAGCCACGACCCACCTGGAAGGTCAGGCCCAAGGCCACGCCCAGGGCAGCAGCACCGAAACTAGGCTGAGCGTCGGCATTCCAGGCCAAGAGCCCCATCCCCGCGTAGCCGATCACGGGCAGAGTTGCGATCAGGCCCAGGGTCAGCATTGGCCCCATGCGTACCTCGATCGAATGGGCCAGGCGACCCACGAGTGCAACGGTCAAGTTGTAGCCCGCCCAGAGGTAGCCGAACCAGAGCAGGTCGATCTGCATATGGCCCCAGAAACCCTGGAAGGCCCACACGGCGAGCAAAGTGGAAAGCCCATAGGCCACGAGATTGAGCATGACCAAACGCACGGTGCGTGACTGGCTGAAGAGCTCGCGCCGGATTAGAGCGAAGTTCTCGCGATGGCTGCCCTGGGACATGCGCGCGATGGGCACCTCCACCAGCAGCAGTGCCGCGAAGAATGGTAGCCAGCCGACGACCGCATTCCAGAGGGCTACCTGCGCTAGGCCCACCAACGCAATCCAACCGCCTACGAGGGCCGCGAGAGTCTCACCGGTCTGCATCCAAAACAGCCGCAAACCTAAGGCCTTACGGCGCCCCTCATGGTCGTCGAGGGCTTCGAGAGAGTCGTAGAGCAAGGCCACATCGGTGCCCGAAAACAGGCACACCCCCACGGCCGCGACCACTTCAAAGAGCGCCACGCCCCAGAAGCCCGAGACGAAGGTCAAGAGCGTGAATGCCACCCCGTGCAGCAAGCCAGCCAGAATCAAGCAACCGCGCCGGCCGACCATGTCCGAGACGTAGCCGAGGGGCACTTCGAGCACGACGATCGAGAGGCTGAAGATCGCTTGCACACGGAATACCTCTCCCTGGCTGAGGCCTAGCTCCCCAAAGAAGGGCACGATCACCGGCATCAGCAGGATGAACATCCAAGTGAAGTTCAGCAGTCGAATTACCGACACATTGCGCCGCAACCGGGCCGGATTCACTGAAGTCGTGCTCATCGAACGGGCAGCGTACCCGCCCGGGTTTACCGGCGCGGTCCCTGCCCGGTGGAACTCGTGTGATCTCCCAGCAAAGCCACCTCTAGGAGGCCCTTGGAATGCACCAGATCAGCGCAGCAATACGGCTAAGCGCGCCATGCTACGGTGCAAGAGCATGCGTACGGAGCCTTCGGACTTGCCCACCTGTTCAGCGATTTGGGCGCGGGAGAGGCCCACCACGTGGGAGAGGCTCACCACCTCACGCTGCTCCTCGGAGAGCTGGTCCATAGCGGCCTCGATGCGCTCGAGCTCCTCCTTTACCACCGCATTCTGGCTGGGTGTGGTGAGCTTGCCGTAGGCCTGCAACACCGCGAGCTCTGCGCCCTCCGAGGCGATCGGCAAGTCGCGGCCCACGTCGCGCTTCTCCGCCAGATGGAACTTGCGACGATCCATGATCTTGCGCAGGGCCGTGGTGAACAGCCAACGCCGGAATGCCGCGTCGCTGGGATAGCGAAAGTTGTCAGCGCGCTCCAGCACCTCGCGACAGACGGACTGCACCAGATCGGAGCTTGCCTCACGATTCCGCACCAGGGCGCCTGCGCGCAGACGCACATAGGCGCGCAGAGCCGGCAAATGGTGCTCGAGCAGACCCTCCAGCGCTCGCCGGTCACCGGCGGCCGCCGCCTGGGTCAGTGCTTCGAGATCCGGCTCCATGCCACCAGAGTAGCCGACCATCAGATCTTCACCAGAATTCCCGTGACGATCCCCAATCGGGCTCGATGGGACCCTGCCCGCTCCACCTCGTACCATTGCATCCATGCCTCTGCAGCCCCACGACGACGAACTCGACGAGCTCGTCTTCGCCTATCTCGAACAGGTTGAGGAAGGCATCCCCCCCGACGAAGCCGCTGAGCGCATCGAGGCGGGGCATCCCGAACGTGTGGAGGCCTTTCGGAGCAGTATCGACGCCCTGCGTGCTGCGGGTCTGCTCGAGCTGCCAGCCACCGATCAGGGGGATTTCCCCGATGAGATTGGGGGCTATAGCCTGCTGCGGCGATTGGGTGCCGGCGGCATGGGCGTGGTCTTCCTGGCGGAGGCGCCAACCGGGGAGCGGGTGGCGCTCAAACTCATCCGCCCTGAGCAGCTCTACTTCGATCGCTCCCGCAAGCGTTTCAGTAGGGAGCTAGAGTCAGCCTCACGCCTCGATCACCCCGGCATCGCGCCGATCGTGGACTCAGGTGAAGAGCACGGCATTCCGTTCTTAGCCCAAGGCTGGGTGCCGGGCGTGGCCCTCGACACCTTGCTGGACAAGCTTCGCAAGCATCCGCCGGAGAAGCTCTCCGGCGAGCTCCTGGCAGAGATCCTGCAGGACAACTTGCCGAGCGAAGCAGATGCGGGCCCGTGCACGGGGCCCATATTCAAAGGGGCCTGGGAGCGCGCCATCCTGCGCATCGTTAGCCAGGTGGCCGACGCCCTGGAGCACGCGCACCAACGGGGCGTACTGCACCGTGACATCAAACCGTCGAACGTCATGCTCACCGCCGCTGGGCGCGCCGTGCTGATCGACTTCGGGGTCGCACGCGTCTCCGATGCAACGCGCCTGACCGTCACGGGTGCCCAGCCAGGGTCCTTGCTCTACATGTCGCCCGAGCAATTAGACGGCAGCACCGATGAGCTCGACCAGCGTTCGGATGTGTACGCCCTAGGCGTGACCCTCTACGAGCTACTGACCCTCAAGCAACCCTACAAGAGCCACTCCGCCGAGCGCGTGCGGCACCTGATTCACGAGGCCCATCCGGAAGCACCGAGGCGGCTCAACGCGACCCTCAGCCCGCAGGCAGAAGTGGTCTGCATGATGGCCATGGATCCCTCACCCGCGCGTCGCTACCCCAGCGCTGGGGATTTCCGGGATGACATGGAGCGCCTGATCGGCGGCGGCCGCATCATCGCGCGACCGCCCAGCGCCATGCTGCGCTCCATACGCTGGGCTCGGCGCAAGCCCATGCAGGCAGCCGTCGCTTCATTGCTCATGCTAGCCCCCTTGAGCTGGGCACTCTTCAGCCAGTGGGCCATGACTAAGGTTGAGGCCGCCTACCATGAAGAGCAGCTAGCCCACGCCAGCGCCGACCGGCATTTCACGATCACGCTCGAGGCGATTCGCTCTCTGCTCGCCGACATGGCTGAGGGGCCGCTGTCCCAAACCCCGCAGATGCAACGCATGCGGCTGGAGGCTATCGATCGAGCCTTGGTGCTGCTCAAAGGCCTGGAAGTGGAGCGGCCCGACGACCTACGCCTACGCTCGAACCACGCCCACGTACTGCGCTTGCGTGGCGATGCTCTTGGGGACACCGAGCAGCTCGAGGAAGCCATAGCGGCCTACAAGGAAGAGGTTGCGATCTTCAAAGAGCTGCGCGTCATGGAAGGCATCTCCGCCGAAGCGGCTATCGCCTTCAAGCGGGAGATGTCCTTGGGCGTGGAGCGAAGTGCTGCCTTGACATGCCTCGGGGCCAACTCCATGGAAGAGCTAGAGCCCTACGTCGAGGCTCTATCGCTGATGCGCGAAGTCGCCGCAGAAGCTCCTGAGGAAAATCTTGCCGGGCCGCAGCTGGTGGTCAGCCTGGGGACCTACGCATACCTCCTCTTCAATGCGGGCCTTGTGGACGATTCCCTGATGATCGCCGAGGAGGGAGTAGAACTCGCGGAACAAGAACTCGAACTCCGACCTGGACACGCAAAGTCCTTTCAGAACCTCGCGAGGCTGCGCTTCTACAGGCTCAACGCCCTGCTGGCACTGAATCTCAAAGAGGAATCGCACCTCGAGCTTGCGGAGATTGTTGAGCTCTCACGCCAAGCGCTCAACCTGGACCCCAACGACCGCCGCATTCGAGAGAACCTCGGCGACCAATCCGGCCGCTTGGCTGAGGCCCTGTCCGTACGGGGCGAACATGAGAAGGCCGTGCTCGCGAGCGAGCCAGCCGTCGAACTCGCCCGACTCCTTGCCAGGGACTACCCAGCCGTCGAGCGTTATGGCATCACGTTGATGGAAGCGCTGATGAACCACGGCCTAATTCTCTCTCGGGCCGGCCGTCAGGCCGAAGCCGGGGAATTGCTCTTGGACCAGGCTCAGGTCGCCGAAGAGAACTGCCGCAACCACCCAGAGAATGCCCGCATGACAGAACGCGCGGCAGTCTCGCTCTTCAATCTGGCACTCAATCGAGGCCTAGGCGAAGGCAAGTGGGCGGAAACACGCACCATTCTCCAACGCGCCGAACGATTCCTTCGGGATGCTGTGCGCCTGAGCCCAAACAAGCCAACCCTAGCCGCGCTGCGAGGCTTGATGGACTACAGCTCGGCCCTCGCGCTCATCCGCTTGAAGCGCCCCGATGAAGCGCGCGCAGCTCTGGATCACTTCGAGGAGCAGATGCCCGAGGAGCTAGATCCCTTAGTCCAAGGCGCCGATCTCTGGTCCGAATGGGCGGTATACCTCGAACAGGTGGATCCGCCGGATATGGACGAGATCTCCGCAGCACGTGAGCACGCCCTAGACCTTCTCGAGCAAGCCATAGATGCGGGCCTAAGCAACGCCAATACCATCCTGGAATCGGATGCCATGAAGCAGGCACTCGGTGAATCTCCGCGCTGGCTAGACATCTTGGCCCAGCTGCGCGGCACAACCAAGAAGTAGCCGTATGTGAGTGACCGCCGGTGAGAGGCCTCGCTGTGGAGTGTTGACCAGTTGCTACGCGGCGGCACCGACGGGCCTGCACCCCGCATCTCTCGCCGCCCGACTCACGCGATGACAACCACTTCAAGGCTCACCACCTCTCTAATCCTGGGGCTGCTCCTAGGTGCGTGTCGCGCATAGCCGAATTTGCGAGGCAAAAGAGAGCCCCGCTCCAGGTTGGACCTGGAGCGGGGCTCTTATGGTCTTGTGGTGCGCTTAGTTGCAGTCGGCGCAGTCGAAGTTCTGGGTCACGCTGCGGCTCAAGCCACCGGTGACTGAAGAGGACACGCCGCCGGCTTGGCCATTTTGGCCGCCGCTGATGGCTGCATTGGCACCGGTTGCCTCGTTGCCTGCGCCGCCGGAGACCGCAGCACCTGCACCGCTCGCTACGTTCGAAGTGCCGCCCAGGATGCTGGTAAGGAAGCCGGTAGCCTCGTTGTTGCTGCCTCCGCTGATGGCGGATTGGTCGCCGGAGGCCATGTTGCGGAAGCCGCCGTTGATGCTGGCGTACTCGCCGATCACTTCGTTGAACAGGTTGGGTGTCTCGCCGCCGCCGCCGGTGATCGAGGAGAACTCGCCGCTGACCCTGCCGTGGCGCCCAGCGATGATAGCTGCGAAGGTGCCATCGATGCGGTTGTCAGCACCAGCCACGATGCCAGCGATCTTGGTGTAGGCGTTGCGCTTGCCCATGACGAAGTTGTGGGCGCCGATACGGTCGGCCGGGGATAGGCTGCCGATCTCGTTGTAGCCGATGACCAGGTTGCCGAGGCCGGTGGGAGTTCCACCATCGTCGGTAGCGCCGGAGCCGGAGCGAACGTGGACGTTGGCGCCTTCGATGACCATGTGGGGACCGGCCATACCATTCAGGTCTTCCTGGACAACGGTCATGAACTGGGTCTTGTCTACGAGCGTTTCGATCTGCAACTCAAGCTCTTGGATGCGAGTCAGCAGGCTTTGGAAGTTCTCGTTCACTTCGGCGGCGCGGGCCGGGGTGCCGGACTCGAAGACGTGCGGCAGATCGTTGTTACCTCCGGCGGGAGCAAAGGCGAAGACAGCAGCGGAGGAAGCGATGAGGACGGCGGCGGTGATGGAATTGTTCATGGCGAGTGTATGTGTTTGCGTGGTAGTGGGTGGTGGGCCTGGGCGTGGGCCCGGGCTTAGCTCCAGTCTTCGGTGTCCCAGTCGAACTGGTTCCAAACGGCTTCGCCGTCTTGGGCGCCATTGCCCTCAGAAGACGATCCGGAGCAGCTGGCAAAGCAGCAGGCGAGGCAGGCCAGAAGGAGGCGAGCGAAGTTGTTTCGGGTGGTTTGCATTTGGGTTCTCTCTGTGCTGCCAACGCCCTTTGCGTCGACCCTCTTTAGAACGGGAGCCCTTCCAAAATTCGGTTGAGTGATTTCAGAATATCGCTCAAACCGCCCCTAACTGGCCGTTATGGCCCCCGCAGGGTCTACTTCCGGCTCGCGGCCGGAGCGCGCCAAAGTTCGCGCGCGTCCAGGATACTGCTATCGAAGACGCGCGCCTCGGGGGCGCCCGTACCCATGCTCACGATCAGGCGCCGGCCGTACTGGCCGAAGGCGACGCCCTGAATGACCTCGTCGAAGTCGGTCAGGGTCAGCAGGCTGTCGCCGGTGATCGGGTCCCAGATGTGCACGCGACGGTCGCGCCCGCCGGAGACTAGACGCTTGCCGCCGGGGTGGAAGACCAAGCTCGTGACCGCGCCCGAGTGACCAAAAAGTTGCGCTAGTTCGCGGCCCGAGCGTCCGTGCCAGAGGCGCACGCGCTTGTCCCGTCCACCGCTGGCCAACTGACTCGCGTCTGGACTCCAGGCGAGGGAGGTGACCCCGCCCTGATGTCGGCCCGCGCACTCCACGGACAGGCCTGCGTCCAGGTCGTGAATCAAGGTGCGCCCATCGGCCGTACCGATGGCTAGGTGTTCCCCTGTCGCGTCAAAAGCCAAGGCTCCTACGGTGGCGCGCAGATTGCCGAGGGGCCGAATCAGGGTCCCCTCTCGCGCATCCCAGATCCGCACGGTCAAGTCCTCCGACCCCGTGGCCGCCAGCGTGCCGTCCGCCGATAGGGCTAGGGCGGTGATGCGGTCACTGTGCCCGGTCAGCTGTGCTTGATGCTCACCCGTGCTGCCATTCCACAGGTCAGCGGCGAAGACCTTGCGCAGACGCCGTGCGGAGCCAAGGTGCAAGATGCGCGCGCCATCGGTGCTCGCCTTTGCGTACTCACCCAACAGATAACGCTCCTCGCCGCCGGCTCCCGGTAGGCTCAACCAGGACAAGGGTGCTGGTTTCCAACTCCCGACTGCTGAGTTGGACAGGTCCAGAGGAGTTAACTGCTGATCCGTCGGCCCCACGGCCGCCACCGGCCCACCGGTCTGCGCCTCCCAAACACGCATGCCATCCTCCCAGCCAGCACTGAGTAAATGCTCACCACTGGGGTCGAAGCGTACGGAGACGACCGGGCCTTGATGGCCGCTGATCACCGCCAAAGTAGCCAGGGTGCTGCTATCCCAAAGCCGCAGGGTCCCGTCCGCAGAGGCGCTGGCGATGGTCTTGCCGTCCGGCGAGAAGACAACGTCGTGGACCTGTTCCGAATGGCCTTCCAAGCGCCTCGGCGCGCTACCACGCACGTCGCTCCACAGGTAGGCGCTGTTCTCTGCCGTGCTGATTACGATGCGGCCATCGCTGGCGACATCCACGGACAGGATCGGCGCGCCGTGATTGGGC
This sequence comes from Planctomycetota bacterium, assembly GCA_047639615.1. Classification (GTDB taxonomy): domain Bacteria; phylum Planctomycetota; class UBA1135; order UBA1135; genus CAYWNK01. Next base: position 20,420 of record JBLIOL010000007.1, on the reverse strand, counting down.
AGCGCTTCCAAGCGCTCACCGCTCTCCACATCCCAGATGTAGGCGCGCCCGCCCTGGCCCACGGAAACTAGGCGCTTGCCGTCAGCCATGAACACAAGGTCGGAGACCTGCGCCGGATGTCCCTCGAGGAGGCGCAGTAGCTTGCCTGCCGGGTTCAAGATCGCGATGCGCCCGGGACGCGCATCCTGCAAGGATTCCAACCCCAGAAGTAACTCATAGCCATCACCCTCAGCCGCGGCTAATAGTTGCCCGTCGGGAGACCAAGCCAGAGCAGCTATTTCGCGTTCCCACAGCCGCGTACGCAGCGGCTGCCGCGAGCGCGCGGGATCCCAAAGGGACAGTTGGCCTGAGCGCGAGCCCGTAGCGAAGAGGCCAGCATGCGGTGCCACGCCCAAGGCGCTAATCGTGAAGCGGCCGCTCTGCTCGCCCAGTTGTAGCTCGCCGCTGGCCAAGTCGAAGAGCCCCATCGCGCCCCCCGCACCCACCGCCACGATGCCGCGATCAGCGCCCCACCATGCAGCTCTGCGTGCACCACCACCAAAGAGCTCGATGTCCAAGAGCGAGCGCTCCTGATTGAGCGCTAGGAAGCGCCACTCCCAGCCGCGCAGGTGGGCCGGCGCTTGCTCCAGACTTCGCCGCAGCTCGGTCGGGTTCTCCTGGGTTAGGTGCAAGGCCGCTGCACCCAACTGCGCCGCGTAAGCCTGACGCTGTGCCTCCCCACGGGAAAGCTGGGCCTGTGCGCTAGCTTCGTCGGCTTCTTGGCGCTTGGCCTCGGTGGCCTGGCGCGACTCATCCAGCGCCTTGTTGGTGTTCTCGAGTGTCTGGTTGACCGTCGTCAACTCCTGGTTGCTCTCGCCAAGCTTGTCGTTGATGCCGGCCAGGGTCTGGTTCGCGCGGCGCTGACTCCAACCCGCGAATCCAAGCGCACCGAAGCTAACCACCAAGCCCACCAACGCGGTGATCGCGAGTGACCTGTTACGACCGACCCACTTGCGGAACTCCGCCCAGGCGCCGCTGGCATGGGCGCGCACCACGCGCCCTTCCAGGTACGCGCGCAGGTCCTCGCCCATGTCGGTGGTATCCGGGTAGCGCGCCAAGGGATCGCGCGCCATGGCTCGCTGACAGATCGCCACCAACTCCTCCGGCGCATCCGGCGCGACCTGCCCCAAGGGATCCGGCGCACCATCCTTAACGCGATTCCAAACTTCCAAAGCGCCGAGACGTTTGGATGTACCCGAGAAGGGCATGGCCCCGGAGATCAGGTGGTAGAGAATCGATCCAATCGAGTACACATCGGAGGCCGGGCCGACACTAGCGAGCTCGCCACGGGCCTGCTCCGGCGCCATGTAAGCGGGCGTTCCCACCACTTCACCGTCGAGTGTGCGCAAGGGACTCACGTGATCGGAGTCGGAGGCATCTCCGCGTTCCGTGCGAATTTTCTTACTCCGCCGCCAAGCGCGTTGCGGCTTGAGCTGAGCGCGCCCTTGCTGCTCGTCGAGCACCCGAGCGAGGCCCCAGTCCATGACGTATACCTCGCCGAAGGCGCCCACCATGATATTGGCCGGCTTCAGGTCGCGGTGCACCACGTTGCGCGAATGGGCAAAGCCCATGGCCTCGCAGACTTTGAGTAGCACACCCACCGCGCGCGTCAGAGTCCAGTTGCCTTCAGCGTCACGCACCTTGCGCAGGATCTCGGCCAGATCGTCGCCGTCCACCAGGGGCATGGTGAAGAACAGCTGACCGTCCTCATTGAGGCCCAGCTCGTGCACCGGGATGATGCCGGGGTGCTCCAACTGCGCGGTGACTTGGGCTTCCTCGAGGAAGCGCGTCAGTCGCCGCTCAGCCTCCGCGCCCGAACCCGATTCGGATCCGCCGGAGTCCTTGGCACCTTCGAGCAGCACCTTCATGGCCAGGGTACGTCGCAGGTCGCTGTCCCAAACCCGGCGAATCGAGCCCATGCCCCCGCGCGCAAACTCACCGTCGTCCCGATAACGATCGGAAGAGGGCGGTCTCTCGGTGAGGCGCTGCATGGTGCCGCTGGCAGGCCGTTCAGGGTCAATTTCGCTCACGGACCAGATTCTACGTTGGTGCCCTAGGCAGTATCTCCCACCACATGCAGTTCCTACGCAAGTCCTAGGCACCAGCCACGCTTACGCCGTCCGGGTTAGAGTGCAGCCATGTTCGCATCCGCATTGCTGTGCCTGATGGCCACTCTCGTCCCCCAGGCCCCCACCGAGCAGTCGCCTAAGATCGATGCCTGGACCAAGCTGACCAGGCTTGCCGGGGGTGAATGGGTCGCCGGCGGCGAAGGTGCTCCGAACAATTTCCATCGCTTCATGTATGGCCCGGGCAAGCGCTCGCTCTGGCTACACACACGCAACGCCGACAAGCTCGCTCAATGGCCGCAGTCGGAGAGCGTCTACTACTGGCACCCCGGCTCGAAGACTCTGCGGGCCCTCTCCGTGGGTACCGGCGACGCGCTGGTCGAGATTGGACTCGAGTGGCAGGACGAACGCTTGGACGCGGACTTGGCCTACCACATCTCCGGTCGCAAACTCACCTACGTCTCACGTTGGGCCTTCGAGGGCAACAAGGCCTACGACTGGAGTCTGTTCACACGCACCAAGACTGGGCTAGCGGAAGCGGCCAACTTCCGCTTCACCCATCAGGACGAGTTGCGCCCCCTGCCCGAGATCGCCCCGCCCAGTTTCAAGCCGAGCGAGAAGCTTGCCTTCCTCGATGACTTTACGGGCGATTGGGATGTAATCGCAGGGGGCGCAGACGCTCCCCACGGTCGTTTGAATTTCCGCTGGGCGGCAGAGGGCAGCGCCATGCTGGTAGAGGTGAAGGATCTATCAGCGGAGGCCGTGTCCCTAACCCGGGGCATCATGTTCTGGCACCCCGAATTGAAGCAGGTGCGCTTGCTCGAAATCGGCGCGCAGGGCGAGGTGCAGGAAGGCACCGTGACCGCGACCGAGAACGGGGTCAGCCTCGATCTACAGGTCTTTAACGCTGACGTCAGCGCGCACCTCACCGAACTCTGGAGCAAGGGGCCGGACGGGGTCTTCCACGGGACCAAAAAGCGCCAGGTCGGGAACGGACCCATCGAGGCCAGCCAGGTCATGCTGCGCCGACCGGATTAGTGCCTCCGCGCCCAGGGGGCGATGCTATAACGGTCTACATGATCCGGTTTCTGCCCCCCCTGCATCGCACCGGACTCCTGGTCCTGCTCGCCACGGCCGGATTCGCTGAGGACAGCGATAGCCCGCCCATCGACTTCGCACGGGATGTGCTCCCGATCCTGTCGGAGAACTGTTTCGCGTGCCACGGGCCCGATCAGCAGCAGCGCAAGGCCGGCCTACGTCTGGACACGCCCGAGGGCCCCAGGGCGGAATTGAAGGGCGGCGAACACGCGGTGGTTCCGGGCGACCGCGATGCCAGTGAGCTCTGGCATCGGGTTAGTGCGAGCGACGACTCCGACCTGATGCCCCCGGAGAATTCCGGCAAGCAACTGAAGCCGGAGGAGATCGCTCTGCTGGGACGCTGGATCGAGGAGGGCGCAGGCTGGTCGCAACACTGGGCTTTCGTGGCGCCCGAGGCGCCGGCCTTGCCCGCCGTCCAGCAGGCCGATTGGGTGCGCCAGCCCCTGGACCAATTCGTACTCGCGGCGCTCGAGGCGCGCGGGCTCGCGCCCAAGCCCGAGGCCGAGCGCAGCGTCCTGGCACGTCGCGCCGCCTTGGCCTTGACGGGCATGCCGCTGACCCTCGATCAGCTGGACGCCTTCCTGGTGGACAAGTCCGAGGACGCCTTCGAGCGCCTGGTCGACGACCTGATCGCATCCCCGCGCTACGGCGAACACATGGCACGCTACTGGCTGGATGCGGCGCGTTACGCCGACACCCATGGCTTGCACCTAGACAACCTGCGCACCATGTGGCCCTGGCGCGATCACGTTGTGCGTGTACTCAACGAAGGCCAACCCTTCGACCAATTCACCATCGAGATGCTCGCGGGCGACTTACTCGAAGGCGCCAGCGACGATCAGGTAATCGCCTCCGGCTTCAACCGCAACAATCCCAGCAGCGCCGAAGGCGGCATGATCGCCGAGGAGTACCGCTCGATCTACGCCAAGGATCGCACGGACACCACCTCCACTATTTGGATGGGGCTGACCATGGGTTGTGCCAAATGCCACGACCACAAGTACGACCCGCTCAGCACGCGCGACTACTACAGCCTCTACGCCTTCTTCGATGAGCTTGGCGACGAAGCCAGCGACCGTAACATCACCAACCCCGTGCCCTTCGTGCGTGCCATGAACACGCAAGAGCGCGGGGAACTGGCTGTGATCGAGGCCGGCTTAACGGGCAAACGTGCCGAGCTGGATGCGCCCATGCCCGAGGTGGACGCGAGCCAGGCGCTCTGGTCCACGTCCCTGTTGAACACGCTCCAAGAGCGTTGGTTGGTGCTCTCCCTCGAGTCCGCCACCAGCCGCGAGGGTACGCAGCTCGACATTCGCGCGGACCAGAGCGCACATGCCTCCGGTCCCGCAGCGGCCAAGGACATCTACACCCTGACCGCCTTCGCAGGTGAGCAGAGCATCACGGCTCTGCGGCTAGAAGCGCTCACCAGCGCCGCCGATCAGAAGCTACCTGGACGCGCCGTCAACCAGAACTTCGTGCTCTCTCGAGTGACGGTGGAGGCCTGGCCCGCGGGACATCCGGAGTTGGCAAAGGCGGTGCCCCTGGTGCACGCGGTCGCGACCCACGATCAGGATCGCTACCCGATTACCGGCGTGCTGGATAAGGATCCTGAGACAGGCTGGGGCGCCTTGGGCAAGCAAGGTGATCGCGCCGCTGCCGTGTTCTTTAGGGAACCGATCGGCTGGTCCGCCGGCACCGTCCTGCGCGTGAATTTGGAATTCGAATCCCAGCACGCGGCTCACACCTTCTCGGGCGTGCGTCTCTCCATCAGCGAGGACCCCAACCTCCTGGTCCTGCCCTGGCGCAACGACTCTTGGCAGTTGAGCGGCCCTACAGACAGCAGCGATGCGCGCGGCGCCTATGGCCGCATCACCCACGCCGATGCGCCGCAAGACTCCAGCTGGAAGCCGGTTGAAGACTCCACGGACGCCAAGGTTCACATGCTGCCGGACACCAGTGGTGTCTATTGGCTGCGCCGCAACATTCACGTGCCTTTGGCCGTCCTCGCCAATGCCCAGCTCGGCAGCGACGATGCCATTCGCGTGTGGGTCAATGGCAAAGAGGTGCACAAGAACCCCGCGGCCCGGGGCGTTGCGCTCGGTCAGGACCAAGCCGTGCTGCCCTTGCGCGCCGGCGACAACGAGGTGCTGATGGCGATCGTCAACTACGGCGGCGCAGCCGGCTTCGCCTTCAGCCTGGACCCGCGCCAGGACGGATTGGACGCTGCGCCGGGACGCTTGGGGCTCCCCCACGATCTCTCCCTGGCCCTGGCTGCATCTGATGTCCAACTCAGCGACAGCCACAAGGCGCGCCTCAAGCAGCGCTACCGCAGCACCCACGCACCCGCTTGGATCGCCCTCTTTGAAGACGTCCAAGCACGCGAAGCTGCGCGCACAGCCTTCGAGGCCGCGCTCCCGACCACTCTGGTCTCCGGTAGTGCCATGGCCAGCCGCGATGCCTTCATACTCATGCGCGGCCAGTACGATAAGCCCGGCGACAAGGTCCAAGCCAACACCCCCGCTTCCCTGCCGCCCATGCCGGCGGATGCGCCGCGCAATCGCCTGGGCCTGGCGCGCTGGCTGGTGGACCCCGCACACCCGCTCACCGCGCGCGTCACGGTCAACCGCCACTGGCAACGCTTCTTCGGCACCGGCCTGGTCAAGACCGCCGGCGATTTCGGCGTGCAGGGCGAGCAACCCATCAACCCCGACCTGCTCGACCACCTGGCCACCTCCTTCGTGGCGGACGGCTGGGACATGAAGGCCCTGCACAAGCGCTTGGTCACCTCGGCCAGTTTCCGCCAGGCATCGAACGTAGACGCCAGCCTACTGGGAGTGGATCCGGCCAACCGCTTGCTCGCCCGCGGTCCGCGCTATCGCCTCGACGGCGAAGTTCTGCGCGATCAAGCACTCCACCTCTCGGGACTCATGGCGGAACGCCTCGGCGGGCCCTCCGTGAAACCCTACCAGCCCAGCGGCGTGTGGTTTGCCGTGGGCTACTCGGGCAGCAACACCGTGCGCTTCGTGCAGGACGAAGGCGACAATAACTGGCGCCGCAGCCTCTACACATTCTGGAAGCGCACAGCACCGCCGCCGAACCTAGCCATCTTCGATGCACCCAGCCGCGAGAGCTGCACCGTGCGCCGCGAGCGCACCAACACGCCGCTGCAAGCACTGGTGCTCATGAACGATCGGCAGTTCGTAGAGATGGCGCGCGCCTTCGCCGCGCGCACCCTGCGCGAAGGCGGCGAATCGGACACGGAGCGAGCCACCTGGGCCTTCCGCAGCGCGACCTCCCGCACCCCGGAAGCGGACGAACTGAGCGAGCTTATCGGCTTGCTCGCCGATGCTCGCGCGCACTTCCAAGACGACCCGGAAGGTGCGGCCGCCTTGCGTTCCGTGGGCGACGCCGATGTGTCCCTAGAGCTAGACGCTGGCGAGCACGCGGCCTTCACCCTGCTCACCAGCCTGATCCTGAATCTCGACGAGACCGTCACCCTGCACTAATCATGGATCTCTCAAGCGAAGCACAAGCCAGGCTCACCCGCCGAGCCTTCTTGAACGGCAGCGGCCGCGCCCTCGGCGCAGGCGCACTCGCGGCCAGCATGGCCCAACAGGGCCTCGCCCTCGGCAGCCCCGATGGCGGGCTCCTCGGCAGCATGCACCACCGCCCGCGGGCCAAGAGCATGATCCACCTGTTCATGTCGGGCGCCCCGAGCCAGCTGGAGACCTGGGACTACAAGCCCGGCCTGCGCGACCTCTACGACACGGACCTGCCCGAGTCGGTGATCCGCGGCCAGCGCTTCACCACCATGAGCTCCGGCCAGAGCCGCTTCCCTGTGGCACCGTCGGTCTTCGACTTCAAGCAGCACGGTGAGTGCGGCACCTACGTCTCCGAGCTCTTGCCCTGGACGGCCAAGATCGTGGACAAGTTGGCTCTGGTGAAGTCCGTGCACACGGACGCGATCAACCATGATCCGGCGATCACCTTCATGGTCACCGGCCACGAGCAGCCGGGACGGCCCTCCCTCGGCGCCTGGCTTTCCTATGGATTGGGCAGCCCCAATAGCGAGCTGCCGGCCTTCGTGACCATGACGCCCACCTGGACCGGACGCTCCGAAGCACAGGCGCTCTACCAACGCCTCTGGGGCGCGGGGTTCTTGCCCACCAAGCATCAGGGCGTACCCCTGCGCTCCGCCGGTGACGCGGTGCTCTACCTCTCGGACCCGCCCGGAGTCGATCGGCCTCTGCGCAGGCGCATGCTCGACCGCTTGGCAAATCTCAACGCCCAGCGCCAGGAGGTCGAAGGCGATCCGGAAATCGGCGCGCGTACCGATCAGTACGAGATGGCCTATCGCATGCAGGCTTCCGTGCCGGACCTACTCGATCTCTCGGACGAACCGGAGAGCGTGCTGGCCTTGTACGGACCCGATGTGAAGAAGCGCGGGACCTTCGCCTACTCCTGCTTGCTGGCGCGACGCATGGTCGAACGCGGCGTGCCCCTCGTGCAACTCTTCATTCGCGGCTGGGACCAGCACGGCAACCTGACCGGGGACCTGCCCAATGCCTGCCGCGACATCGACCAGCCGAGCTATGGCCTGATCACCGACCTGGAACAACGCGGCCTGCTCGATGAAACGCTGGTGGTCTGGGGCGGCGAATTTGGTCGTACGGTCTATTGCCAAGGCCCGCTCAGCCACAAGAACTATGGCCGCGACCATCACCCGCGCTGCTTCCCCATGTGGTTCGCCGGCGGTGGCGTGAAAGGCGGCACGGTGCATGGGGAGACCGACGATTTCTCGTACAACATCGTGCGCGACCCGGTGTCCGTCTACGACGTGAATGCCACCATCCTGCACCTCTTCGGGGTGGACCATGAGCGCCTCACTTTCCGCTTCCAGGGCCGCGATTTCCGGCTGACGGACGTGGAGGGCAAGGTGGTGCGCGAGATCCTGGCCTAGGACCTTGGGGGCTCCCTAGGAGCATTAAGGGCCTGTGGGGTGGTGCAATCCCGCAAGCTCCCCTAAATAGTGATCCGAATTTCGGTCTCAGGCGGATTTGGTCGAGAAGCACAGGGAGTCTCCCTAACTGCCTCACGCCTTCCTCCATGAACGCCAGCGCCGACACGCCCACCCACATGCGACACTCTATTCCGCGACTGGCCTTTGGCCTCGCGGCCGGAGTGACCCTGCTCGTCTTCCTGTGGCTCGCCAACAATGTGTTCACGGAGCACGCGGATCAGGAACTGGCTACGGATCAGGAGCTGCTCGGCATCGAGTTGCAACAGCGGATCCTGTATCTGGACGAGGTTCTGACCATGTCCGCGCGCATGGCCGCGAGCACCGGCGACGAGCATTGGGAGGCTAACTACAAGCAGCACGAACCGCAGCTCGATGCAGCTCTGCGCGACGCGCTCGTGGTCTTCCCGGAAGCACACCAGAGCGAGGCCGCCAAGCGAACCGACGACGCCAACGCCAAGCTGATCGTGATGGAGCATCACGCCTTCGCTCTGATCAACAAAGGTGACCTCGCGGGTGCGCGCGAGATTCTATTCAGTAGCGAGTACGACGAGCATAAGTGGATCTACGGCGAGAGCATGCAGCGCTTCGCTGGCGTGCGCACGCGCAGCTCGCGCCTGATGGAGCTCGAGGGCAGCATCAACCACCTGGATGAGCTCCTGAGCATGTCCGCGAGCATGGCTGTCACCACCGGCGAGCCGAAGTGGGAGCAGCGCTATGGGCGCTTTGAACCCAAGCTGATCGCGGCCATTGATGAGGCCACGGACCTGGTGCCAGGCTTGCGTCAACAGGACGCTTCACGAACGGCCAGCCACGCCAATCAGCTGCTGCTAGCACTCAACCAGCGGGCCTTCGAGCTCGTGCGCGAGGGCGAACTGCAAGCCGCCAAGGACATGCTCATCAGCGAGCAGTACAAGAGTGCTCGCAAGTCCTACGAGCAGGGCATGCAGGGTCTCTCGAGCCTGCTCAAGCAGGAGCGCCAGTCCGTACGTGCCACACGCAAGGCCAGCAGCCTGCAGCAGCTCGGGCTACTCGGTTTGCTACTAGCTGTCGTCAGCACGTGCTGGGTCCTCCTATGGAAGGCCTTCTCCTCTCGCTCCGCAGGTCTCGACACCCAAGCACACCTGCATTTGGTGGCCCTGGAGGCCGCAGCTAACGCGATCTTTGTAACGGATACCGAAGGCCGCATCGAGTGGGTCAACCCCGCCTACTGCAAGCTCACGGGCTACTCCCCCGCCGAGTCCATCGGCCAGATCCCGCGGCTCTTCGACAGCACGCGGCGCACTCCCCATGCACGCAAGAGCATGTGGGCCACGATCAACAAGGGCTCTTCCTACACAGGCGAGGTTACCGACCAGCGCAAGAACGGCAGCGAGTTCCCCTCCAGCCTGATCGTCGCGCCCGTGCGTCGCCTGAACGGTCCGATCGCCCACCTAGTGGTTGTCATGGAGGACACCACCGACCGCCGGGCCTTCGAAAAAGGCCTCGTGGAAGGCATGGAATCCGCCGAGGTCGCCAGCCGCACCAAGTCGGAATTCCTGACGGAAGTCAGCCACCAAATCCGCACGCCCCTGACCGGAATCTTGGGCCTGACCCAGGTCATTATGGAAGGCGAGCTGGCACCGGAGCTGGTCGACCACGCGCGCACCCTCGAAGCCTGTGGCCAGTCGCTCCTCGACCAGGTCAACGATGTCTTGGACATCTCCCAGCTCGACATGGGCGGGATGACCTTTAAAAAGGAACCATTCGACTTGCACATGCTCGTGCAGGATGCCTGTGGCGCCTCAGCAGCAGGCGCCGCGGACTGCAACAGGCGTGTGCAGGTGGACTTCCCCGAGAATCTCCCGGGCTACGCGCTCGTGGATGGACCGCGCTTCGAACAGGTCCTCATCAACCTGCTAGATAACACCATCCGAATCACCGAGGGCGGCGACATCCAAGTCAAGGTGCGCTGGCAACGGGATGATGGCTACGACCGCGAGGTGCTGCGTGTGGAGGTCAACGTTGAGGACAGGGACCTGGACACGAGCCTCTTCGAGAGTAGCTCTAGCCCCTTCCGCCTCAGCGCTCCCAACCAGCAGCTCGGCTATGCGGAAACCGGCATTCGCTTGCTGGTCACCAAGCAACTGTTGAAGAGCATGCTTGGATCTATGGGTGCTGATTCCACCGACAGCGGTACAAGCTTCTACTTCGAGCTGCCCCTGGAGCCCTGCGACAAGCCCGAGGCCACGGTGGCTGGCGATCGGCTTTCCAACCTGCGGGTCCTGGTAGCGGAAGACGATCACGTCACGCGCCTGGTCGTCCACCGCATGTTGCTCAAGCTTGGATGCACGGTCGAGGTGGTTCCGGGCGGCGAGCAAGCCGTCGAGCGTGCCCTCTCCGGTAACTTCGACATGGTCCTGATGGACTGTTTGATGCCCGAGGTGAACGGCTACGAAGCCACTCGCCGCATTCGCCAGGCTGAAGCCGCGGACCCCTCGCTGGGCCACATGCCGATCCTGGCAGTCAGCTCCCTAGCGCTGGAAGGCGACCACGAGCGCATCATCAACTCCGGCATGGACGACCACCTGGTCAAGCCCCTGGGCACGGAAGCCATGCGGGCCGGCATGCTGCTCTGGCTGAAGGACGCCGGCCAAGAGTCGGACAACTCCGAGCGCAAGGCCGGCTGACGAGCGCTGCTTCAAGCTGTATCGTGCTCCCCATGGATGAACTCTTGAAGCAGATGCTCGGTACCCAGATCGAGGCGCTCACCTCCAAGCTCCAGGCTGAGGCCGGGTTCGAGGAGGCGCAGGCGCGCTCCTTTATCGATGCCCTGATTGAGAAGGTCGCCGCGCTGATCGGGAGCGGCAGCCTGGACATGGCCTCCATCATGGGCGAGGTCGACCTGCCGGACCTGATTCAGAAGCTCGAGCCCAGCGAGCTAGGCGCGAAGGCTGACCTGACCGCCGAGCGCGCCACGGCCGCGCTCGAGAGCGCCCTGCCGGACCTGCTGGACACAGCCAAGAGCCTGCTCGGCGGGCTTAGCTAGTCCACGGGTTAGAGCGATTCCAGAACCCTGCGCGCGAAGGCTTCCACTGGGAAGCTCGCGCCGGGAGTAGAGACCCCGAGGCGCACGATCACCACCTGCTCGGTCGGGAACACGAGCACGAATTGACCTTGGAAGCCACTGGCATAGAAGAGGTCCGCGGGCAAGCTCGGGAAGCGCCTGGATTCCGGCTGGCCTTCACGGCCGCGATTGAGCCAGGTCTGAGCGCCGTACTGCCCGCCACGTGCCGCCGGGGCCGGAGTGTGCAGCAGGGCGACCGCCTTGGCCGATAGCACGCGCTTAGCCTTGGTACGCGCCTCATCGGTGTACACCACCCCACCGTCCAACAAGAGCTGGCCGAAACGCGCCCAGTCCCGGGCCGTCATCCAGCAGAAGGAGCTGCCCACGTAGAGGCCCGAGGCGTCCGCTTCGAGCACGGCGCTGCGGATACCAGCAGGGTCGAACAGCGCGCGCCTGGGCCAGGTCTGATACGCCTTCAGCTCAGCGAAACTCGAACGCAAGACCGCCTGTAGCAGATTGGCTGTGCCCGAGGAATAGGCGAAGCGCGTGCCTGGCTCGTGGACCAGGGGCGAGACGCTGGCTGCCTGAGCCGCGCTCTGACTGGCGAAGAGCATGCGCACCGCGTCGGAAGTGAGCTTCGAGTAGCTCTCCTCGAACTGCAGTCCGCTGCTCATGCGCAGCAGGTGCAAAGTCGTGATCGCAGCGCGCTGATCCCCGTCCGCAGTCCAGGCAGGAATCGGAGCCGGCGCATGAATGTCGAGCTTGCCCTGGTCCGCGCGCAGCATGACGAGAGCTCCGCCGACCGTCTTAGCCATGGACCAACCAGCGTGCAGAGACTCTTGCCCGAAGCCGGGGCGATAGCCCTCCGCTACCAGCCGCCCAGCGCGCAGAACCACCAACGCCCGCGTATGTGAATCGCTCCCAGACGCGCCAACAGCCAGCCTCGCGGCCAGCAAGCGATCGAGGTCCGCACGCTCAACCCCCTCATCCTGGCGGCCATCCGCCAAGGGCGAGGCGGGCGCCTGCGGAGCATTCTCCGCCAGGGCCTGAGCACGCACGACCTCTCCATCGGCCCCTGCCAACACCGCGCATCCGAGACCTTCCCGATAGACCGCCGTAACAGGCACGCCCCCGGGCGCCGTAACGGTCACCGAGCGCCCTTCCTTGTCCAACTCCACCTTGAGCATGGCCAGAAAAGCATCCGCCGCCCCCGTGCGCAGGTCGATCCTGCGCACCTCCTCGAGCTCACGCCCTGCCACGAAGACCCCCGAAGCGGTCACCTTAGCCACGAACCCAGCGACGCATGTGAGTGCGTCCTGGGCCCGTGCTGTAGCGCCTAGGAGAGCGGCGCAAATCGTGGCAGTAAGCATGCGTTGCATGCCCCCAGCCTATCCCCGTGACTAGAAGCCCGAGCTGGAATCGTGCGCTTGGAAGCGGAAATCGATCACGTCTTCGTCCTCGCCACTCTTGCTCACGTTGGCTGCATAGGCCGTGCCATCCTGGGCCTCGAAGCGTCCACCGTCCTGCTTGTCAGCGTCGAGCCCCCGAATCCAGCCATGGAATTCCACCTCCAGCTGTGCGACCCACTGAGCGGCTTTCCCCCGGAGGGGGCGCTCGCCATCCTTGGCAGCCCGAGCGGACTGCACGGCGCGTACGCCGAACCGGTAGGCAAGCCCGCGGAACTCGACACTCTCGCGGTAGAAGCGGTGCATGGTGAAGTAGATCCAGGCCTGGCTCGGATCGAACACATCGTGGTCGGTGAGCATTAAAGCAATCTCTTCGTCGGCCCGATCGTCCCGGTTCTCGAAGACTGCCAGGGCACCCTCCGACAAGAAGAGCATCTCACGCGCCTGGCTGTCGAAGCCCAAGCGTGCGTAGGATCCGGCCAGCAGCAAGCGCGCATAGGCCCCCACTCGCATCACCGTCAGGCCATCCAAGGCGGGCGGTAGCAGCGGTGTACCCTCGAAGTCGCGCGACGACGTCGCTCGGTTCGGGCTGAGGGTCAGCAACTTGCCCGCGAAGTAGGTTGAAGCGACCATGTGCCCAGTGCGCGAGGGTCCTTTTCCACCGTTCTTGCGGTCGACCACCGTGCGGCTCTTGACCGCCTCGGTCATGAACCCATTAGCGAAGGATGCCAACTCATGCAGACGCATGAGCTGATAGAGGGCGGCATAGCCCTGCATTTCGTAGGAGGGATCGTCCGCCACGGAGACATCGTCCACGAGACTGATCAGCTCGACGTTTGCATCCCAGTAGCGCGAAGCATCGATGGAGTCCTGGGACGTGCCCAATCGGGACTTGAACTCTTCGTGATAGCTGGGAGTGCTGCAGGAAGCGGCCAACATCAGGCTGGCGAGGCCCGCGAGGCGTGCCTTGGTCTTGATCGAGATCATTGCTTGAGCCCCACGTTCATGACCTGGAGTTGATCGATGGAGTCTTTGCGCCTGGTGTAGTTGAAGCTGAGCAGACTGCGGCGAATGTCCACGGAGTGCACTTCACCGGCGAGGCCCGTGAAGAGCAATTGGGATCCGTCGACGGTGGATTCGGGCGGCAGGGCGAAGTAGATGTAGCCCGTGTCCTGATCCCTATTCCGGAGCGATAGACCGCTGTAGGAGAATTCCATGTCGTCGAGGCCACCTCGGATCTTCTTACTGACCCTGTTGCGCATCTCGGCCACGCCCACACGTGTGAGAGCCGTGCCGTCCTGCAGGTAGAGCTTCGGATTCATGGAGCTCTCCTTGATCTCAAAGGAGACTCCCGGGACCGAAGCCGCCTCACTCCAAAAGATTGTCGCGTGAATCGGCAACACCCCGGCCGCGTCGATCAAGTCCTGACCAAAGCTCTGCTTCGTGTTCGAATCGAAGCTAGCGAGGGCTCGAAAACCACCCATGTGCTGGTTCGTGGACGAGAAGCCGAGGAAGTCCGTGTCTTCCGCGTGGAACATGACCTCGGACCGCTCGGGTCCACTACTCCCACAGGCCTGCAGCAGGAGCGCTGCCAGCATGGTGGTGATTGCTGCTGTTAACTTCATTGAGTATCTGACTTGGTCTGCGGCCCGTCGGACGGGTCGCGCGGGACTCCTATGATCTTGCTCAGGCTAGCGTTCCAGGTGGGCAAGTTCGCGGACTTTGGTGATTTGGCCGTTCGAGTCTCGTGTTTCCTCGCGCACAACTCCCAGAACGGGATGGACCCAGAAGACTCTTCCGTTGGTTCCCCCATTGATCAAGCAGCGGTAGCCGGACTCGAGAGTATCCGGTGGGATTAGCTGGTTGAGATTTTGGCCAGAGATACCACGCAGCTCGTTGAGCTTGCGCACGCCCTCAAATTCCTGCGCGGTATCGGAGTCCGGACGCCAATATTCGACGCCCTCTTCGCCTTGTCCGAGATCATGAAAGAACACGAGGTCGTGTTGACGGGTTCCGGTGGTCCGTCGAACACCCTTCAAGTTCCGGTGGAACTTGGGAGTGCGCCGCGGACTATTGCGTTCGGAGAACTCGCCTTTGGGACCTAGCTCCCTCTGAGTCACCAGGTACTCGCCGGAGTTCGAGTCCACAGACTGGCAACGCTCGGCTTCCCAGGATGTGGTCGCGAGCTCTCCACCGCCTGAGGAACTCGTCACCCGGTAGATCGCCATTACGCCTTGCGCAGTGGGAAAGAAATCAGAGCGTGCGGAGGCCTCCATTTGAAATAGGAGTGTCGCCCGCCAATTGCGATCCCGCCCCGAGGTCTGCACCTGCGCGAGGTCACCGCGCCGGGCTGCCTTCCACCAAGACTCCATCAGTAGTCGATTGTCGCGGCCAGCCAGTTGGTACCAATTCTGAGCCATGGTCAGCCAACAGAGTCGGTGCAAGAGATCTGGTTCGAGCGAGTCCCCGAGGCTGACGGAGCCTCCGTCGATCGATTGGTGCAGACGTGTCGTTAACTCGAGTAAGCCAGCAGGTAGACGGCGAATACCTGCGATGTTGGCTGCGCCGTCAGCGCTCACGAAGGTCCCTTCCAGGGTTTCCACCACCTTGGTTACGAGCTCCGCGAGGTCGTCCTGCGCAACGGCCCCGTGGGTCACGATGTAATCCAAGAGCAACTCAGGCTTGCTTCCGACCAGGGACAGAAGACGCTTCTTCTCTTCCTCGGACTCCGCCTTGAAGCGCGTGGAGACTTCATTCAAGCGGCTCTCCAAGAGCGCAAGCACTTGACCAAGCTGCTCAACGCTAGCTTCCGCCTGGGCGCTATCCCAGCGCTGCCCCATGAGGTTCGCGTCCACGACCTCATCGACTTGCGGATCCCATTCGCCGGCACGCTCTGCCGTCTGGGAATCCTGCTCGTCACTGCCAGGCTCGCCAGCCTCGGAATTCGGAGAATCGTCACGCTCGGTACGCTGCTGACGGGCCTCCTCCTGGGCCATGCCGATGTGGTGCAGAACCCTAGAGCGGATCTCCGTGGTGATCTCGGCTTGGCTCCTACGAGCGACACCAAGCCAGCGGGTCTCGGAGTCGTCACGGGCCTCCCGTGCGAAAGCCTCCAAGCCGTCCCCACGAAGGTGCTCGAGGGTCCGGCGCAAGCCCGGGATCATGGCCGGGGTGGTAGCTCCCGTACCGTCCGTTGGCAGGCTTCCGGCTAGGTCCAGCAATTGGTCCAGGTAGGAACGACTGTGAACCCAGCTCCGCATGTGCTGAGGATTGAGTGAGTTCTCCGTACCCCGGAAGCTGCCACTGGAAATGTCATCCAGGAGCCGAGGGAATTCATCCGCCGCGGCCAGCTTGGTGTCTTGAATCTTACGGTACGCCAGGTCTCTGACGTAGAGGCTCTGGATGACATCTTGGAGCTTGCTGTTTAGGAACTTCAGGTCCCAAACGTCGTCTTGAAATTCGTTGGTTGCTGTACCGAGAGCCAACTCCTTGCTGGTCCCCTCGCCTTGCACCCTGATGACATCAGCTCTCAGCCCTTCAATGGTCTTCTCCCGCCCGCTGATTGTGATGAGGTGAGCTGAATTCTGATTCCGTAGCTCCGTCACATCCTCTCGCAAGCCTTCGACCATGGCCGAGTCCACCCCGCCCAAGTCCGACACACTCTTCTCGCCCTGCGCAGCCAGCTTCAGGCTCGACACTTCCGCAGCACTGAACTTCGCTTTGGTGTATTGGGTCTGAGCAACCCACCCCAGCCCGACAGTACTGGCCGCGAAGATCACCGCCGCCGCACCCGCCAGGCCCGAGCCCTTCTCGCCGCCCTTGAAGGAATCCGAGCCCTCGATGGCCTTGATGAAATCGCCGGCGCTCTGGTAGCGAGCCTCACGATCCTTTTGCAGCGCCTTGCGCAGGATGCGCTTGATCGGTTTAGGAACACCCGTGAGCTTCTCGATCAGGGGAACGAGATTCGTCTCCTGCAGAGACGAGCCGATCTCCACGGCGGTGCGGCCCTTAAAGGGGCGCTCGCCCACGATCATCTCGTAGAGCAGGATGCCGATGGCGAAGAGATCCGAGCGCGCGTCCAAGCGCTCTCCGCGGGATTGTTCCGGCGAGAAGTAGGGCGCTGAGCCAGCCCCCGGCTCTCGCTCCACTTCCTCGATTAGGCCACCGATGCCGAAGTCCAAGATGCAGGCATCGACGCCGTAGGGGTTGCCCTCGGTCTTCGGCTTCTGGCCGGAGAGCATGATGTTCTGGGGTTTGATATCGCGGTGGATGAAGCCCTTCTCGTGGCCACTACCAACACCGAGCAGCACCTGGCGCACGATCTCGAGCGCATGCCGCGCGGCTAGGGTCCGCTCCCTGCGCATGAGCGTGATCAGGTCCTCGCCCTCGACGTAGTCCATGGTCAGGAAGAGCTGCCCGTCGCTGAGCCGACCGCAGTCGCGCACCTGCACCACGTGCTCGGATACGAAACCCTGTGCGGTGCGCACCTCGCGGAAGAACATCTCCCCGTACTTGGCGTTCTGGGAGAAGCGCGAACGGATCAGCTTCAGCGCCACCTTGCGCTTCTCGATCTGCCGATCGAGCACCAGGAATACCTGGCCCATGCCGCCCTTACCAAGCAGTTTGACCACCTCGAAACGATCCCCAAACACATGGCCCGGATCCGCGTCCCGCTGACGTTTGTCTAGGGTGGATCCGCGTGTGTGAACCGAAGAACTCGAACTGGAGCCAGGGTTGGTCGAGCCCTTGACGGTCTCACCCCTCGATGTGCGCGGTATGTCGGAGGGTTTGGTAAACCCCGCTCCGTCGCCTAGGGCCTTGGTCTCATCCGGCTCGTTATCCCAATCGGGAGGAACAGTCTGGTCTTCGTCGGAGGGCATCGGTCTTCTAGGAGGGGTGAGTCGCGGATTGTGGCGCTCCTGCATGGAGCATCACCCCAGGCTAACGTTTGAATTCACTTCGGCGGCAAACGGAATGTGCTCTGAAGCAGGCTATCCATATACTTCAGGGGAATCGGCCTCCCAGTCCCACGCGCTTGGTGGTTTTCTTACCAATAACCCGCTTCAGCGTCCCTTCGACTTCCAATTCCGCCGGCCCTCGAGCACCTCATCAAGCCAGCGCTCCAAGCGCAATTCCAGCTGCGGCATGCTCCACCCGAGCACGGCCTCGAAAGCATGCACGGGGTGCTCACCCGATCCGATGCGATCGAGCAGGCTCCCCGCGTGGTCCGGCCAACCCTGAATCACGTAGGCGGCCAGCACATAGCTCAAGAGCAGATCCTCATCACGCATGCTCGCAATTGACCTCCCCACCAGGAACTGCAGGCCCGGCCAACGATCCTCAGCCCTGCGTTCAGCGGCCAATTCCAACCAATCCGTCTTGTCGTCGGCCAAGGTGCGCCAGAGACCGTCAGCATCCTCGAACACATAGTTCGGTTGCTCCATGAAGTAGGTGCGCCGCGTGCCCACTAGCTGATCCACCAGGAACAGGCCAACGCCCTCCCAGATCCAGCCATGGCGCGCATCCAAGCCATAGGTGTCCATCAACATGGCGCCCATGGTCTGACGCGCAAGGCCATCCAGGCGCCGCTCCCGATCCGGTGACCACTGCGCCACCTCGCTGTAGGAAAGCCAGCCCCCGACCTGCGGGCTATCCGGCCTCGGCGGCG
Organism: Planctomycetota bacterium; assembly: GCA_047639615.1. Lineage (GTDB taxonomy): Bacteria > Planctomycetota > UBA1135 > UBA1135 > CAYWNK01. The sequence goes on along the minus strand of JBLIOL010000007.1, from coordinate 2,080 downwards.
TAAGCCCCGATTGGCGCGCGATGGCGAGCGGTCCCAGGTCCAAGAGCTCCGCCGGCTTGCTCAACAGGATCACCGTGAACCCGCGCCGAAAATGCGCCGGCTGCTCGAAGACCTCTTCGAATAGCTCCCCCACCGCCTGAGCCGTGCGCGTGGCCTGCGCAATTTCCGTCTGCGTCACGGTGCCGGTTACCCGCACATCCTCACTGCGCAGAACGCCGGACAGGGCCAGATTCGACTTGAGCTCATCGCTTGTGAACCTGCCGCGCTCGGGAGCTTCGACCCGATCCAAACAGGCTAGCGCTAACTGCCGCAGCGTGGCAGATCCGCGCAGGGTGCGTGCGCTCTCGCGCAGCACCCAACGTCCGCTCACGCGCTCCTCATCCAAGGCCCCGTGCAAGGGCGCACTCTCCGGTTCAAAGCACAGGAGTTGGCGCAGGATCTCCTCCTTCATGACCGGCGACACGGCTAGCCTCGGGTTCCCGACCCGCGCTAGCAACCCGTCTCGAAACGGACCAAGTACACGCTCCAGCCGATCCCGGTACTCGCGCTCCAAGAGCTCCAAACGCCCCCCTGCCACATGATTGCGCGCCTCGTGGAATCCCCTGGACTGGCGCCACTCACCGCTAACACGGAAGTAACGCAGCGCCCTGCGCGCGTCCGGCTGGTCCGCGTCGAGGGTCAGGACACCCTTATTCACCTGGCTTGCGAATGCGTAAAGCTTGTTCGCCCGGGCCCAGTCGGCCAGTTCGAGCAATCCAGGCAAGGCCTCCTGACCGGCCACCTGGCGGAACTGCAGCCAATCGGAGCGCTCCTGTGTGCGCGCCTGTGCGGAAATGACCAGCAGGACGGCCAGGAAAGGGCTCAAAAACGTGCGCATTCGGAACAAGTGGAACCTCACTTCAATCGGGACGGAACTCAGCCGGGATTCAGGACGTCCCAGGAGCTGAACTGTGGACGAGGTTTGGTCGAAACCGAAATCTGATCCCGAACCGAGTTCCAACGCGATTGGCCCGTTACCCCTCGCCTGTGGGTGGCTAACTGCGACAGCAAGGAACTAGAGAGGGAGAGAGAAATGCAACCGAACCAAATTAGCGAACAAGTACGTATGGAAGCCGCTAGAGCCGCCTACGACGACCGCCCAGTCTCGCAACTGAGCGGCCCAGAGCAACGCGTCTGGCAAGAGGTGCAAGCCCAGTTTCACGTGGGTGGAACGCCCGACGTAAACCTTGAGCGCAGCCTCGCACTGCTGGACTCCCGGTACCGGGGGGGCCTCGTCGACGAGGTCTTCTGCTGCTCGGCCGGGTGCGTGCTCCTGTGCGACCCAGACATCAACCAATTGGAGCGTGCCGAGGCTCTCTGCGAAGCTCAGGAACACGCCGCGCTGCTGCTGCCCAAGGGCCGCCGGCGTACGGAGATGCTCGCGGGGGCTAGTCGCCATTTTGGCACCATCGCGCGTCGCCGGGGGCAACCCGAACGAGCCCTCGAACTGGACCGACGCGCCTGGCATCACAGCGACCATCCGCGCGACCTCGCCAATGTGCTGATCGATCTAGTGCGCTGCGGTCGCGAAGACGACGCCCGCCAACTGGTGCTTGAGACCCAACTCACCCGGGATCAAAGCTACGCCCAGGCCTTGGCCCATATCGTCTATGACGACATTGACCTAGCCGTGCTCGCCCCCGTGGACGAAGGGGAGAGCTCTCAATGAGTTTCCAACTGGAATTGCGACGCCACATCGCCCTGCGCGAATGCTCGGCGGCCGACGCGTTCTGGCGCGAGCAAATCGCCTACCTCGGCACCGTGATCGGCGCACGCCAATCCGAACACGGTCGACCGAACGCCGCTCAAGCCGACGAGCTCGTCGCCGGGGTCCTGTGTGAATTCGTGACCCGTGCCTGGCGCACCTTCCGCGGCCAGACCGAAGCGCAGCTGCGGGGATTCCTACGCGGCATTCTGCTCCACCATGAAGCCAACGCTGCCCGCAAGGAGCGCATCGATGGAGACCTGGTGCACTACGCAGGCCTAGAGCAAGACGCTTCCACCGAGAGCCTCGACGCTCCGATGCAGGGCGAAAAAGGCC